>VHBQ01000007.1 GCA_016871855.1 Gemmatimonadota bacterium
CTGGGCGTCACGCTGGTGCCGTTCCTGCACCGAGCCAAGGTGTACACCGCGTATGAGTTCCTCGAGCGGCGCTTCGACGCCCGCACGCGGACGCTCACCTCCGTGCTGTTCCTGCTTTCGCGCGGGCTCGCTTGCGGCACCATCATCGCGGCGCCGGCGGTTGTCTTCTCGGCGATTTTCGGCCTGTCCATTCCGTACGCCGTGGCGCTCATCGGCGTGCCGACGGTGCTCTACACGATGATCGGCGGCATTCAGGCCGTCGCGTGGACCGACGTGAAGCAGATGCTCCTCATCATCACCGCCATCGTGGCGGTGATCATTGTGCTGCTGCTGCGCATTCCGGTTGATCCGGACAGCGCGTTGCGCGTCGCCGGCGCCGCCGGCCGCCTGCAGGTATTCGACTTCGACCTCACGCTGACCAAGCAATACACGTTCTGGAGCGGGATCATCGGCGGCACGTTCCTGATGATGTCGTACTTCGGCACCGACCAGAGCCAAGTGCAGCGCTACCTGACGGCGAAGTCGGTGGACGAAGCGCGCAGTTCGCATCTCGTCAGCGCCTACTGGAAGATTCCATTGCAAGCGCTAATCCTGCTGATCGGCGTGTTGGTCTTCGTCTTCTACATCTTCACGGCGCCGCCGCTCTACTACAACCCGGCGCAGGCCGAGCGCGCCCGCGCGGCCGATCCGGCGGCGTACGCGGCCGTCAGTCAGCGCTATGAGGACGCTGTGAAGCGGCGCGCCGACGCGGCGCACACGCTGGCCGCGTCAACGTACGGCGCCGATGCGGCGGCCCGGCAGGCGCTGCGAGACGGCGACGCGGCCGTGGCGGCGGTGCGCGCTGAGGCGCTGGCCGCCGTGACGACGCCGGGGGCGAAGCCCGCGAATGACGTCAACTACATCATTCCGCACTTCGTGCTCACGCAGCTGCCGCTCGGCCTGGCCGGCCTCTTCATCGCCGCCGTCTTCGCCGCCGCGATGTCGTCCGTCGCGGGTGAACTTGCCGCGCTGTCGAGTACGACGGTGATCGACCTCTACCGCCGATGGGTGCGACGCGAGTCGGACGACGCGCACTTGCTCAAGGTCTCGCGCGCCGCCACGGGGGCGTGGGGGATCTTTGCCTGCATCGTCGCGGTCTTTGCCGCCGACCTCGGGTCGCTCATCGAGGTCGTGAACCGCTTCGGTTCGTACTTCTACGGCTCCATCCTCGGCGTCTTCCTGCTCGCGATGGTCCCGCGTACGGGCGGCAGCGGCGCGTTCTACGGGCTGATCGCTGGCATGTCGGCCGTGGCCGGAGTCAACTACTTCCTGCCGTCGGTGGCGTTTCTCTGGTACAACGTCATCGGCGCGGTGGTCGTGCTCATGGTGGGCACGCTGATTGGGCGCACGCCGCGCGAAGCTACGGTCTGAGCGGCTGACCTGCGGGGCAGGCTCGACAGCGTTGAACCGGCCGCGTTAAGCGGCCGGTTCGCTTTCCGGCTTGCCGTACGACTCCATGTCGAGGCCGAGCGAGATCGTGAGCAGGACCACGACGGCGGCCGTAAGGAACGGCACGCGCGGCCCCAGGTGGTCGTATGCCCACCCGAAGTAGAGGGGACCGACCACGCGGGCGACGCCACCGAACGTCTGCTGGACGCCCATGTACAGCCCGCGCTCATGCGCGGCCACCACGCGGCTGAGCAGTCCGGTGACGCACGGGAACGTGAACGCCGTGCCAAGCGGCACGAGCGCCACGGAGACGGCGAGCGCCGGGATGTTCGGCGCGAACGGCATGCTGCCAAGCCCGAAAGCGAGCAGGGTCATCCCCAGCCGTGACAGGCGAGCCTCGCCGAACCGGTCCACCATCTTGCCGAGGACGAGCGCGCGCGTGAAGACCGAGATGACGCCGGTGTACGTGAAGAAGAAGCCGATGGTGGACGCCGTGACGCCAAACCGCCACGCCAGGAACAGCGCCAGCGTCGCCGACATCGCCTGGAACGATCCCATCGTGATGGCGTAGATCCAGATCAGCCGCGAGGACGGCTCGGCGCCGTGCGACACCACGCGCCAGATCGCGTCGCTCGACCGGCGAACCCGCTTCCCCTCGGCGTGCGCCGCCGCCGCGTCGTGCGATTCGGTGAGATAGTGAAAGGCAAAGAGCATCGTGATGCACGACATCAGTGCGGCGGCCAGGCCGGGGCCACTCGTGCCCAGGAAGTGCATGGCTGCGCCGCCGATCACCGGGCCAAGTGCGACGCCGGCGTTGGTGGAGGCGGAGAGCCAGCCGAGCGCCTTGGCGCGGTCCTCTGGACGCGTGGAGTCGGCCACGTAGGCTTGAATCACACCCACGGTGCCGCCGCCCGCTCCCTGCACGATGCGGCTGATGAACAGCCAGTCGAGCGTCGG
Source organism: Gemmatimonadota bacterium (assembly GCA_016871855.1). Lineage (GTDB taxonomy): Bacteria > Gemmatimonadota > Gemmatimonadetes > Gemmatimonadales > Gemmatimonadaceae > PNKL01. The sequence goes on from VHBQ01000007.1 coordinate 2,386, forward strand.
GGCGTACGCGAAGACGAGATACGCAAGCGCGGACCCGCCAAGGCCAATCATCATCGCCGGACGCCGCCCGAACCGGTCCGAGATCCGTCCCCAATACGGCGCGCTAATCAACTGCACGATCGCGAACGTTGCGATGAGCAGCGAGACGGCCGCCCCTTCACCGCCCATCCCGATGCTGGCGAGCACGCGCCCCATCACGCCGCTCTCGTGCATGTCCTTCGCGTAGAACGGGAGCAGGGGCACGACCATCAGGATCCCGACCATGTCCATGAAGGCCGTGACCATCAGGACAACGAGCCGGCCGCGCGTGTCGCGGTCTGCGCCGGGTGGGAAGGAAGGCTGTGTCATTCGGCGATCGGGGCGGTGCCGACCAGCACGGCGGTGACGACGAGCACAGCGACGGCGAACGCGCACTCAAGGAGCAGCGACCGCCACGTTGCGTCCGCGGGCACGGTCTTCAGTCGCTTGGTGGCGATCTTCGAATGGCCGATGCCGATGTACCCGGTCGCGCCGACAAGCAGGAGCTTCGCCACGAAGAGGCCGCTGTACGTGGGCGCGGCAATGCCCTCCGGCACGCCCATGCGAAGCCAGGCCGTGAGGAGTCCCGTCGCGAACACCGTGGGCGCCGCAATCACCGCGATGGGATGGAAGGCCGCAATGAGCGTGGCCATGCGCGCCGGTCCCTCGGCCTCACGCCGGACAAGCGCCGCCGCCCATGTCACGAGGGCGAGCGCGCCCACCCAAGCGCCGGCGGCGACAAGGTGCGTAATGTCCACCGCCACGGCGACGGCGCGCCACTCCGCGGCGCTGCCAGCATGCGCGAGGAAGGGCGGCGTGACCGCGAGCACCACGAGCGCCCCCTCGGTAATCGCTGGCCATGCGCGCGATGCCCCGCGTGTCAGCAGCGCCGAAAGCGCGACCAGGGCGGCGGCGATCTGGAGCATCAGCACCCGGGGCGGATCGATGACCCCTACGGCCGAGGCCGCGCTGCTCACCGCCGTCGCCCCGCTGGCTAGCCAGGCGGTCAGGCGCGCGCTCGCGCTCAGCGCGAGCAGGGCGAGCCCGAACACTGCCGCGCGGTCGGCGAGGTGTCGAAGGGCGTCGGCGACCGTCGCATCCGACGAACCCGCGGCGCGCGGCACCACGAACCGGCGGAAGACCCAGGCGCCGAGCGCCGTCGTCGTACCCGTGAGGAAACCGAATCGGGCCGCGATCTCGAACCAGCCGCCGGCGGCGTCAACCATGACGATGTGTGCGACCGGGAAGCAAGCGCGCGAGCATCCTCCAAATCTCGCCTGCGCGCCGCCACGCGCCAACCTCCCGCCCGGCCCTTCACTCACGCGCGCGGACATGCGAGCATTAGGCATGACCCAGCGCATTCGCACCCGCTTCCTCGTCGTCGGCTCCGGCGTCGCCGGACTGCACACGGCGTGGCGCGCGTCGGCGCACGGCGAAGTCTACGTGCTGACCAAGCGGTCGCTGTTCGACTCGGCCACCGCCTATGCGCAGGGCGGGATCGCCGCCGCCCTGGGGGCGGGCGACTCGCCGGACCTTCACCGCAAGGACACACTGGCCGCGGGGGCGGCGCTCTGCGATGCCGCGGCGGTCGAGGTGCTTACCTCCGAGGGCCCGGCGCGCGTCCGCGAGTTGGCCAGCGCCGGCGCGCAGTTCGACAAGGATCCCCATGGCCGGCTCTCCCTCGGCAAGGAGGCCGCCCACTCGCGTCATCGCATCGTGCACGCGCACGGCGACCAGACTGGTGCGGAAGTTGCGCGCACTCTCATCCGGCGCGTCACCGAGGCGCCCAACATCCACGTGCTCGAGAGCGCGCGCGTGCTTGACCTGATCGTCCACGCCGACCGCTGCTGCGGCGTGCGAGCAAGCGTGATGGGGAGCGCGGTGGAACTCATCGCCGACGCCACTGTGCTCGCCGCCGGCGGCTGTGGCCAGCTCTATCGCCACACGACGAATCCCGTCGTCGCGACGGGGGACGGCTACGCCATCGCCCATCGGGCCGGTGTCACGCTCGCCGACATGGAGTTCGTGCAGTTCCATCCCACGGCGCTCGACACGCCGGAGAACCCGTTGCAGCTCGTCTCCGAGGCAGTGCGCGGTGAGGGGGCGACCCTGGTCAACGAGCGCGGCGTGCGCTTCATGCTGAAGGCGCACCGCAGCGCAGAACTGGCGCCGCGCGACGTCGTGGCTCGCGCCATCTTCCGCGAGCAGCAAGCCGGCCGACGCGTCTTCCTCGATGCACGCAGCCTGAAGGGGAGTTTCGCCCGGCGCTTTCCCGGGATCTTCGCGCTGTGCGTCGCGCGCGGCATCGACCCGCGGCGCGATCGCATCCCGGTGACCCCTGCCGCGCACTACATGATGGGCGGCATCGCCACCGACCTGGCCGGACGCTCCTCGCTCGACCGGCTCTACGCGTGCGGTGAGGTCTCATGCACCGGCGTGCACGGAGCGAACCGTCTGGCGTCCAACTCGCTCCTCGAGGGACTCGTCTTCGCCGAGCGCGTTGCGCGCGACATGGGCACCCGGCCGCACCTGCCGCGCCTGCCGCGAAAGTCCGAATGGCGCGTGCCCGTCCTTCGCGACCGCGGCGCGGCACAGGTGGCCGCCGACACGGTGCGAATGCTCATGTGGGACTACGCGGGCATCGACCGCAGCGCCAAGGGATTGCGCACCTGCGTCGAGCGTCTCGACGGCCTTGTGGCGCGCCTCCCGGTGGGCGCGACGGAAGAGGCGAACATGATCGAAACCGCCCAGGTGATTGCGATGGCGGCGCTCCTGAGGCGCGAATCGCGCGGCGGGCACTACCGCCGGGACTTCCCGCGCCCGAAGCACAAGTGGCGCGGGCGCCACATCGAGTTCTAGGCGAGCCCCAACAGACTCCGCCGCTCGGCGCCTCGGCTTACCCGCGAGGCGCCGTCCGGAAGACCTCGCTGCGCACTTCGTTGACGTCGGGGGGCGGCGTGTCCACCAGCAATGCGGTCAGCGCCATCACCAGCAGGATCAGCGCGGCGTGAAAACGCAGCGTGTGCGCCAGCTGTGAGCGCTCCCCCGTCCGCGCCAGCCGTTCCGCGTGGCGGCGATGGTACTCGTTGAAGGCAAGCAGGATCATCACGATCCCGACCTTGCCGGCGAGCAGGCGGCCGTACGGCGACCCTTGGATGTCGTCGAAGCCGGTGAGATGCGTCGCAGAGCTGAACAACCCGGTGAGCAGCACCGCGGTGCCCAACGCGCCGGATACGCGGAAATACCGGTCGATGATCGCCCCCATCGGATCGGTCCACGGTGAAGCGGTGTGCACCTGCACCTGACGTTCGGCCAGCACCAGGAGGAAGAACGACCCCAGCCAGCCGCCCACGCCAACGGCATGGAGGCCGTCGAAGATGGGCGCCATTGTCAGGGTCGAAAAAGCGTTGAAGGGGTGGCTCTGCAGTCCTGCGCCGATGGCTACGATCGGGATGCTCGTGAGCACCAATCCCCAGCCAATGGGGTGACGCCGCGCGGCCAGCAGGTAGCCCACGAATGCAATCACCCCGGCAAGCACTGACGCGGCGAATCCGATCCCCCATTCTGAACGGAGCATCAGCGCGGTCAGTCGGGCCGTCAGCGGAAAGCGCTCGTCGAGCATAGCCGCCACGCCCATCGCGCGCGGCAGGGCCAGCATGAGGTACGCGGCCGCGCCCCACGTGCCCCAGCGCACGACGAGCGCGAACATCTGCGCGTCCGTGGCCTCACGCACCGGGCCGAGTGGGAGCGCCGTGCGGCGCCAGATGAGGAAGTGGAAGGCGGTGGCGCCGACGAGCACCACGAGGGCCAGCAGGTACAGCACGCCGACCAGTTCAATGCCGAGAGCAGTCACGATTTCCACACGTGGATGATCGCGGGGCGGCGCCTTCTGCGCCAGCACCCCCCGCTCGCCCGGCCTTGGGGGACGTGGCTAGCTTTCCCGCATGGCGATCGATCACCCCGACCTCCCAGCCTCCGGCGCGCTCGTCGACGAGATCCGGGCCCTCGCAAAGGAGCGCCGGGCGGTCATCCTGGCGCACAACTACGAGCGGCCCGAGGTGCAGGATCTGGCTGACTACGTCGGCGACTCGCTGGGGCTCTCCCGCGAGGCTGCGCGCACCGACGCCGAGGTCATCGTCTTCTGCGGCGTCCACTTCATGGCGGAGACCGCCGCGATCCTCTCGCCGTCGAAGACGGTGCTGCTGCCCGACCTCGCGGCCGGATGCTCGCTCGCCTCAACAATTGATGCCGCGCAGCTGCGGGCCTGGAAGGCGGAGCACCCGGACGCGGTCGTGGTCTCGTACGTGAACACGACCGCCGAGGTGAAGGCCGAGACGGACTACTGCTGCACTTCAGGCAACGCGGTCGAGGTGATCAACGCGATCCCAGCGGACCGCGAGATTCTGTTCCTGCCCGACATGTTCCTCGGCGCGCACGTGCGCCGCGTGACCGGCCGCGCGAACATCCACGTGTGGATGGGTGAGTGTCACGTGCACGCGGGCATCGATCCGGAGAACATCCGCCTCCAGCGCGCGCTGCACCCGGGCGCCGAGTTCCTGATTCACCCCGAATGCGGATGCGCCACCAGCGTGGTCGAGGCCGTGTCGGCCGGCGACGTGGACCCCGAGGGCGTGCACATTCTCTCGACCGAGGGGATGATCAAGCGGCCAGGTGAGAGCACCGCCGAGGCATTCATCGTGGCCACGGAAGTGGGCATCCTGCATCGCCTGCGGCGCGCGTATCCGGGCAAGCAGTTCTTCGCCGCGAACGAACGGGCGTCGTGCGCCTACATGAAGGTGACCACCCTGCCCAAGGTGCGTGACGCCCTGCGACACCTGCAGCACCGCATCACCGTGGCCCCCGATATCGCCGATCGCGCCCGGATGGCCATCGAGCGCATGGTGGCCATCGGCGGCGGCGCGCCCGCCCCGGCGTCCGAGGGCGTGGACCCGGGCGAATGACGCCGGATCGGGTGCCGCCGCGGGTAGTCCGAGCCGCTGATGCGCCGTCCTTCACGGCGGGCGAGCCGGATTTCCCGCTGACCGATGCGCAGGCCGCCCGACTGGTGAAGGCAGCGCTCGACGAGGACCAAGCCGCCAACGACATCACGACGCTGGCCACCGTGCCCCCGACGCGCCGCGCCCGCGCTGCGCTCGTGGCGCGCGAGCCTGGCTTCCTTTGTGGCATTCCGCTCGCCCTCGCCGCCTTCTGCCGCTGTGACGACAAGGTGGAGATCCGCGTGGACGCGGAAGATGGGGATCGCCTCGCGGCCGGCGCCACGGTGCTGTTCATCAGCGGCCGCGCGCGCGGCGTGCTCGCCGCCGAGCGGACGGCGCTGAACTTCCTCCAGCGCCTATCCGGCGTGGCCTCGCTGACCGGTCGCTTCGTCGATGCGGTGCGCGGAACCCGCGCGCGGATCGTGGACACGCGCAAAACGACGCCGGGCTGGCGACGCCTGGAGAAGTACGCCGTGCGCTGCGGCGGTGGCGCCAACCACCGCGAGACCCTCGCCGATGCGGTGCTCGTCAAGGACAATCACCTTGCGGCGCTGGACGGTGACGTGGCGATGGCGGTGCGTCGCGCGCGCGAGCAGGCGCCGGCCGGGGTGTTCGTACAGATCGAGTGCGACCGCTTGGATCAGGTGCGCACGGCCGTTGAGGCCGGTGCTGACGGCGTCCTCCTCGACAACATGGGTCCCGAGCTGCTGCGTGAGGCGGTGGCCATCGCCGCCGGGCGCGCGCTGACCGAGGCGTCGGGCGGCGTCACGCTTGAGACAGTGCGCGCCATCGCCGAGGCGGGCGTCGATCGCATCTCGGTGGGCGCGCTCACGCATTCAGCGCCTGCGCTCAACCTCGCGCTCGACTTCGAGTAGTGGACGGCCGCGAGAACGCGTCCCGCGCCCCGCGTCCAGCGCCGCGCGCCGAGGACCTCCCCTGCGACTACTGCGGCGGCGGGCCGCTGGTCTGGCGCAAGTGCAAGCTGATCTGCGAGCAGTGCCGGCAGATCAACAAGTCCTGCGCCGACCTGTAGGGCCTACGCGGTCGCGGCGTCGCGCAGCGCCCGGGTCAACTCCGCCGAATCGCTTGTGGGTGCCTCGCAGGTGAACCCGCGGCAGACATAGGCTGTGGCGCGACCATTGCGCGCCGACTTGCCGGCGGCGAGCGCGGTGTCTGCATCACCGCCCGCCAGCGTCAGCGCCGGGACGTAGATCGCCGCGACGACACTGCGAAGCGCCTCGAGGTCGGCGGCGCCCGGCGTGCCGCTGAGCACCACGCTCACGCTTCCGTCAACCTCGGTGTCGGCGCACCCAAGCAGGTGGCCGAACGCCAGCGGCGCCTGTCCCATCAGGTCCGCGTGCGCGCGCAGCACACGCCGGATGCACTCGGTGCCCTCGCCGTCGCCGTCGAGCGCGGAAAGCCGCTGCAGCAGGTCCACGGCCAGCGACGTCCCTGACGGCACCGCGTTGTCAAAGGCGTCGCGCGGGCGCGTGATGAGCGGTGCGGCGTCCGTGGCGGTATCGAAGAAGGCACCGGCTCGCTCGTCCCAAAACTGCGCCCGGCAGACCCGGGCCATCGCGCGCGCTCTCTCGAGCCACGCGTCGTCGAAGGTCAGTTCGTACATCGCGAGGAAGCCAAGGCCAAGGGCGGCGTGGTCCTCGAGAAAGCCCGAAATGCGCGCCTCCCCTCCGGCGTAGACTCGGAAGGCGCGGCCATCCACCACCAGTCGCTCGGCAAGGAAGTCGGCCGCCCGCTGCGCGAGCGCGCGCCAGCGCGCGTCGCCGAAGACGCGGGCGCATTCGGCGACGCCGCGCAGCATCAGGCCGTTCCAGCCCGCAATGATCTTCTCGTCGCGCGCGGGACGCACGCGCGTTGCGCGCGTGGCGAGGAGGGCCTCGCGACCGCGGGCGACGATCGCACGCAGCGCGTCGACCGTGAGGCCCCGGCTCGCCGCGAACGCCGCGTCAGCGGTCGGACGCCAGAGAATGTTGCGCCCCTCGAAGTTCCCCTCGCGGCTCGCGCCCCAATAGGCGGCAAGGAGCTCGGCGTCGTCGCCCAGCGCGGCGTGCAGCTCGTCGAGCGACCAGACGTAGAACTTCCCCTCGTGCCCCTCCGAGTCGGCGTCGAGCGACGCGTAGAACGCGCCGTCCGAAGACGTCATCTCGCGCTCGACCCAGGCGAGGGCGGCATCCGTGGTCTCTCGCACGGCGGGATCACCCGTCGCCTGCCAGAGATGCGCGCCGAGCCGCACGAGCAGCGCGTTGTCGTACAGCATCTTCTCGAAGTGCGGCACCAGCCAAGTGTCGTCCACCGTGTAGCGGTGAAAGCCGCCGCCGAGTTGATCGCAGAGCCCGCCGCGCGCCATCCGGTCCCAGCTGTGCTGGACGGCCTGCAGAAGGGCGCCGTCGCCGTGGCGCGCCCATCGGCGCAACAGGAAGTCGAGCGTCATCGTCGGCGGGAATTTCGGCGCACCCCCGAAGCCGCCGCTCGCGGGGTCGTACATCGCCATCGCGCGCCGTACCGCTTGGTCGAGCAGTCCCGTGTGTACGGGCACCGACGGTCCGCCCGGCGGCTCGTCGTAAATGCGGAGCAGCGACGTGGCGCTGGCCACCAGGTCGTCGCGCCGCATGCGCCACGCCTCGGCGACGCTGGCCAACACACGGCGAAACGAGGGCATGCCGTGCCGGTCGTCCGGCGGGAAATACGTGCCGCCGTAGAACGCGGCGCCGTCCGGCGTGAGAAAGACCGTCATCGGCCAGCCGCCATGCCGGGTGAGCGCCTGCACCGCCCGCATGTAGATCGCGTCCACGTCCGGGCGTTCCTCGCGGTCCACCTTCACGTTCACGAACCCGGCGTTCATAAGCGCCGCCGTCGCTTCATCCTCGAACGACTCGTGCGCCATCACGTGGCACCAGTGGCAGGCCGCGTAGCCGACGCTCAGGAGGATGGGCTTGTCCTCGGCGCGTGCGCGTGCGAACGCCTCGTCGCCCCACGGATACCAGTCCACGGGGTTGTGCATGTGCTGGCGCAGGTATGGTGACGTTTCGAGCGCGAGGCGGTTAGACATGTGACGCGGGGCGGAGGGTCGCGCGGGGAGGTAGATTTTCCAACCTAACCGCCTCGTCCCCCGCCACCGTTCCATGACGACCCACACCGCCGCGTCCCCATCGACTGGGCAGCCCTGGCGCCGTGCCCTGCAGGTGCTGGCCCTTGGCACCGTCCTGCGATTCGTGATGGCCGCGCTGGTGCCGCTCACGAGCGACGAGGCGTACTACTGGGAATGGAGCCGGCGCCTCGCCGCGGGCTACTTCGATCATCCCCCGGCGATCGCGTGGCTCGTGGCGCTGGGCGGAGACTCCCCACTGGGGATCCGGTTTGGTTCGGTACTGGCCGGCGCGCTGGCCGGGGTCGCGCTGCTGCGCACCGCGCGCCGCCTCGGCGGGGACGAAGCCGCGCTGTGGGCGTCGCTGATCTTCGCGTGCATGCCGCTGGCCGCCGCTGGCTACGTGCTGGCCACTCCTGACGCGCCGCTGTTCTGCGCGCTCGCTTGGACGCTCCACGCGGTCGTCGAGGCGCTTGAAGCGCCGGCGCGGTCACGCGCGTCGCTGCGATGGTGGTGCGTCGCCGGCGTGGCCATCGGCGTGGCGATGCTCTCCAAGTACACGGCGGTGCTCATTCCGGCGGCCATCGCACTCTCGTGCGCGGCGTACACCCCCCTGCGCCAACGCTTCCGCGAGCCCGGTCCCTACGCGGCAGTTGCGCTCGCGTCGCTCGTGCTGGCGCCGAACCTGTGGTGGAATGCCACACACGACTGGATGGCGTTCGCATTCCAGCTCGGCCACGGGCTGGGCGCGCCCAAGCAGGCGGGCATCGGCGCGGTGCTGCAGCGAGAACTGAACCTCGTCGGCGGGCAGATGGGCCTCGCGTCGCCGATCCTGTTCGGGCTGTTCATCGGCGCCATATGGCGCGCCCTGCGCCAGCGTGACGACGCGCTCTTCCGTCTGCTTGGCACCATCGGCGTCTTCGTGCTGGCCTTCTTTGCGTGGAGCGCGACGCGCAAGAACGTCGAAGCCAACTGGCCCGCGTCGGCTTGGCTGCCGGCGATCCTGCTGGTATCAGTCGAAGCAGCGCGCGGAGCGCGGCGGCGCTGGATGCGCGCTGGACTCTGGCTGGGCGGTGCGCTCTCGGTCCTCGTCTACGTGGACGCGGCTTCGCTGCTCGCACCGCGGCTCGGCCTGCGTCCCGGGCGCGACCCGGTGAGCAAGGCGTACGGTTGGGATGCCGTCGCCTCCAGCGTGCGCGACGCCATCCGGCTTGGCCTGAGCGTCCGTCGCGGCGAGCCGGCGCCGCAACGGGTCTGGGTGGCGGCTGACCGGTACCAGGAAGCGGCACAACTCGCGTGGGGTCTGTCGCGCGCCGGACTCGACAGCATCGGCGTCTTCTCCACGAACCTTGGCGGGCGCCGCAACCAGTACGATGTCTGGACCACCTTCAGCGAACGCGCCCAGGAAGGCGACGTCCTTGTGTTGATCCTGGACGACCCGGAGGGCGCGGGCGCGGGCGCGGGCGAGCCCGCCCCCATTGTGGCGCTCGCGCCGTATTTTACACGCATAGATCAAGGCCCCCCCGTGGTGCGCACTGCCCACGGTCTTGTGCTCGGGCGCCAGCGCGCGTGGTTGCTGCGCTGGTGGCGTGGCGGTTGGCCCGGGCATTCCACGCCGTCTCTTTCGGAGTCTCGATGACCATTCCGGCCGATCTTGAAAAGCGATTCGCTGAGCGCGAGGGGCAACTGCTCAACGACCTGTTCGACTTCCTGCGCATTCCCAGCGTCAGCGCGCGCTCCGAGCACAACGCCGACACGGCCCGCGCCGCGAAGTGGCTGCACGATCGCTTCGCGAAGATGGGATTCGCTGTCGAGACGTGCCCGACGCCCGGGCACCCGGTGGTGCTCGCCGAGTGGCGCAAGGCCAAGGGGGCGCCGACCTACTTGGTGTACGGGCACTATGACGTACAGCCGCCCGAACCGCTCAACCTGTGGACGACGCCGGCCTTCGAGCCGACCGTGCGCGACGGCAAGCTGTTCGCGCGCGGCAGCGTGGACGACAAGGGCCAGCTGTTTGCCCACGTCGCGGCGCTGGAGGTCTTCCTCGAGGTGCGCGGTACGCTTCCTGTGAACATCATCGTCCTCGCCGAGGGCGAGGAGGAAGTCGGGAGCGAGAACCTCGCGCCGTTCATCGAGAAGCACAAACAGCGCCTCGCCTGCGAGGGCGTGGTGATCTCCGATTCGTCGATGTTCGCCCCGGGCATCCCAAGCATCCTGAGTTCGCTGCGCGGGCTGGCCTACTTCCAGATTGACGTCCGCGGCCCCGCCAGCGATCTGCATTCAGGGAGCTATGGCGGCGCCGTGGTGAACCCGGCGATGGCGCTGGCGCGCATCCTCGCCACGATGCACGACGCCAACGGCAAGATCATGATCGACGGCTTCTACGACGACGTCCTGCCGTTCCCACCGGCGGTCATCGATGGAATGCGAAAGCTCCCGTTCGACGAAGAGCACTTCCGCCAGGAGGTCGGCGCGTCATCGCTGGGCGGCGAACCGCAGTTCACCGTGCTCGAGAAGCTGTGGACGCGCCCGACGTGCGAGGTCAATGGCTTGCTGAGCGGCTACACCGGCGAAGGAGCCAAGACGGTGCTTCCCGGCGTGAGCATGGCGAAGGTCAGCTGCCGGTTGGTGCCCAAGCAGGAGCCGGCGAAGATCGAGGCCCTGATGAAGGCGCACGTGGCGAAGGTCGCCCCCAAGGGCGTGGCCGTCACGGTGACGCACCTCCACGGCGGCAAGCCGTGGCGCGCGGACCTCGAAGGGCCGCTCTTCGAGGCGGCCAAGCGCGCGCTGCACGCCGCGTTCGGGCGGAATCCGGAGGTGACCGGCGAAGGCGGCTCAATCCCGGTCGTTGGCGATTTCGAACGCATCCTCGGCGTGCCCGTCCTGCTGATGGGCTTTGGCCTGCCGGGCGAGAACGCCCACGCCCCCGACGAGTGGATGAGCGTCGAGAACTTCAACAAGGGGATGCGCGCGATCGCCGACCTGTTCGAAGAGCTTGGGGCGAAGCGGTAGGTCTCGGACGGAGCTTCAACTGCTTCACCACGGAGACACGGAGGGCACGGAGAACTGCAACTGCAAATACTGGGGGTAACGACAGTGCTCCACGCAGGGGCGTGAGTCGCGAGCGCTGTTCCTCCAAGATTTTTCAGTTGCCGTTCTCCGTGCTCTCCGTGTCTCCGTGGTGATGTCGTTCTCGTCCCTCGTCCCTAGACCAGCCCACCCAGCAGCGTGTCGTTATCCGGCGTGCTGGCGATGCGCTTGATCATCCACTCCATCCCCGCCTGCGGCGGCATCTGTTGGAGGCCGCGGCGCAGGGCGTAGATGGCGTCGAGCTGGCCGGGCTTATACAGCTTCTCCTCGCGGCGCGTGCCGGAGCTCGCGATGTCGAACGCGGGGAAGATGCGCTTCTCCGAGAGCCCGCGGTCGAGCTTGATCTCGCAGTTGCCCGTCCCCTTGAACTCCTCGAAGATCACGTCGTCCATGCGCGAGCCGGTCTCGACCAGCGCCGTGGCGATGATCGTCAGCGATCCGCCGCCGTTCTCGGGGGCGATGTTGCGCGCCGAACCGAAGAACGCCTTCGGCTTGGCCATTGCCGACGTGTCCAGGCCGCCCGACATCGTCCGGCCAGTGCCGCGCTCGGCGGTGTTGTGCGCACGGGCCATGCGCGTCAGCGAGTCGAGCACGATCACCACGTCCTTGCCGAGTTCGACGAGGCGGCGCGCCCGCTCGAGCACCATTTCGGTGACCTCGACGTGTCGGCGCGCCGGCTGGTCGAACGACGACGCGATCACTTCGCCCACGCCCCACGAGATCGCCTCGCTCACTTCCTCGGGGCGCTCGTCCACGAGGAGAATGAGGAGCGTCGCGTCCGGATGCTTGAGCGCCACGCCCTCGGTGATGGCCTGCAGCAGCATCGTCTTGCCGGCGCGCGCCGGGGCGACGATGAGCGCGCGCTGGCCGTAGCCGATGGGGGCGATCAGGTCGATCGCGCGACGGGTGAGTTCTGGACCAACACGCGCCGGCCGGCCGGTCTCGAGCGTGAGCCTGCGGTCCGGATAGCTCGCGGTCAGTGACGCGAAGTCCGGACGGCGCAACGCGTCCGCGGGGTCGTGTTCGTTGATTGAGAGGATCTCCACGCAGGTCGGCCGACCGCGATGGTCGCGCCCGGTCGTGGCCCGCACGAGATCCGACTTACGGAGGCCGTGCTGGCGGGCGAGGTAGGCCGGGACATATGCGTCGCCCTGCTCCTCGAGATAGCTGGCCCCCGCTCGGCGAATGAAGCCCGCGTCGCGCGATGGGTCAAACCATCCCACCGTGTCGCCGTCGGCGACGATCGGTTGCGCCGGCGGCCCGCCACCTTGGCCGTTCTGCTCGCCACCATTGCCTCGGTTCCGCCCGCGATGTCGGCGGCCGCGACGACCGAACCGCTCGCGGCGGTGCTCGAACTGCGGCCGTCCGCCCCCGTTGGCGCCGTTCATCGGCGCCGAGCTAGCGCCGCCATTCCCCTCGGCGGACCCCGCCTCGGCGGGCGCCGAACCGGACGACGGTTCAGCGTTTGGCGCGGCTGGCGGCGCCTCGTCGGCCGCCGCGCGGGGCTCTGGCGTCCGAAGTTCCGGCGGCGGACCGTCCGACGCCGATTCCGGCGCAGAACTATCGAGATACGGATCCGGCTCGGCCGATGTGGTTTCTGGCGCAGTCTTTCCGCGCGACTTGGCCGGACGACCGCGGCGGCGAGGACGACGATTCTCGCTCATGCGTGTGTGTGAAGTGGTGGATCAATGCGATGCGGGCCCGAGCCGCGAATGCGCGGCCCGCCCACGTGAGGAGTGGACACTCCGACTGCTGCTTGGGGATCAGGGTCCGTGCCTTCCACGGACCGCGCGCTTACGGCGCGCCGAACTGCGAACCAATGCTGACAGGCTACGAGACGAGGCGCCCGAAGGGCCTCGCACTGCCAAGCCACGGAACGTCACGGAGCCCGGCGGGATCGAACGGACACACCGTCACTCGCGGCGGGAACTGGCCGGAGTCGCTCGCCGTCAACGGACGGCTGGGCGGAGGGGGGTGTACTGCGGGCGTGCGCAAGGCGCAGGCCGACTGGCGTGGAGTATGGCGGCCCCGCTGCGTTCGCGCAACCCTCCCCACCCACACTGAACGCTGTGGGTAAATTGCGCGCCATGCGCCCCACTCCCGGATCCGTCCTCACCCGGCTGACGGCGATCGTGGATGCGTACAAGAGCGATGGAGACACGCGTCGCCTCCTCGACTCGCTGACGGCGCTAGCCGCCGACGCGCCCACCGACGAACTGTTCGCGGCGGCCGATGCGCACGCTGCGATGCCCGAGGTGCTGGGGCCACTGATGGAGATCGTCGTGGATCGCGAGCCCTCAGATGCCCGGGCGCTGGTCCGCTTGGCGAACGCCTACTGGCTCACCGGACGGGGCCCCGACGTCGTCGGCAATCTCGCGTCGCGGGCGATTGCGGCCGACCCAACCCACCGCGGGGCGTGGCACCTGTGGGCGCTCACCGAGACCGATCCGCGCGCCCGGATGAACCGCTGGCTGCAGGTCACGGAACGGTTTCCGGACGATGACCTCGCCCGGGCCAACCTCGCCGACAACGCCGCGTCGGTGGCCGCGACGGAGGACGATCCCGTCGCCCTGAGCCTGGCAATCGACACCTTCCGGGAGCTGCGCCGCCGTGCCCTCCACTCGGCGCAGCGCGAGGCGATCGACCGCGCGCTGGAAGCCCTGCGCGGGCGCTGATCCGCGCCGCCTTTGAAGGGATGATGCGGCGCTAGCGCGCCGACGCGGGCCGCGGCCGGAACCGCTTGGGCTCGATGGCGTCGAGCAGCCTGCCGAGGTTCTCGCCGATGATCTGCGTCCGCGGAATGGAGAGCGGGTTGAACCCCGGGCCGTACGGCGTGCCCTGCAGAGCGCCGGTCACCTCGAGAATGGCGTCGAACCGATAGGCGATCGTGCGCGTGGTCTTGGGATCCGTCCATTGACCGGCGCGCGCAAGCTCGCGATTGCGCGGCCAGAGTCCGAGCGGGAGCGCGAAGGTTCGCACGCGATGGCCGGCAACGGCCGAGTCGATGGCTAGCACGCCGCGCGCGATCTGCTCCTGCACGGCGGCGTCGCCCAGCCGGTCCAGACGCGCGTGGTACAGCGTGTGGTTGCAGAGCTCAAACCCCTGCTGGGCGAGGAATCGCACCTTCGGCAGGCGCCACGCCGACTTCTGTCCCGCCACGCCGGTGTCGCCAAAAAAGGCGTGTCCCTCCGAGGCGCCGGACAGCGTGCAGAAGGTCGCCCGCGGCTTCCAATCGGGGTGCCGCTTGCTGAAGGCCAGCCAGATGCCCAGTGCGCTGTTCGGATCGATATCGAGCTTGCCGTCGCGCTCGACATAAGAGAACTGCCCCGGCGACGCGTCATCGAACGTGAAGACGACGGGTGACGTGCCGGGCGGGATGTCGAAGTCGCGATCAATCAGCTGGGCGACCGTGATGGGGCGATAGCCGCGGTCGTAAAGCAGCTGCAGGTCGCGGCGAAATCCGTCGCGCGAGCGCTTCCACCGGCTGTCGGTGTCGCCGATGAGATGGTACTGGAGGACCGGGATCCGGTAGGGCAGCGCCGGCGCAGGCTGGGCTGGCGCGGAACGCGCCAGCAGGAACGCGGCGAGGGCGAGGAGATGACGGGGTCGCATGCGAACGGAAAGTTACCCGGACGCGTGGCGGCTTTTGAAGCGTCCGACGCAGGAAGCGCTCGGCGCCGGATCCGGCCCGCGGCCCCGTGCGTTGTGCGTGGAGCCTCGCAGGGTGCGACGGTGTACAAGAACGCGAGCCACGGCCCGCGAAGCGCGAGGCAGGCGCATCGCAGGCGACGCGCTGCCGCGCGTCAGAGGGAAGAACGGACATCGCGGCCTCGCGTGACACGCTCGTGACGAAGCGCCCGTGACACGGCGCGGGACTTGCAGGTAATCATCAATGAAGGATCGCCCCCTGTGGAGGAAGGATGGACGTTCTCGTCATGGTCGAGGAGCAGCCGCCCGAACATTCGAGCGTGCTGGCGCACGTCAATACCGTGCCGTCCCCGCTCACGATGGAACGTCCGTCGCGCGATGTGGTGACGCTCTACGGCATTCCGAGCCCGGAGTCGCTGGCCCTCGCCCTCGCTGCCGCGCTCGAGTCGCGGCGCTCCGCCGATGACCGCGCCGACACCGTGCGCCACGTCGGGGTCTGGCCAGAGCGCGGGGCGGTCGGAGATGCCGCATGGCGGGACGAAGTGACCGGGGAACTGATCTCGCGCGACCTGCAGATTCCCCTGGCCGTCCTTGCCGAAACAGCGCAGGCACTCCTTGCCGAGTGCGGCCAGGGCATCCGGCGGCTGGTCGGTGGCCTGCTGATGCCCGACTGGCCTGAGGGGACGCGCCGCGCGGTTTCGTTCTCCTTCCGTCCCACGCCCGCCTTTGCCATGCGAGCTGTCCCGCCAGACACGATGCTGGCCGCCCTGCGCGAGGCCGAGGGGCTGGCGTTCGATCAAGAGACGGAGCAGGACTAGGACAACTTGTCCAGTGAGTTCCGCGGCCCGCCGGATGGCGGGCCGCGGGTGTTTCTGGGAGGGCGGAGGGAGGAGGGCGGGGTGCGGAGGTTTGGTGCGGGGGGAAGAGTGGGGGGAGGAGACGGAGGGACGTGTCCCCTCGCCCTGCTCTCCTTTCTCCACTCCTCCCCCCCCCCCCCAACCTCCTCCCTCCCTACCCTACACCCCCGTCAGGGTCGGCCACCCTTGACGTCAGCGTGAACTAATTGGATGCTCCCGTATCTATTAAGCGACGCCGATTCTAGCGGCGGAGGGAGCATGAAAGAGTACAGAAGCGAGGCCATCAGAAATGTCGCGGTAGTGGGACACGGGACGAGCGGCAAGACCACACTGGTAGACGCCCTCGCCTTCGTGTCCGGCAGCAGCAAGCGACATGGCCAAGTCAAGGATGGAACCGCGTTGACCGTGACCTCACCCGAGGAAATCGAGCGCGGTTTTTCTATCTCCATCGGATGCGCCTTCGCCGAGTGGCGTGACACGAAGATCAACATGATCGACACGCCCGGGTTCCTCGACTTCCAGGGCGACGCGATCGCCGGCCTCACCGCCGCCGACGGCGCGCTGATCACCGTGGCCGCCGCCGCGGGCGTCGAGGTGGGGACGGAGCGCATGTTCCGCGAGGCGCTCACCCGCCGCGATCCGGTCCTCTTCGCCGTCACGTTGATGGACAAGGAGCACGCCGACTTCGACGCGGCCTACGCCGCGATCAAGGAGAAGCTGACCTCCAAGGTCGTCCCCGTGGAGATCCCGATCGGCGCCGGCCCGAACTTCAAGGGGATCATCAACCTCTTCACCAAGAAGGCGCACCTCTTCACGGCCGGGACGAAGTCGGGCGAGTACACCGAGACGGACATCCCGGACTCGGAGAAGGCGCGCTTCGAGAAGTACCATCAAGAAATGGTCGAGGCCGTCGCCGCCACCGACGACGCGCTCCTCGAGCGCTTCTTCGGCGGCGAGGAAATCCCGGGCGACGAAGAGATGGCGGCAATGAAGGAGGCGATGAAGCGCCAGGAGCTCTTCCCGCTTCTGTGCTGCTCCGCCCAGCTCACGTGGGGGATCCGCACCGTCCTCGACTTCCTCGTCCAGCTCATGCCATCGGCCTACGAGATGGAGGAGCAGAAGGCGTTCAAGGGCGCCGAAGGGAACAAGACCGTCGAGATTCACCCAGACGAAAAGGCCACGTTCTCTGCGCTCTGCTTCAAGACGACGGCTGAGCCCCACGTCGGCGAGGTGACGTTCTTCCGGACGTTCAGCGGCGTCGTGGAGAACGGCGCCGAGGTCTACAACGCCACGCGCGACGTGGCGGAGAAGCTGGTGCACCTGGCCGTGCCGCAGGGGAAGGAGCGCATCGAGGTGACGAAGCTCTACCCCGGCGACATCGGCTGCATCGCCAAGCTGAAGAACACGCACACCAACGACACGCTCTCGACGAAGGAGCACCCGGTCCGCCTGCCGCAGGTCGAGTTCCCGCAGCCGCTCGTGACCTACGCGGTGAAGGCCACCGCGCGCGCCGACGAGGAGAAGCTGCAGGTCGGCATGCACCGCATCCACGACGAGGACCCGACGTTCGAGACGCACTACGACGCCGAGACGCACGAGACGATCCTCAGCGGGATGGGCGAGCGGCACATTGAAGTGGCGATGTCGCGCCTCAAGCGGCAGTTCAATGTCTCGGCCCAGCTCAAGGTGCCGCGCATCGCCTACCGCGAGACGATCACGGCGGCGGCGGAAGGGCAGGGGCGGCACAAGAAGCAGTCCGGCGGCCGCGGCCAGTTCGGCGACTGCTGGGTGAAGCTGCGGCCCGGGCCGCGCGGCACGGGCTACCAGTACGTGGACGCCATCAAGGGC
The DNA here is from genome assembly GCA_016871855.1 of Gemmatimonadota bacterium. Lineage (GTDB taxonomy): Bacteria > Gemmatimonadota > Gemmatimonadetes > Gemmatimonadales > Gemmatimonadaceae > PNKL01. The sequence goes on from VHBQ01000007.1 coordinate 19,947, forward strand.
GGCGTCATCCCGCGGCAGTTCATCCCCGCCGTGGACAAGGGTGTGCAGGAAGCGTCCGAGCGCGGCATCCTCGCCGGCTATCCGGTGGTGGACTTCATTTGCGAGTGCTTCGACGGATCGTCACACTCCGTGGACTCCAACGAAGCGTCGTTCAAGATGGCTGGCATCCTGGCCTTCAAGAACATCGCGCCCAAGTGCCGGCCGGTGCTGCTCGAGCCGCTGCACGAAGTGGAGATCCTCACCCCCGACCTCTACCTCGGCGACGTGATGGGCGACATCTCCGGCCGCCGCGGGCAGATCCTGGGCTCGGAGAACCTCGAGGGGATCGGCACCAAGGTGAAGGCGATCGTGCCGCAGGCCGAGTTGTACCTCTACGCCACGAAGCTGCAGAGCATGACGCAGGGACGCGGCACCTTCACGCACAAGTTCCACACGTACGAACTGATGCCGCACGAGGCGGCGCTCAAGGTGATCGCCGAGGCGGAGAAGGAGAAGGAGGAGGAGAAGGAGGAGTGACCTCGGCGTCGGTTGGCCGGGACACGGCACGGGGCGCGAAGCGTGGCTTCGCGCCCCGTGTGGCGTCGTGAGTCTACCGACGCGATTCGGGTGGCGCCAACGCGTCGAGTCTCGTCCAGTCCACGCCGCCGCGCACGCCGCTCCACGCTTCGAGCGGGCCGATCACCAGGCGACCGTCGAAGGCCGAGTGGCCGACGATATGCAGGAAGACTCCATTCTGTGGCGGCGGGCTGCTGCCACGCGTTACTCCAACGGGCACGCCGTCGATGGCCATCGCGCACCGCCCGTCGGGCAGGAGCTGGACGCGCACTCGGCGCCACGCGCCGTTGTAGAGCGTCGTGTCGACATCGATGGCGATGACCGTGCCCTGCTCGCCGACCGCAGCCAACTTGCGCGCTCGTCCCCCTTCGTCTCCAGGAAACGTTCCCCAGCAAGCCTGGAAGAGGCCCGGTGTGCCGTCCCCCGTGCGGTGGTCCCATCGCCGCAGCGCGGCGAGCGTCTCGGCTCGGCCGAAGTTCAGCGAGATGGACTGCCACTGCAGGCGCGTGACCGGCATGCTGACCAGAGCTTCAAGGCCGGCCCCCATCGCGCTCGGGATGATCACGCTGGAATACGCGCCGGACTGGTACGAGCCGTCCCCGTTGGGGAGAAAGGCCGGGCCGCGCGGTGTGCTCACGATGCGGGGGCGTGGGTCGCCGAACGGGGTCCACCGCGACGTCCACGCGGCATCCCACCGCTCCCGGATGAGCACTCGCGATGTCGCCGCGGTGATCTCGATCAGCGCCGAGTCGGTGCGCCATCCGCCGGCGCTGACGATCACCCAGACCCTGCCGATGCGCCGCGGGCGCAGGACGCCCAGCGAATCCACCGTGGCGACCGTTGAGTCGCGCGAACTCCACCGGAGATCGTGCACGCGCGCGGGCGCGCCGTTGGCGCGGCGCCCTTCCACGCGCAGGCTATGCGTGTTTTCGACGGAGAGTCCGCGCGATGGCCGCTCCAGGCGCAGCGTGTCCAGCCAACTCCGCGCTGTGAACAGCGGCCCGATGTAGGCCAGCGTCCCCCGCAACGGTTGGCCCCGGTACAGCACCGGTCGCGCCGCCGCCGGATCGGTTGCTGGGAAAAGGTACAGCGAAGGTTCGGAGCCGACGGCGGTGCTGCACCAGCAACTCCTCACGTCGCCCTCGTAGCCGACAACTTGTCCGTACAGGTCCGGAATGGGCGTCAGCTGCCCGGTGATAGCATCGAATCGAAACAGCCTCCCGTCGCCGTACGAACCCAGCAGCGTCCGGTGGTCAATCCACCCGAAGAGACTGCCCCCTACCATCAAGGGAGCGCTCAGGCAGCGTTCATTGCTCCCGTCGAAGTCCACGAAGCAGATCGCATCGTCACTCGTGCGGCTGAAATACCGCCGGATGAACTGGACCTGTGCGCCGTCAGGCCGCCACACTGGGTGGTAGTCTGCCTCCACGTTCTTCGTGAGCCGGCGCGTGGCGCCGGTGCGAGGATCGACGACGACCAACTGGCCATGATCGGTCAACGTGTCGTACCGACTGCTGATGCCCACCGCGAAGCGCCCATCGGGCGAACTCGTGACAATCGCATCGTCCCCAGTCCCCGTGAGCAGCGGATGAATCTGTCCCAGCGAGTCGATGCGCAGTACTTCGTCACCGCCGTTCGGCAATACAGCATGTGCCCGCCACTCTCGCCCACTCGGCAGGCGGCGCAGCGCGGTCGCGACCCCCGCGGGAAACGCCGGGAAGTCCGTCGAATCCAGCTCGACCGCGTGCAGCGGCTCCCCCGCGAGCCACGGCTCGTTCGGATCAATGCGCACGCCCACGAGCCGACGCGTCCCGTGCGCGCTGTCGGCGACCCACACGGCGAAATCCGACGTGAGTTTCGCCGGACGAAGCGCCGCCATCCCGATCGCCGCCCCCGCCACGGCGAAAAGCACTCCGGCTGCTGCGAACCACCGCGTCCGCTGCCGCTTCCACCACGGCGTCGCCGCCACCAGCGCCAGCACCGCGCGCTGCTCCGCGGCCACGCCAAGAAAATCGGCGGCGATGCGGCGCGTACCCCGCCGGTCCCCCTGCTGGCGGCGCAACGGGAGGAAGCGATGCCATGCCAGTTGGAGCAGCGGTCGGTCATCGGCCGCCGCGGCGTGCTCCGCGGCTAGCCGCAGCGGCATCTCGTCGCTCGCCCGCGCGAGCATCTCGCGGGCGACGTCGGCGTGCACCGCCCGCCGCTCGTCGTCCGAAGCGCCCTCCACCACCGCGTCGGCGATCTCATCGTGCGCCGTCACGAGATGCGCCCCGTCACGCATGACGAAGCCGCCGCGCTCCAGTGTCTCCACGAGCTCGCCGCCATCGCGCGTGTCGCCGCCGGCCATCGCCGACGCTTCCTCGGCCTCCACCGGCCGGCCGACCACGGAAAGCACCAGCAGCAGGCGCCGCGCGGCGGGCGCCAGCCGTTGCACGCGCTGACGCACGGCGCTCCCTTCGCGCAGCGAGGCGGTGATGCGGGCAGGGTCGTCGCAATGCCACGCCCCGTCATCTCCACACGAGAGCCATCCCTGCTCCAGCGCGTCGTGCAGCGTCTCGACCAGCAGCAACGGCGACCCGCCGGTGGCCAGCAGCAGCTGCTGCGGCAGGACGTCGGCCCACGGCGTGGACGGAAGTTCCGCCACCTGGGTGACAAAAGCGGAGACGGCGGCGAGATCGAGCGGCGGCAGGTCCAGCCGCTCGAACGGCGCGAAGAGCGCCCGTGGATCGGCCGACGGACGCTTGGCGATCACCACAAGTAGGCGCGCGTCCTCGAAATGCGAAAAGGCCGCCGCCAGTACGCGCGCCGAGTGCTCATCGGCCCAGTGCAGGTCGTCGAGCAGCAGCGCGGCGGGGTGCTCGTCGCTCACAGCACGCGCCAGGTCCACCAGCGCCAACGCCCGCCGCCGCGTGGCGTCCTCGCCCTCGGTGGGATCCGGCGACGCCGACGGGTAGGTGGAGGCCAGGGCCGGCGCCAGCGCGACCAGCACGCCGGCTGTGCCCGTTGAGACCGCCGCGGCCCCGGGAAACGACACGAGCTGAGAAACCACCTCAGCCAGGAAGCCACCGCTGAGGTGGCGGTCGCCCGGATTCGCGCGGGTCAGCACGCAGCGCGACCGCGACGCGCGCAGTCGCGCGCACACGTCCCGTAGCAGCCGAGTCTTCCCGAGTCCTGCCCCCGCCGAGATCACCAGAACGCGCGGCGTCCCCGCACGCGCAGATTCCCACGCCGAGAGCACCCGACTGAACTCCACCTCGCGCCCCACGAGTTGTGCGGCGATCGCCGCCGACGGACTGGCCGTGATGGGAGCACCGGCCGTCGGGGTGCGGCGTGCCGCCCGAAGCGCCGCCAGAGACGCGACCTCCGCCTCCTGCTCCTCGCGCGCCAAGAAGGACTCGAAATGCTCGGCCTCGCTGGCCGCGCCCAGCCCGTCGCTCCCCGCCATCAGCGCCTCGAGGAGCAGGCGCCACGTCGCCTGATCCATTGGATCCACATCCCGCGCCCGGCGGGCGAGTTCCTGCGCGTCACGGAAACGCCCCTCACTCAGCCACTGGCGCGTCAGCGCGTCAGCGCAGCGCAGGAACGTCACCATCAGGCGCCGGCGCTCCAGTTCGCACCACTGCTCGAACTCAGCGGCGCCCGGGGCGGCGAAGTCTGGGATGAAGGGGCCCGTGTAGCGCTCGATAGCCGCGGCGAAATCCGCCCGCTGCGCGGCGGCCACAAACTCATCGCGATCGCACGCGCAGGGCACTGCGAGGCCGATCATCTCGCCCGTGACGTCCAGCAGGCCGTCGCCGAGCTTCTTCTTCAGGTACCAGATGGTCTGCCGCAGGTTCTGGCGCGCGGCGTCGCTATCCACGTCGCCCCACAGCAGCGCCGCGAGATGCTCGCGGCTCGCCCGATGCCCCGGGATGCAGGCCAGATAGGCAAGCATTGCCACCGGCTTGCCGCGGCCCAGGGGGCGCACCGTCCCCTCGCGGTCCGTCGAGGTCGCCTGCAGGGAGCCGAGCGTGGCGAGCGTCAGTTGCATGCTGGGTCCGGTATCATCAGCCACCGTCGAAGACCGTCGCTGGCGGACTAATAGTAGCGAAGGCAGGGCACTCTGGCCCGCGAACTTCTGACGCAACCGTCAGATGAGCGTCAAGCGCGTCAGAACGCGCCGCACCGGGTGCGACGTCACGATGAAACTGAACGCGGAGGCCGCCCGTGGGCAGCCTCCGCGCGCAACGGTCGGTCCCGTTGAGGCCGCGCCTACACTTTGTGGTACGAAATCCGCGCCGACTCCACGCGGTCCTCGGCGGTGTAGATCTCGAAGTCCGAGAAGAAACCCGGCGCTTCCTGCTGGAGCGTGCGCAGCACCAGCACCGCCAGCCGGCGGATCTCCTGCTCGGCCCCCTCGCCCGTGCGCAGTTCGAGCATCGTGCGCCACGCGCGCACGTTGGCCGTCACGACAATCTTGGTCTCGGTGGAGTTCGGCAGCACGCCGCGCGCCGCTTCGCGGGCCATCTTGCGGCGGTGCACCTTGTCGGCGACCCAGCTGTAACGCTCCATCAGCTTCTCGACGAGCGCGATGTACGTGGCCTGCGCTCCTTCCACCTGCCCCTTCCACTGCGCCACCAGCGCCTCGTCGCCGAGGATGGCGGGCGGCACCACGAAAGCCGCGTCACTCTCGTCTACGTAGCGCTGCGACAGTTGCGAGTACGCGAACCCTGCGCGGTGCCGAACCAGCTCGTGGGTCAGCGACCGGCTGATCCCCTCGAGCAGCAGCGAGTAGTTCGCGTGCTCGAGCACCGACCCGTGTCCCTGCTTCTTGATGTTCTCCAGGTAGTCGCGCGTCGTGCGGCTGGCCGGGTTCTTCTGGCTCATGTAGCACAGGCGCCCTGCGAACTCCGCCAACCGCTCGCCGTCGGTGCTTTCCCCCTGCCACTGCACGGGGAGGTGGGCCGGCTCCGCGAACAACGGCCGGGAGAGAACGGTGACCTTGGGCTCGGTATAGAAGTGCGGCATCGGCGGGGTGTTGAGGGTGCGCGGAAATCTAGAATGGGAACGACGGTGATGTGAGGGTGCGACGCCCACCCGCCCCCTACTGCGCGTCCAGCAGCCCCAGCCGGTACGATGCCCACGCCTTCTCCCGCACCACGTGGTCGAGCACCGCCCGCGCCTCCGGTGGCAGCGGCGGCAGGGTGGGATCGTACTTCACCGCGGCGAGCGGATCCTGCCCCGGCTGGGGCACCTTCACCCCGGGATTGAGAATCCCAACTGGATCGAACGCCTGCTTCACCCGCGCGAAGAGCGCCATCGCGCGCGCGTCCCACACGCGGAACATCAGCGGCGTGCGCAACCGGCCGTCGCCGTGCTCCGCGGCGAGCGTGCCGCCGAGCAGCGTCACGAGGGCCGTCACCTCGTCGAGCAGCGCACGCGCGCGATCTCGCCAGTCCGGCTCGCGCACGTCGAGCAGCGCGTTCACGTGGGCGTGCGCGTCGCCGGCGTGCCCGAAGATCACGCCCCGGACGCGGTGCCGCTCGAGCGCCGCGCGCACGCCGCGCACGTAGTCGGCAAAGGCGGCCGGCGGCACCGCGCCGTCCTCGATGAGCTGCATCGAGGCGAGGTGCGGGTCGAGGGCGTTCAAAATGGGGCTGGCCGCGTGGCGAATTGCCCAGATACGATCGGCGGTGGCCTCGTCGGGCGCGGCCAACACGGCCAGCGCGCGCGCGGTGCGGCAGGCGTCGCCAAGGCGCAGGGTGAGCGTGTCGGCGGCGGCGGGCGTGTCGCCCTCGGCCTCCATCAACAGCACGGCCTCTGCAGCAGGTGGAATCGACAGTTGCGACGCGTGGGTCCGCACAACGTCGAGGAACGTGCGGTCGAGCAGTTCCACGGCGCTGGCGCCAATGCCCGCGGCACCCCCCGCGGCCTCGACGGCGTCCTCCAACGAGCCGAACGCGGCCAGCAGCGACGCGCGCACGGCGGGGAGCGGAGCGAGCCCGAGCTCGACGCCGACAAAGACGGCCAGCGTCCCCTCGCTTCCCACGAGCACGTCCACGAGGTCGCCACTGCGCGCGTAATCGGCGAGTCCGTAGCCGCTCGACTCCTTGCGCACGCCAGGGCGCGTGAGCGCCGAGCCGCGGTCGAGGACGTCGCGCGCGACGTCGTGCTGGAACGTGCGCAGCGCCTCAACCTTCGGCCGCGCCTCGCCCCGGCGCACCCACGCACGCGATCCATCGGCGAAGACGCAGTCGAGGCCGCGCACCCACGCGCGCATGGCTCCGAGCTTCACGGTGCGCGTGCCGGCCGCGTTCGTGGCGGTCATCCCGCCGATCGTCGCGAAGGTGCCGGAAGACGGATCCACCGCCACGCGCAGTCCGTGTAGACGCGCCGCGCCGTCCACCGCATCGCGCAGGGCGCCCGGCCCGCAGGCGATCATCGCACGCTCGGCGTCCACCGGGCCGATCGCATCCAGCCGCGATAGATCGAGTGCCACGCCGCGCCCCACGGCGCCGTTTGCCATCGAACTCGCCGAACCCCTCGGCACCAGCGGCACGCGATGCTCGGCGGCCCACTGCACCAGCGTGACGACGTCGTCGGCATCGGCCGGCACGGCCACCGCATCGGGGATGATGCGCGCGATCCCCGCCCCTTCGCTGTACACGGCGCAGGCGCGGGCGTCGGTCCGGAAGACGCCGCGGAACTCGGGCGGCGGCGCGGGCAGGGCCATCGGCGGCCGTTCGCTCATTGTTCCGCGCTCGCCGTCGCCGCGAACGGCGCAAACGGCCGCGTCCGCACCGACGATACGAGTCGTCGCAACAGGGTGTTGCTGCCAAGCGCCGCCAACCCCGCGGCCATCAGCGCGCGCACCTCGGCCCGGCTGATCTTCACGACGCCGCCGGGGCGCAGCATCGCATCGCTGTGCGAAAGCTCGCGGAGCGTCGCATACGCGTAGAGCATCGGCAGGACGCAGAACGCGCGGATCGACACCGCCCGGCGCGGCAGGAGCAACAGGTACTCGAAGGCCAGGTCGAGGTCGGTCCACGCCAGGGCGATGAAGTCGCCGACGGCGGCGCGGTTCGCCGCGAGACAGGCCGGATCGAGCAGAGTGGCCTGCGACGCGCCGTGCGCGCGCAGGGTGGACTCCGGGATGTAGATCGCGTTCTCCCGCTCGGCGTCGGCGGCGATGTCCTTCAGGATGTTAACCGTCTGCAGCGCCTCGCCGAAGCTCTTGCACCGCGCCCACAGCGCGTCGTAGCGCGCGGGCGGTACGTGCCCGTGCTCGCGCCACAGCTCGGTGAGCATGCACCCCACCGTCCCGGCCACGTAGTAGCAGTACTCGCGGTATTCCTCCACGGTCTGGATGCGCAGCCCCGCCGGATGCCGCAGCGTGAACGCCGCCATCCCGCGCCCCATCTCGCGCACCCAGTGCGCCACGCACGCGCGCGATCCCTCGGGAAGCGAACGAAAGAGCACGCACACCAGGTCTGTGCTGCGCAGCAGGCGCACGTGAGCCGCGTCACCCTCGATGTGCCGGACGCGCGTGGGGAAGGCGTCGGCGGCCGCGGCGTCGTCGAGGCAGGCGAGAAACTCGCCGAGCAGGCGCGCCTTGTCGTCCGGCGCGGCGTGCCCGTCGTCCTCAATGGTGTCCGCGATGCGGCAGAGCAGGTACGCGCACAGCACCGAGCGCCCCAGTTCTCCGCGCAGCAGTTGCACCGACAGCGCAAACGTGCGCGACACGGCCGGCAAGACCTCGCGGCCAAACGCCTCGGCGGCGCGGACGCGTGCGGGCGTGTCGGTGGCGGCCATGCGGCAAATCTACCGATGCCGCGTTGGGAACTGCCACCACAGGACGGCCTTCACCACAAAGCCACGAAGTTCACGAAGGCTACAGTGCGCGCCGCACGATCCCGTGTCGCAGTACCGGCACGCAGAAATTGAGCAGGAGACCCAGGCGGTACCCTCCGAGCCTTAGGTACGTCAGAAGTTGGGCCTCATGCACGGCCTGTAGGCGCTCGACGGCCTTTATCTCGACGACAAGCAAACCACCAACCAGAAAGTCGATGCGGTAGTGCGCGTCGAGAGCCCGGTGACGATACACGACGGGCAAGAAGCGTTCGCGCTCAAAGGGAACACCTCGGATCTCAAGTTCCAGCGCGAGAGCGGCCTGATACGCCGACTCGAGCAACCCTGGGCCGAGTGCGCGGTGCACCGTAATCGCGGCCCCAATGACGTGCGATGACCAAGGATCCGCGGGCGGACGCCTTTGTGCACCTTCGTGACTTTGTGGTGAGTCGTTGGACATACACCACGATGCCAACGGCGCCGCGAGCGCCCGTCACCAATCCGCCGCCAGCTGGATCGCCCTATTTCGGCGGCAACAACGTCCGGGCGAGGCCGTCGAACAGCTGCTGCGTCGGCGACGGCTTGTCGGGATACTCGAGCTTGTCGAGCAGCCGCTCCATCGACACAAGCACCTGCCGGCGCAGCGCGCGCCAGGAGTTGCGCGCCCAACGCCAGCCGATCCACCCGAGCACCACCGGCGGCACGGCGCCGAGCCACGGGAAGACCGTCAACAGGGCAAGCGGCACGCCGGCGACAAGGCCAAGCAGGAGGAACAGCACGACCGGCGTCACCAGCTGTCCGGTGCGGGCGCGCGCGAGGTCGGCGGCGAGCGCCACGTGCGTGCGGCGCGCGTCCACCGCGCCCACGCTGACGACCACTTCGCTCGCCCGCGACAGGTAATAGCCCTTGCCACCGAAGTCCATGCCGCGGGCTAGCTGGTCGAGCATGCCGCGTCGGGCCTCGAGCACCAGCCGGTCGGGATACCGTCGGATGACACCCAGAGACTCGTCACGCACGAGCATCGCCTCGGCGCGGCCCAGCAGGTCGTCCGGCGCGCCGGGCACCAGCCGCGCTGCCGACACTGCGGGGTCGCTGAGCATCGCGTCGCTCTCGCGCTGCGACAGGTTCAGCGGCTCCCGCGCGCGCTCCTCCGCGATCGCCTGCCGTACCGCCTCAGGGGTGATGCCCACCTCACGCGCGATCTCCAGCACGCGCGACTCGCTCACCGACTCGGCGCGCGCGTCATCGGCGGTGTCGCCGCGGACATGCAGTTCCATCGCGCGCGCCAGCACGCGCTCCAGCGCCGCGCGATTCAGCGCGCGATCATCGGGCGGGGTGGGCGAGGTGGGCATCAGCGGGTGAGGGCGACGGTCGGTGGTGCGGGACGGCCGGACGCCGGGCGGGCGCGCCGCCGTCCGTCCACTCTACGGCCAGCGCCCCGTCGAGGTTCCGTCAGACGACGGTGTTCGCCCGCCCGCACGTGACGCAGAACTTCCACGACGGGTCCACCTCGGCGCTGCATCCCGGACAGCGGCGCACCTTGAGGTTCTGGCCGCAGTGCGGGCAGAACGTCACCTCGCGCCCTTCGGAGAGCATCTGGCCGCAGAACCGGCACCCCGGTCGCGGCGGGCGCACCGCGGTGTCGGCGGTCGGATCCGGGATGCGCGTCCCTCGCGCCTGATACGGGACGTGCGGCTTCGCCGGAGCGGCGGCGCTCATCGCCTCGCCGAGTTCGGCGAGCGTGGGCGGGAGTTGCCGCTGCAGCGCCTCGAGCGCATCGGCGACGGGCGCGGTGACGGGAAGTCCCGCGGTTGGCGGCCGTGAAGCGCCGACCCGCGCCGACGTGTCCCACATCTCCATCGGCACCGGCTCCGGTGCCGTCGGCTCGCTCCCGCGTGCCGCCGACACCGTCGAGGCGGCCGGGGGCGGCGCCGACTCCAGCACCTGACGCATCGCGTACTGCGCCAACGTGACCTTCGCCGTGCCGTACGCGCGCAGCGCCTTCAGGTCCGGGTTGCCCGACTCCAGTTCGCGCCGGAGATCGTCCTGCATCACGTCGTCGGCGAACACGAACCCGCGCTCGCCGGAGATCAGCCGCATCACCAGGACCTCGTAGTCCTCGGCCGCCTCGGTGCCCACCTCTGCACGCGTGGTGCGATACGGCACGAAGGTCTGGAGGATGTCGGCGACCTCGAACGGACGCGACAGGTGCTCCGGGCGCACGTCGCGTATGCGCCGGACCAGGACGTGGAACAGGTGCTCGAGTTGGTCTGCCATCTACTGGGCCGCCTTCATTTTCTCGTTCGCGTTTCGCTGCAGCTTCGCCTCGGCGTCCGCCTTCAGCGACTCGGCGTGCTGAACGGCCGACGCGCCCGGACTCTTGAACCCCTTCACCAGGCGCACGACGGTCGGCTGTGTATTGTGGCGGCCGTCGTAGAAGCCGTAGGAATAGCCGGCGGCGAGCCCCAGCAGGAGTCCCACAAGGATGCGCATGTGCCCCTCCGGCGCGCGATCATCCGATACGAGGCAAAGATGCGTGCGGAGCGAACGTCGCGCCATCCGGGAACGCGTCCGGAACGCCCGCCTTTCCCCCCCGCGCGCGGTATGCCTCGAGCCACGCGTCGAAGGCCGACTCCACGAGCCCGCCGCTCGACGTCTGGTCGGCCGCCGCCCGCGTCGCCAAGTGATTGGCGTATTCGTTCTGCGCGTGGCCGGCGTGCCCGCGCACCCAGCGCCACATCACCGCGTGTCCGTCACAGGCGGCGATCGCGTCGTGCCAGAGCGCGAGGTTTTCGATGGGGCCCGTCTTTCGCTTCCAGCCGTTGCGCGCCCAGCCGTGCACCCATCCCGTCATGCCGTCCACGATGTAGCGCGAGTCGGAGGTGAACACGACGCGAAAGCGTGCCCCCTTCGCGCCGATGGCGCGCATCGCCTCGATCACCGAACGCAGGGCCATGCGGTTGTTGGTCGTCGCCGGTTCGCTCACCCACAGATCGCGCCGCACGAGCGAGCCATCGGGGCGCTGATACTCGATCAGCACGCCGGCCGCGCCGGGGTTGTCTCCCGTCTGCCCGTTGCCGAGGCACGATTCGTCGGCATAGAGGGCCACCAGCTCGGCGCTCATCGCACGACCTCGAGCGCGTCCACCTCGTCGAGCCAAAGCGACAGGTGGTCGCCCGTCGTCGGATGCCGCGCCTCGACGCACTCGCGGCGGTTGCGCATCACGAGCCGCTCCGGGATGACCACGAACTCGGTGCCGCGCCGCGTCACGGCAATGCGCTGGCCGCGCGTGATGGCCTGTTCGAGCGCGTCGTACTGGCGAACAGTCAGGTGCACTTAGCGGACCCCGAACCAGTCAACGGCCGACTGCGCCAGCACCGCGGTGGCGCGGCGCACTTCGCTGACCGGCACCCATTCGGTGGCGCTGTGCGCCAGCCGGATATCCCCCGGGCCGTAGCAGATGGCGGGGATGCCCGCCGCGGAGAGCAGGGCGGCATCGGTCCAGTAGGACAGCCCCTCGATGGTGGAAGGGGCGCCCTCTACCGCTTCGACGGCACGCACGAGCGACTGCACGATGGGCGCGTCGACCGGGACATCATTCGCGGCCTGCACGAACGTCACCTCGATGTCGGCCCGGAAGCGCGGCTCGCGGGCGGCCACGCGGTCGCAGGCCGCGCGCAGCTCCGCGGCAAACGTGTCGCCGTCCTCGCCGGGCAGCGTGCGACGCTCGAACTCCACGCGGCAGGCGTCGGCATACGTGGAGAGGCCCAAGCCTCCCGAGATGCGCGCGGCGTGAAAGGAGCCGCGTCCGAGCAGCGCATGCGTGCGCTGCGGCAGCGCCGACTGCTGATACGCCTCGAGTTCGGCGAGCAGGAGACCGGCCATCGTGTTGGCATCCACGCCCACATCGTAGCGCGACCCGTGCGCCGCGATGCCGTGCACGGTGACGACCGCCCAGGCGAAGCCACGGTGCGCCGGCCCGATGGCCAGGCGCGTCGGCTCCGTGACGATGGCCGCGTCGGCGCGCACGCCGCCGGCGATGAGCGCTGAGGTGCCCGCAGACTGCCACTCTTCGTCGGTGACCGCCGCGATCACGATCTCACCGTCGACCCCGGCATCCGCGGCGAGCACCGCGCCGGCGCACATGGCGGCGACGCCGCCCTTCATGTCGCAGCTCCCGCGGCCGTAGAGATTGCCGTCCTGAATGACCGGGTCGAACGGCGGGTGCGTCATCCCGGCGATCCCCACGGTGTCGAGATGCCCGTTGAACATCAGCGAGCGACCCCCGGGTTGGCCGATGCGCGCGATCACGTTTGGACGGTTCGGCGCGCTCTCCTGCAGCGCGACGCGGAATCCCCACGCGTCGAGGATGGAGGCCAGCGTCCGGGCGCACTCGCCCTCGCCGGCGGCTTCGGGGACGAGGCGCGGATTGCGCGAGTCCACGCCCACCAGGGCGCTGGTCAGGGCGATGGCGTCTCCACGTGGCGGCGGAATGACGGGCACGATCGGAGCGAGTGAAATGTGAAACGGGCGCGCCCCCTGAAGGTGCGCGCCCGTTGGCGCAACTGGAAGCGGCCCGTCCTACTTCTTGGGGGCCGGCTTCTTCGCCGGCGCCTTCTTGGCTGGCGCCTTCTTGGCGGCCGGCTTCTTCGTCGGCGCCTTCTTTGCCGCCGGCTTCTTGGCCGGGGCGCTCTTCTTGGCTGGCGCCTTCTTGGCGGCCGGCTTGTGGGCGACGGGCTTATGGGCCGTGTGCTTGTGCGCCTCCGGCTTCGCGACCGACTTCGCGGCCGGCTTCGCGCCCTTGTGCTTGCGGTTCCACGCCTCCTCGACACCGTGCAGCAACTTGTCCGCTTCGTCCTGCGTCATCTGGCCACGCCGCACCATGAACTGCACCACGTCGCGCGCGCTCTCGATCGCGAAGCCGGTCAATCCGGCGGCGGCGTTGATGACTTCCTTCATCGCTGCCGCCATCTTGCTGCCGGCTTCCATCGAGATCTCGGCGGCCTTGGCGGCCATTTCGGCGACGGCGTCACGCACATCCTGGCCACGGTGGCCGGGGTGACGACGTGGGAGCACAGTGCCGCTCCCTTCTGGCTTCGCCGGGGTCTTCTCGGTCATCTTGGTACTCCTTTGCTCGAGCCACCGGACTGGATCGCCGGTGTCAGTCCTCGTCGCATCGAGCAGGGCGCGGCGAGGGAAGTGGCGCTCCGAAACTCACCTTGGGAACGCACACCTGTTGATCGGGGCCAAGTATATGATTTTTTTGGACATAATCAAGGTGACGAGAACGGATTTCTCGACCCCCAGATCCACACGAAATCTTGCCATTCGTTTCACATTTATGCGCCAGTATTACGCCAATATATCGTCACTATGAAGACACTTCCGCTTTCAGGCATCAGAATTCTGGATCTGAGTCGGGTGCTCGCAGGCCCAATGTGCACCATGATCCTCGGTGATCTCGGCGCGGATGTCATTAAGGTCGAACGTCCCGGTGCCGGAGATGACACGCGCGGTTGGGGGCCTCCGTTCGACCAGGCGGGGCAGAGCGCCTACTTCCTCTCGGTCAACCGGAACAAGCTCTCCGCCGCCGTCACCATGACCGATCCAGACGGTCAGGCGCTCGTTCGGCGACTTCTGGTCGACGCCGACGTGGTGGTGGACAACTTCCTTCCCGGGACGCTGGAGCGCTGGGGTTTCCGTCCTGCGGAACTGCTCGAGCGGCACCCACGACTCATCTGGTGCACGATCACGGGTTTTGGCTCGGACAGCGACCGCCCCGGCTACGACTTTGTCGTGCAGGCCGAATCCGGGTGGATGGCGATCACGGGCGAGCCGTCGGGATCGCCGATGAAGATCGGGGTCGCCCTCGCCGACGTCATCGCCGGCAAGGATGCCGCCGTCGCGGTTCTGGCGGCGCTCGTCCAACGCGAGCGCACGCCGGAGCCATCCGCGAGGCGCCTCTCGATCTCCCTGGCGCACAGCGCCACAGCCGCGCTCGTGAACGTCGCGCAGAACGCCCTGGTGTCGGGGCGAGAGGCCGCGCGTTGGGGGAACGCGCATCCGAACCTGGTGCCCTACGAGCTGTTCGAGGCGGCGGATCGCCCTCTCGTGATCGCCGTGGGCAGCGACGCGCAGTTCGCCGCCTGTGTGCGCGCGCTGGGCCTCGACGCGCTGGCCGCCGACGAACGCTGCCGCACCAACGCGGGGCGTCTCGCGCACCGCGAAATGATCGTCGGCGCCATTCGAGAGCGCGTGCGCACCCAACCGGCTGCCGTCTGGCTGGCGGCGCTGGAGCGTGCGGGCGTGCCGTGTGGCGTGGTGAAGCCGGTGCTCGAGGCGCTGCAGGCCGTGGAGGCGTCACCGCTCACCGGGGTCGCGCCGCAGGCGCCGGGGGCCGTCCGGCGTCCGCCGCCGGCGCTCGATCAGCATGGCGCGCTGGTGCGCACGCATGGATGGAACGCGTTCGGCGTCGTCTAGGAACTCCCGCGGCCGCGCTGTGTTTCACTCTTCTCGGCGCCCATATTCCTCCTGATGTCCTCTCGTCTTCTCTTCGCGCTTGCCGCCGTGATCAGCCTCGCGGCGTGCTCCGGCGACGCGCGCGTCACGGCGCCCGAGGGGAGCGACGCGTTCGCCCGCTTCGTCGCGGTGGGGACCGGGCTAACGATGGGCGAGCAATCGGGCGGCGTGGTCTACGAGACGCAGGCGGCCGCGTGGCCGGTGCGCTTGGCGTTGCGGATGGAGGCGCCGTTCCGAGTGCCCGCGTTGCGGGCGCCGGGATGCACGCCGCCGCTCGTGGCGCCGCTCGCACTCTATCGCGATCTGGCCGGCGCGATCACGTCGGGCGCCAGCTCCTGCGCGGGCCGACTGGGCTCCGATGCACTGCCAGCGAACAACGTGGCCATCGCCGGCGCCACCGCCTGGGATGCGCTGCACACCTCGCCACGTTCCTTCGTTACGCAGGCGGCGTCGCTTGCGCAGACGCGCTATCCCCTGGTGCTGCCGTCGGTGCAAACGCAGGTGCAGGCGCTGCAGGGTCAGCGTCCGACCCTCGTCGCCGTCGAATTGGGTGCCGCGGAAGTGCTGCGCGCGGCGACCTCGGGGCAGGTGATCGTGGGCACGAGCTACACGCAGAAAGCCGCGTGGACACTGCTCCCCGCCTCGGTCTTTTCGCCGGTGTTCGATTCGATTGCCGACAGCGTGAAGGCTACCGGGGCCAAGGCGGTCTTCCTCGGCGTCCCGCAGGTGATGTCGCTTCCCGCGTGGCGCGCGGGCGACGTGCTGTGGCAGCAGCGCGCCGCGCTCGCCTTGTACGGAGTTGCCGTGGAGGCGGACTGCCAGGGGAGCGGCAACCTCATGAACACCGTGGCGGTGCTGCCTTCGCGCGTCGCGGCCGCGCGCGCGTCCGGGACGGCCCAAGCGCTCTCGTGCGCCGACCGTCCGGGCGAGGCGGACTATGTGCTCACCCCGACTGACGCCGCGCTGATCACGCAGACGGTGACGGCGATCAACGCGGCCATCAAGGCGGCGGCGGACAAGCGCCAGTTCGCCTTCGTGGATGTGCCGCTCTTCTCCAGCGAGGTTCCCTTCCACGCGCCGCCCTTCACGGCGGCCGGCGTCCTGGGCGGGGATGCTCCGTTCGGCATGGCCACGTCGCTCGACGGGATGCAGCCGAGCGCGTACGGCCATGAGCTGTTGGCCGACGCCGTCGCCACCGCGTTGAACACGCGGTACGGCTGGCGCATCCCGGTTCCGCCGCGGCCGCTGTAGCTCGCCGCCGTTACCCCCGAGGCGCCGGCTCGTCCATAGGAATGCGACACCCCGACGTGGCCTGTTAGGCGGCGGCGGGGGGTGGGCTGTCCCCGACGCGCGTATCGGGTTACACTAGCGTCGTGAAACAGACCCAGCCCTCACCGCAGCAAGAACAGGCGGATGCGGACCAGGCCGTCATAGACCGCGTGCTCGCCGGGGACCGGAACGCCTTCGGCATTCTCATCCAGCGCTACAGCGACCCGCTGTATCGCCACGCGGTGGGAATGACGGGGAGTCCCGACGTCGCCGAGGACATCCTGCAGGTCTCGTTCATCAAGGCGTTCAACCACCTCAGTGAGGTGCGCGGACGCTTCGATGCCTGGGCGTTCCGCATCGTGGCCAACGGGTGCAAGGACTGGCTGAAGAACATCCGGCGCACCCACCTGAGTTACGAAGAGGACGATCAGCCGTCTGGATACGAGACCCCGGAGGAAGAGCTGGACCGGGGCGAGCTGCGATCCGACCTGGACCGCGCGCTCGCGGCGCTCCCGGCGTCGTTGCGGGAAGCGTTCGTCATGAAGCACGTCGAGGGGCGGTCGTACGAGGAGATGGCCGAGTTGCTCGACACCACCGTGGGTGCCCTGAAGATGCGCGTGCACCGTGCACGTGAGGCGCTTCAGGCGCTGCTGGAGGAGCGATATCAGTGATGCAGAACAACCTTGATCCGCGCGACGGGCTCGAGACGCCCCGGACGCCAAAGGCCGAGCCCGCCGACCAGGAGCTTGCGCCGACGGGACGCATTTCCGACGCGGTGCATGCGTGGCTCGACGGCGAGCCGGTGAGCGAGGCCGCGCTGAACGCGGCGCCGCGCGAGGTCGCCTTCTGGAAGAAGGTCGAGACCGAAACGACCGCCCGTCGCCGGATGGTGACGCCGGCGAGCATGCCGGCGCAGATTCTCGCGAAGCTGCCCGAGAAGCGCTGAACGCCGTGATGGGATTCTCGACGGCCGTCCGCATCCGCGGGCGGCCGTCGGACTTTCTGGGCCTGCAGGCAATGCCCGGGCGTTCGAGCACCGGTCACCAAG
Source organism: Gemmatimonadota bacterium (assembly GCA_016871855.1). Classification (GTDB taxonomy): domain Bacteria; phylum Gemmatimonadota; class Gemmatimonadetes; order Gemmatimonadales; family Gemmatimonadaceae; genus PNKL01. Next base: position 37,165 of record VHBQ01000007.1, read on the forward strand.
TCTTGGGGTAACGTGAGCGTCGCAGTGAGCGTCCAACGGAGTATGAAACGGGCCTGGCTGGTCGCCGCGGTCGCCGTGTTCGGTGCCGGGTGTGGTGGGGGCGCTTCCTCGGATGCGCCCCCCACGGGTCCTGGCGCGCCGCAACCTCCCGTCGATGGCGCCGACGTTCGGTCGTTGCCGATGTACTTCCCGCCACTGGCGGGGGATGCGTGGACCACCGTGAGCGCCCAAGGGCTGGGGTATGACACCACGGCGCTGCGCAGCGCTCTGGACTGGGCGGGGACGCAGCGGAGCACCGCGGTGATCGTGCTATGGCGCGGGCGCATTGTCGCCGAGCGCTACTGGCAGGGGTGGACCATCACCAAGGACTCGATCATCGCGTCGGCGGGGAAGACGGTCAGCGCGTTCCTCGTGGGACAACTTCAGGAGCAGGGACGGCTGCGGATCACACAAACCGTGTCGTCGCTGGTGGGCAGCGGGTGGTCGCGCGCTCCGGCTTCTGAGGGGCGCATCACGGTGCAGCATCTGCTCAGCATGAGTTCGGGAACGGACGACTCGCTGAAGTACGTCGCCGAGCCCGGAACGCGCTTCTACTACAACAACCCGGCGTACTACCAGACCTTCGACGTCATGTTGCGGGCCGCGGGACAGCCGCTGACGTCAACGGCGGCGATGAACGCGCTCGCCCGGCCCTTGCTCTTCGACCGCATCGGCATGCGCACGGCGGGATGGGTGCCCAACCTCGATACGGGGCAGTTGGGGTTCATCCTGAGTTGCAGCGCCCGCGACATGGCGCGCTTCGGGCTATTGTTGTTAAACCGCGGTCGGTGGGACGGCACGGCGATTCTGGCGGACACCGCGTATCTGCGCGCGATGACGTCGTCGTCCACCGAGAACAACCCGTCGTACGGCTATCTCACCTGGCTGAACGGCAAGGCGCAGCACCGGATTCCCGGGCCGTACGCGCTGCCCACGCTCAGCGGCCCGATCATCCCGAGCGCGCCGAGCGATTTGTGGGCCGCGCTGGGGAAGGGCGACAAGAAGATCTACGTGTCGCCGTCGCTGGAGCTTGTCGTGGTGCGTCACGGCCAAGAGGCGGACGGCAACGAGCTGAACAACCCCCTCGCGGTGTCGAGTTTCGACGAGCAGTTCTGGCAGCGGCTTCGGCTGGCCCTCAAGTACTAGACCAACCCGGCGGCGCGTCGTGCGCCTCACCTCAGCGATGTCCCTCGTGGGCCGTTCGGCCTGGGGCCGGGCGGTGGCCCGGGTCGATCGGGGACTCCGCGGTCGTTCAGGCGGTCGTTTCCCAGAACTCTCCCAGCAGGTTCGCCGAGACCTGCCGACGATAGGCGGCAGTGGAGCGCAGGTCGTCTATCGGCTGAATCTCAGCCTTCAACACTCGTTGCGCTTCCACAATGCCTGCCCCCGAGGCAAGCGTCGCCTCCGTCCGCGGGAGCCGCACCACGGTGGGTGCAACGCTCCCCAGGGCGATTCGAGGATGCGGCGAACGTACCGCCGCCATCACCACCTTGGAGATTGCCTGCGCCGCGCGGGTTCCCACCTTCCGGAACCACTGCGCTCCGTCAACGGGCGGTATCTCAACGGCGACGATTAACTCATCGGACTTCAGCACACTGCTCCGGTAACCCGTGTAGAACTCTGCGAACGGCACGCGTCGCTCTCCGTCGGCATTCGCCAGCACCACCACGGCTTCGGCCACCGCGAGCACCGGCAGCGAGTCCCCGGCCGGCGAGCCATTGGCGATGTTGCCGCCAATCGTGCCGCGATGCTGGATCTGCGGACCTCCGATCTCGCGCGCGGCGGCAACCAGCATGGGCAGCGACTTTCGCACCAGTCGCGAGCGGATGATGTCGGTGAAGGTGGCGAGCGCGCCGACGACGAGCACATCACCCTGCCGACGGATCTTCTTGAGCGGCGAGAGGCGCGACAGGTCCAGGTACGCCACGGCAGGCTGCGTACCGAACTGCAGCTGCACGTACACGTCGGTGCAGCCGGCTATGGGCACGAGCGGGCCGGCACGGCGCATGAGCGTGAGCGCCGTGGTCAGCGTACGCGGTTCGTGCAGCGTCAGGCGGCTGAGCGCGGTCCTCATTCAGCGATCCCAGAGCGTTCGAACGCCGCTTTCTGCACGGCCCGGTAGATGGCCTCGTAGCCGGTACAGCGGCAGAGGTTCCCGGCAAGCCCAGCGCGTACGGCATCCAACGAAGGGCGCGCCGGCAGTGACAACGCGGCCATGATCATCCCCGGAGTACACATTCCGCACTGTGCGCCACCTTCTTCCACAAAGGCGCGCTTCAGGGGGTGGTCGGCGGGGACGCCCTCTATGGTGACCACGTCGCGCCCCCGCGCCTGCGCCAGCGGTACCAGGCACGAACAGACGGGCTCGCCGTCCAGCAACACCGTGCAGGCGCCGCACTCTCCCTCGCCGCACCCCTCCTTGGTTCCCGTGAGTTGCAGGTCTTCGCGCAGGACGTCGAGCAGACGCACCATGGGCGCACGATCAACGGTCACCGCCTGCCCGTTGACGGTCAGCTCCACGGATCGGGGCAACCGACTACGCGCGGCCACGCGACGCCTCCATCACGCATTCGGGGGTCGCCGGCAGTTGCCGCACATCAAGCCCGAGGTGGCGCAGCGCGTTCACGATGGCGGGGCCAGGGCCGTTCATGGGCAACTCGCCGAGTCCCTTTGCACCGAACGCGCCGTGCGGAAACGGGTTTTCGACCATCACTGTTTCAACGCGAGGCATGTCGAGCGTGGTCGGGATGGTGTAGTTGGTGAGCTGGGCGTTGGCCATGGCGCCGTCCTGCATCACCACGTCTTCGATGAGCGCCCAGCCCACGCCTTGTGCGCTTCCGCCCTCAATCTGCCCGCGCGCCAGCACGGGATTAACCGGCCGTCCGAACTCCTGCACCGCAGTGAGCTTCGTGGCAACTGCAGCGTAGGTCACGGGGTCGTACTCCACCTCCGCCACGTCGCACCCCCAGCCATATGTGGCGTAGGCGTCGCCGCGGTAGGTGTCGTCGTCCCAGTGCAGGCCAGGCGGTTGTTGGTACTCCCTCGTGATGCTGGTTTCGCCGTGCTGGGCGAAGTGCTCGGCGGGCGACAGAGCACCCAACTGTTCACGCAGCGATTTCGCCGCACGCTCCAGAATGCCGCCGACCACCATCACGGTGCGCGACGCAACGGTGGGGCCGCTGTTGGGAACATCGGCCGTATCCGGCACCGAGAACGCCACCTCCTCCATGGGCACGCCGAGCGCGTCGGCGACAATCTGCGCGAGGACGGTGGTCGCACCCTGGCCGATCTCGGTGGTCGCGACGCGGATGCGCACGCCTTGCGCGGTGGTCGTGAGCGTGCAACGCGATGCGAGGCGCACCTCCCCCGATCCGGTGAACCCTGCGCCGTGGCGGAACAACGCCAGCCCGATGCCGCGATTCGTGCCCTTCCAGGCCACGCGCTTCCGCCGCCACCCCGACTGCTTCAGCGCTTGCCTCAGCACGGTCTCGGCGGTGGAGTCGCGCAATACCTGCCCGGTGGCGGTGCGGTCGCCGGCGCGGAGAACATTCCGCAGCCGCAGTTTCGCCGGGTCCATTCCCAGCGCTTCGGCGATTCGCTCCATGTGGACTTCCAGGGCGAACTGCGTCTGCGGCGCACCAAACCCGCGGAACGCTCCGTTCGGCGGCGTGTTGGTCATGGCGGCGCGCCCTTCAATGCGCACGTTGGGACACCGATATGCGCCCTGCGCGTGCAAGCAGGCGCGGGAGAGCACGACAGGGCTGAGCGTGACGTAGGCGCCGCCGTCGAGGATGACCTCAATGGCCATGGCGACGAGCTGTCCGGCCCTGGTCACGCCGGTACGGTGGCGCACGACCGACGGATGGCGCTTCGTGGTCGCGAGCATGTCTTCGGCGCGGTCGTAGATGAGCTTGACCGGCCGTTTCGCCTTGAGCGCAAGCAGTGCCGCGTGCCCGGCAATTACCGACGGGTAGTCTTCCTTGCCGCCGAAACCACCGCCGTTCACCGACGGCACCACGCGCACAAGCTCGCCGGGCAGGCCGAGGAGGTTGGCGAGCGCGTGGTGCACGTAGTACGGGCATTGGAGCGATCCGTAGATCGTGACACCACCGCTTGACTCGGGAACCGCGATGATGCCATGGGTTTCGATGTACGTGTGTTCCTGCGCCCCGGTGCGGTACTCGCCCTCCACCACGACCGCTGATGCACGCAGGCCTCGCTCCACGTCGCCGTCGCGGATGACGATGTGCGCGTGATTGTGCGACGCCGTGAGAGGGTCGAGCACCGGCTCCACGCGCTCCTGCATCAACTCCACGTGCGCGCTCCACAGCGAGTCGCGGTCTTCGTGCGCGAGCAGCAGCACCGGTTCGGCTGCGTGCCGGATGTCGTCCTGCACCAGACACGGCTGGTCGTCGGTGATGTGCAGGGTGCAGTTGCGGCCGGGGATGTCGCGCCAATCAACGACGGTGAAGCCGGCGGGATCGAAGTTGAGCCGAATCCCGGAGAGACGGCCGTGTGGGATTGTCGTGCGGATCGTGCGGGCGTGGAGCATTCCGGGAAAGACGAGATCGTCCACATAGCGGGCGGTGCCGCCGACCTTGGCAGGCCCGTCTACCCGCGGAACGCTGAGTCCGACGATTCCCATGCCACCTCCATTCCTTTCGACAATTGTGCCTCCACGTGCGCTCAGTCGCCAGCGTTGGCACGTCGAGCATGTTTGCGTTGACGGTCTCTGACCGAGGGGATAACGTCAGTCTGGAACACCAACGACGCGGTTGTGATTCGGTGCGTCCGGAGCAACATGGCAATGGAGTTCTCACTAAACGGAACCACGCAGCGGGTTGCGCCGCGGCCCGGAGAGTCGCTTCTCGAGACGTTGCGCGAGCGCTGTGGGATCACGTCACTCAAGGATGGATGCCGGCCGCAAGGTCAGTGTGGCTGCTGCCTGGCGCTGGTTGATGGGAATCCCAAGGTGACGTGCGCCATGCCCGCCGAGGCGGCCGCCGGCAAGACGGTGGTTACGCTCGAGGGCGTGGCTCCCGCCGAGCGCGCGTTGATTGCCAACAGCTTTGCGGCGGCCACGGGGCTCCAGTGCGGATTCTGCATCCCGGGCATTGCGCTCCGCGCCAAGGCCATCACCGACAAGAACCCGGATCCGACCCGCGAAGCGATTGCCAAGGCGATTGACGTGCATTTGTGCCGATGCACCGGCTACGTGAAGATCGTGGACGCCATTCAACTGCTGGCGCGGGCCAAGCGTGGCGAGGCGGTTCCGGCGCCTTGCACTGACGGTCACGTGGGGCAGTCGCTCGCCCGCGTGGAGGCCGGTCGCAGCGTGCTGGGTGAGCGCCCGTACATTGACGATTTGTCCGTCCCGGGCATGCTGCACGGCGCGCTGACGCTTTCACCGCACGCGCGCGCACGAGTGAAGCGCATTGACACGACGCGGGCCCGCGCGCTCGCCGGCGTGCAGGCGGTGGTGACGGCGGCGGACGTGCCGGGTGAGCGCTGGCACGGGCTTCTCTACAATGATTGGCCGGCGTTCGTGGCGGAGGGCGAGGAGGTGCGGTACGTGGGTGACGTGCTCGCGGCGGTGGCAGCCGACGACCGGCACACGGCGCGCGAGGCGGCGGCACTGGTTGACGTGGAGTACGAAGTGCTCCCGCCCGTCCTTGACCCCGAGGTTGCGCTCGATCCCGGCGCGCCGCAGGTGAACCCGGCGCATGCCAACCTGCTCTCGAAGTCCGTCATCAAGCGTGGCGATGTGGAGGGTGCGCTGGCGTCGAGTGCGCATGTGGTGAGCGGCACGTGGGCGACGCAGCGCATCGAACATCTCTTCTTGGAGCCGGAGAGCGCCTTCGCCGAACCGCTGGCCGACGGGCGGCTGCGTCTCTGCTCGCAGGGACAGGGCGTGTTTGACGATCGGCGGCAGGTAGCGCGGCTCCTCGACATCTCCGAAGAGCGGCTCTTTGTTGAGCTGGTGCCGAATGGCGGCGCGTTCGGCGGCAAGGAAGACCTGTCGGTGCAGGCGCGCACCGCGCTCCTTGCGCACGTGACGCAGCGTCCGGTGAAGCTGACGCTAAGCCGCGAGGAGTCTATCCGGATGCACCCCAAGCGCCATCCGATCACGATGCACTACACGGTGGGGTGCGATGCGTCCGGGCGATTGACCGCAGTGAAGGCGCGGATGCTCGGCGATTCGGGTGCGTACGCGTCGGTGGGCGGAAAGGTGCTCGAACGCGCGGCGGGCCACGCCTGCGGCGCGTATCGCGTGGGGGCAGTGGACGTCGAGTCGGTGGCCGTCTACACCAACAACCCGCCCTGCGGCGCCATGCGTGGCTTCGGCGCGAACCAGGCGCACTTCGCCATGGAAGCGTGCATGGACCTGTTGGCGAAGAAGGCGCAGCTCGACCCGTGGGAGATGCGCTGGCGAAACGCGCTCGACGTCGGCGACCCGGTGACCACCGGGCAGATTCTCGAGAAGTCGGTGGGCATCAAGCAGACACTCGCCGCGGTGAAGGAGCAGTACTACGAAGCGAAGCGCACAGGACGCGCCGTCGGCATTGCCTGTGGCATCAAGAACAGCGGCATCGGCAACGGCGTGGAGGAGTGGGGAAAGGCGCGGCTCGTGGTGGAGGCGGATGGCACGATCTCGCTCTACAACGGCTACACCGAGATGGGCCAGGGCTTGTTCACGGTGCTGGTGCAGTTCGCGGCAGAGGCGACAGGGCTCCCTGCGGCACGCTTCACGCCGAAGGTGAACTCCACGTTCGACCTCGGCTGCGGGCAGACGACCGGTTCGCGCGGTACGCTCTTCGGCGGGCGTGCAATGCTCTCCGCCGCCGCCAAGCTCCGGGCAGACCTTGATGCGGGTCACTCACTGGCGGATCTCATCGGCCGCGTGTATGCCAGCGATGTGGTCACGCGCGACACGACGGCGCTGGGTGCCACGGTTGATCGCGTCAAGACGCACACGGCGTATGGATTCGCCACGCAGGTGGTGATGCTCGATGCCGAGGGCCGCGTTGACCGTGTGATCGCCGCGCACGATGTGGGTCGCGTGGTGAACCCGGCGCTCTGCGAGGGCCAGATTGAGGGCGCCATCCACATGGGACTGGGCTACGCGCTCACCGAGGAGTTGCCGACGGTCAACGGGATGCCAACCACCTTCAAGCTGCGCGATCTCGGCGTGCTGCGCGCGCGCGACATGCCGGACGTCGAGGTGATCTTGGTGGAAGACCCGGAGCCCGAGGGACCGATGGGTGCCAAGGGCGTGGGTGAGATAGGTCTCGTCCCAACGGCCGCCGCTGTCGCAGCAGCGCTCGAGGCGTTCGATGGCGTTCGCCGCATGACGCTTCCAATGCGAGATTCGCCCGCCGCGCGGGCGATGAGCGTCGGCCGCGTGCGGGTACCGTCCTGATGCCGGCCGGGTTTGTCAACGCGCACACGCACATTTACTCGGCGCTGGCGCCCTTCGGGATGCCCGAACCGGCACAGGCGCCCGAGAACTTTGTGCAGATCCTGGAGCGCATTTGGTGGCGGCTGGACCGCGCGCTCGACGCGCAGGCGCTGCATGCCGCGGCGCGGTGGTATGTGGCCGAGTCGCTGCGACTCGGCACGGTTGGCCTCGTGGACCACCACGAGTCGCCCGAGTTGATTGAGGGATCGTTGGACATCCTCGCCGACGCATGCCAGGCGCTGGGAATGCCAGCAGTGCTCTGTTTCGGCGCCACCGAGCGCAACGGCGGGCGGCGAGAGGCGCAGCGCGGCCTGGCCGAGTGCGCGCGGTTCATCACCGAGAACACGCGACCGCTCGTGCGCGGCGTTGTCGGTTTGCACGCGTCGTTCACGGTGTCGGACGAGACCGTGCGGGAGGCGGGCGCGTGGTGTCGCGCGTTGGGCACGGTGATGCATGTGCACGTGGCCGAGGACCGCGCCGACGTTGAAGACGCACGGCGTCGCGGCTTCCGTGGACCGCTCGAGCGCCTTGAAGCCCTTGGCGCACTGCCCTCGGGTTCGATCATGGCGCATGGCGTCCACCTTGCCGTCGAGCAGGTGCAGCACGCCGGGCGCATTGGCTGTTGGCTGGTGCAGAACCCGCGATCCAATCGTGGCAACCGTGTTGGCTATGCGGGCAGCTTGCGCGCCAGCGCTCGCGTGGCACTCGGCACCGATGGGTATCCATCGGAGTTGGCCGCCGAGCGCGAGGCACTCATGGACGAGGCCGCAGGGCACGGGGACGACATGGACGCTGCCGCGCGGCGCCCGGATGCCGGTCACGTCCTCTTCGCCGAGCGGTTCGGGGGCATGGTGCCCACCGCGCGCGCCGTGCCCGGTGTTGACTTTGAAGCGCTGCGGGCCGAGGCGGCGGCGGAAGCCTCCCGGCTCTGGCGGCGCATGGCGAATCTATGATTGAACGCATGACGACTATTGCCGACCGCGCGACCTACGACCGAGCGGTGCAGCGGTTTCGGGAGGCACGGATCCTCCTGCCGACGTTCGCGCAGATGGCGGATCCCGCGACGGTGAAGCCCGAGGTGCGGGCATCGCTCACCGGCGTGAATCCGGACGCCGCCGATGCGCGCAATCTCTTCCGCGTGCATTGGTACAACGACGCCGCGCGCACTGGCATGGTGTCGGTTCCCGCGCACGTGGTGCTCCCCGAGGCGCTCACGGGTGTGCCGTCGCCGATCGTCGTGGCGTTTGGAGACCACTTCCCAATGATCCACGCGCACAAGGTATTGGCGGCCTACAGCTGCCTCGTGCCGCGCGTTGTATCGGGGCGATTCGACCCAACGCGCCAGCGGGCGTTGTGGCCGTCAACGGGCAACTACTGTCGCGGCGGTGTTGCGATCTCCCGCATTCTGGGATGCCGTGGCGTTGCGATCCTCCCGGCGGGGATGAGCGAAGAGCGGTTTCGCTGGCTGGAGCAGTGGGTGGTGGAACCGGGCGACATTATTCGCACGCCGGGCACCGAGAGCAACGTCAAGGAGATCTACGACGCGTGCGCCGCGCTGGAGAAGAACTCCGACAACGTCATCCTCAACCAGTTCTGCGAGTTCGGCAACCACCTTGGTCACTACGCGGTGACCGGGCCCGCCTTGGGGCAGGTGTTCACCGCGCTCCAGGCGACGGATTCCTCGCTGCGGCTTGCGGCGTTCGTTTCCGCCTCGGGTTCGGCGGGCACGCTGGGTGCTGGTGACTGGCTCAAGGACCGCCACGGCGCGAAGATCGTCGCCGTCGAGGCACTCGAGTGCCCGACCATGCTGTACAATGGGTTTGGCGAGCACAACATCCAGGGGATTGGCGACAAGCACATCCCCTTCATCCATAACGTGATGAATACTGATGCGGCGGTCGCGGTGACGGACCGCGCCACGGACCAGCTCTTCGTGCTCTTCAACGACGAGGCCGGCCGTGCGGTGCTGACGGCGCGTGGCGTGCGCGACACCGTGCTCGATGCGCTGCCGCACTTCGGCTTCTCGAGCATCTGCAACGTGGTGGCGGCCATCAAGACAGCGAAGCGCCTGAACCTTGGCGCGCAGGACGTCATCGTGACCGTCGCGACCGACGGCGCGGTGATGTACAAGTCCGAGCGGCCGAAACTTCTTCAGAAACACTTCGGCGGTGCGTGCGACAGGCGAAAGGCCGACGACGCGTTCGCACGGCATCTGCTTGCCGCCGACGCCGAGCACGTGATGCTGATGGGTCCCGTGGAACGCGACCGCGTCTTCAACCTCGGCTACTTCACGTGGGTGGAACAGCAGAGGGTTGCGCTTCCGGATTTCGTGGCGCGCCGCGATCAGCAGTTCTGGCGGGACTTGCGCGACCTGCTTCCCGCCTGGGACGCGATGATCGCCGAGTTCAACGCGCGCACCGGGTTGGAGTGACCGCCGCAGTGGACCGGGCCTTGCGCCTCGTGTGCTCCGGATGCGGCTGGACGTTGCCGGATACGGACGGTGTCCGTCACCCCTTCCGGTGCCCGAACGTCGGCTCCGACGACGCCGACCACATCATCACGCGGCAGTTCGACGCGCGCGGTGTCCTGGTTCCACCAAACGACGACCCCAATCCGTTCGTCCGCTATCGCGCGTCGTTCACTGCGTGGCACGCCGCTCAGGACCTCGGCATGGCCGATGCGGCGTACGTGGATCTCGTGCGGGTGCTGGACGAGAGGGTGGCCGCGGTGGACGGTCACGGGTTCCGCGCCACGCCGTTTATGCGTGCCCGGGCGCTCGGTGAGCACTTGGATCTCGATCTCTGGGTGAAGGACGAGACCGGCAATGTCGCTGGCTCACACAAGAGCCGGCATTTGTTTGGCATCTTGCTCTATTTGGCAGTGACGGAGCAAGGCGACCAGCCTCCGCTCGCCATCGCGAGCTGCGGGAACGCGGCGCTCGCCGCAGCGGTGCTGGCGCGTGCCGTGGAGCGTGCGCTCACGGTGTTCGTGCCTCCGCACGCGGATGCGTCGGTGTTGGAGCGACTGCACGCACTGGGGGCACGCGTTGTTCCGTGCCCTCGTGTTGCCGGGCGCATGGGCGATCCGTGCGTGCACGGCTTCCACAACGCACTCCGTGCGGGAGCCCTGCCGTTCTGCGTGCAGGGCAGCGAGAACGGCCTCACGATCGAGGGCGGCGAGACGCTGGTGGAGGAGATACTCGCCGTCGGCGATTCGCCGTTTGATCATCTGGTCGTTCAGGTGGGTGGCGGTGCGCTCGCCAGCAGTTGTGCACAAGCGTTCGCCCGTGCGGCGGCGGACGGTCGACTGTCACGCCTGCCGCGCCTGCACACGGTACAGACCGAGGGGGCGTGGCCGCTGCGGCGCGCGTGGGGGCTTTGGCAGGAGCGTCAGCGCCATACCGGAGTGTCGCCGGAGGAGGCGCTGCGGTACGCGAGCACGCACCGCGCGGAGTTCATGTGGCCGTGGGCGGAAGAGCCACGGAGCGTCGCCGAGGGCATTCTCGACGACGAGACCTACGATTGGCTTGCCGTGCTGAGGGGGATGGCAGAGTCGGGGGGCGTGCCCGTGGTGGCGGACGAAGCGACGCTGGAGGAAGCCCACGATCTGGCGGTGGCACACACGGGCGTGGCCGTCAGCCACACCGGCTCGGCTGGACTCGCCGGCTTGCTGCGATTGCAGCGCGATGGCGTCATCAAGGCAGGCGAGCGGGTGGCTCTCGTCTTTTCGGGCGTCGAGCGGCGCTGACGTCCCGCGCTACCCCGCGCGGCGCGGCCGCGCCTCCCTGGCCAATCGGTTTACCAACTCCGTTGGATCGGCGAATCGCGTGAGCAGGATCATCGCCGCTACAATGAACGGTTTGTGGCCCGCCTCGCGGTACGTGTCCACGCGTGCCTTCTCGAAGACGGCCTTGCTCACTTCCCCCGTGACGCACGACACATCGGTGACGTCGGCCGGCAGGCAGTGCATGTAGTGCGCGCTGCCTCCCGTGGTGCCGCGCATCATCGCCTCGTTGCACTCCCAGTCCTTGTGCTTTGCGTTCGTCGCCAGCGCTTCGCGCTCCAGCGCCTTCAGCGAGTCGGTCTCACCCGCATGCAGGATTCGCGTGCGTTCGCGCATGACGGCCGCCGGCGCCCAGCTCTTGGGATACACGACGTCGGCATTCTCGAACGCCGCGGCCATCGCATCGGTGACGGCGAATGATCCGCCGCTGGACGCCGCGAAACGACGGGCTGTTTCGACCGTTTCGTCCACGAGGTCATAGCCCGGCGGATGCGCGAGCACAACGTCCATGCCGAATCGCGTCATTAGCGTGATCACGCCCTGCGGTACCGACAGCGGCTTTCCGTAGCTCGGCGAGTACGCCCAGCTCATCGCGAGCTTCTTCCCCTTCAGGTTCTCAATGCCCCCGAACACCTCCACGAGGTGCGCGAGGTCGGCCAAGCTTTGCGTCGGGTGGTCGAGGTCGGACTGGAGATTGATGACCGCGGGACGCTGCATCAACACCCCTTCCCGGTGGCTCTCGGCGAGGGCCGCGGCTACTTCGCGCTGGTACTTGTCGCCTTCGCCAAGGAAGATGTCGTCACGGATACCGATGACTTCGGTGAGAAACCCGATCATCGCCGCCGTCTCGCGCACGGTCTCGCCGTGCGCGATCTGCGATGTGGATTCGTCCAGTTCTTCCGTCATCAGGCCGAGCAGGTTGCACCCGGAGCGAAAGGCGTAGCGCGTGCGCGTGGAGTTGTCGCGGAAGATCGAGACGCCGAGGCCGGTGTCGAACACCTTGCAGGAGACGCCAGCCCGGGCGAGGTCTTCGAGCGCTTGGGCGGTATCGAGCACGGCGCGGAGGGTGGCATCATCCTGGTCCCACGTGAGGAGGAAGTCACCGTTGTGGAGGCGGTTCATCGGGTGGCCTCCAGGTACGCCTGCGGGAAGGCCGCGTAGAAGCGCGCCGCGAGCGTGAGGTCATTCACGGGGCATTGGTCGTCCGGCGAGTGCGCCCAGATCTCGTCGCTCGGTCCGAACCCGATGGTCGGCACACCGAACATCCCGGCGGTCGCGATACCGTTGGTGCTGAAGCCCCACTTCCCGACCACCGGCTTCTTCCCCAATGCAGTTTCGGCGGCGCGCACTCCGGCGAGCACCGCCGGGTGATCCTCAGGGAACAGCCAGGTCGGATAGAACTTCTTGGTTGGATACGTAAGCCCGGTGTACGAAGGCACGGCGTAGTCGAGCACCGTCACGGTGGCGCCGGCCTGAACGACGCTGTCCAGCGCTTCAATCTGCTTCACCGCGCCTTCCCATGTCTCGCCATGCGTCAGCCGCCGGTCCACGTGAATCGTCGCGCTGTCGGCCACCGCACAGAGCGACGGCGAGGTTGAGCGGATGGCGGAGATCGTGCACGAGCCTTTCCCGAGAAACGGATCCGCTGTTGCGGCCAGCGCGTCGTTGAGCCGCTCGATGTCGGCGATGATCGGGCCCATCTTGTAGACCGCGTTGACGCCGCGTTCGGGCGCGGAGCCGTGCGCCGAACGCCCTTGCGTGCGGATTTCGATCTCCATCCGCCCTCGATGCCCGCGGTAGACGCCGAGCTTCGTGGGCTCAGTGATCACGACGACATCGGGCGCCAGGACTTTCTCGCGCAGGATGTATTGCCAGCAAAGGCCGTCACAGTCTTCTTCCATGACCGTGCCCGTGACCCAGAGCTGCACACCGTCGAGCAGGCCAAGTTCTCTGGCGATCCGCGCGCCGTAGACGGAAGCGGCAAACCCTCCTTCCATATCGCCTGCGCCGCGGCCGTAGATGATCCCGTCCTTCAGCTCGCCCTTGTAAGGGTCGCGCGTCCATGTGGAGGGGTCACCCACGCCGACGGTGTCGAGGTGCGCGTCGAGCGCAATGACGGTCTTCCCCGTCCCCACGCGCCCGAGGACGTTTCCCATGCCGTCCACCTTGATCTCGTCGAACCCGCAGGCCTCCAGTTCGGCGCGGGCGCATGCCATGACCTCCCCTTCCTGCGTGCTCTCCGATGGGATGGCGATCATTGCGCGGAGGAAGCGCACCATGTCCGGAGTGTACTGCGCGGCCTTTTGCGCGATGTCAGCGGTCGGAATTGGCGTCATTGCACCAGACTCTGGTTCACGTAGTTGATTTCGGTAGGCGCCAGCAGCGCGTCGCGCAACTGGCGCAGGATAGGTACGTACGGTCCATCGGCGGCGTCTGTCTCGTCTGTCACGCGCACCTCCACGCCGTCGAAGCGTCCGGTGATCGCGTCGCGCTCCACGAGGATCGCGTCCCGTGGGGCGTCAGCCAACCACCGCTCGCTGCTGACGAAGAACCGCGGCTTCAGCCGGTACGGTCCGCCGTCCTCGGGGCAGAACGTATCGCAGTTCCCGCAGTCGTTGCAGAGGTCCGCAAAGTTGCCGATCTGCCGCGCCTCGGACAGCGGCACCTCGGGCGTCGACGGCATCGCGAAGGTGAAGTTCGCGTCATTCGGACAGACCGGAATGCACTTGTCGCAGGTCAGGCAGTCGAAGAGCTTGAGCTGGCGGCCGATCTTGCGCGGCACCTTGCGGCGCGTGGCCGCCGCGTAGCGCGGATCGCCCGTGGCGCGCTCCACGTAGAGGTCGGTGTTCCGGATTTTCGCCGCGGCGAGCTCCGTCGGTCCGTCGGCGCCGTAGGCGCGCACGATGAACTCGTTGACCGACGCTGCGCCCACGACATCCATCCGCTTCTTCAGTTCGTCGAAGTAGCCCAAGGGGCGGCCGTACCCTCCGGGCTGCAGCAGATCGGTGCAGGCGGTGACCGGCACGAGTCCCAGCGCCACGGCATCGGGAAAGTTCGCGCGTTCGATTCCGGCCGAGAAGGAAATGGGGAACCGATCGCCAAAGGTGCGGCGGACGCGACGCACCAGATGCATGGCGAGGACATGCAGCGGCGCCCCCGAGAGATACATGGCCGGTTCAGTCTTCGGGAACACGTGGCGATGATTCTCGACGATCAACGTGTTGGTGAGCTTCACGCCGACGTCGAGGTCCAGCGCCCTGGCCGTGCCGTCCAGCCGATCCATGAACGCCGCCGCCTGTTCCCACTGCGTGTCCTTGGCGAACGCGTCGCCGGGAACACGCAGATCGGCGTAGCCGAGGGCATCGGTGAGGAGCGCCTGCAGCGCCGTTGCGCCGAGGAGCGTGGGATTCAGCTTTACCACGCAGGCAAGATGCCGCTCCCGCATCAAGAACTCGACAATCTGCTCGATCTCGTGCGGCGGGCAGCCGTGGAAGGTGCTCAGCGTCAGCGTGTCGGAGAGGCGCGTCACGAAGTCGAGGTCGCGCAGGGGGCCAAGTTCTTTCGGCAACGCCCTGCGCAGGCGTTCGACGACCGCCGTGGCGTCCATCATCCCGGCAATGAAGGCCTGCACGCGCTCGCTGCGAATGCCGGCGAGGTCGTACCCGACGCTCATGTCAAAGACCGTCCGTTCAAAACCCGGCGCGAGCGCCAACTGGCCGCTGGCTTCCAGGATGCGGATGAGCATCGCCGCCTTCACGTACTCTTCGAGCGATTCCTCCAGCGTGAGCTCCTGCGACCACTCCACGTTGTAGCCCACCGTTTGCATGTCGATGCAGGGGCGCGGGATCGTGAGGCGGTCGTTCAGCTGCACCGTCTTCAATTCGAGGATGCGGCCACCCGCGAGCCAGGCCAGGACAATGTTCTGCGCCAGCTGGGTGTTGGGACCGGCGGCGGGGCCAAACGGCGTGGCGGCGACGTGACTGTGAAAGCGGACTGAATAGTCGTGCGACGGGTCGCCGCGGACGAACTTCCGGGTGGGCAGGTCGAAGATGCTCTCCTTCGCATCCAACTCGCGCAGCATTCGCCGCACGAGCGTCGCGATGGGCATCGGCGCGAGGATTGCCATCGGCTAGACCGGACGCCGGGCGCGAGGCAGGAACCGGCCGGCCCCCGCGACGCCAGCGAAGGCGCCGTGCTCAACGATGAGCTGGCCGCGAAGCAGCACCATGTCGGGCGCCCCCTTCAGCACCCGCCCTTCGTACGGGCTATGGTCCACACGCATGTGGTGCGTGGCGGCGCTGATGGTCTGCGCCCGCTCCGCATCCCAGATCACCAGGTCGGCATCGGAACCGGGGGCGATCGTGCCCTTCTTGGGATAGAGTCCGAAGAGCCGAGCCGGCTCCGTGGCCGTCACGGCGACGAAACGCTCGAGCGGAAGTCGCCCTGCGTCGAAGAGAAGCGCCATGCGTGTCTCGATCGTCGCTGCGCCGCCCGGCACTTGGTTGAACGCGGCGTGGCGATGCTTCTCGGCGAGCGTGAAGGGACAATGATCGGTCCCCACCGTCTGCAACTGATCCGCGAGCAGGCCGCGCCACAGACGCTCCTGTGCCCGCTCATCGCGAAGCGGCGGGCTCATGATGAAGCGCGCCCCGTCCTGCTGGTATGCGGCATCAGTAAGGAAGAGGTACTGCGGGCAGGTCTCGCCGAAGACGGGGCGGCCGCGGGCGCGCGCGGCCGCGATTTCGTCAACGGTCTCGGCCGCCGATACATGAACGATGTACAGCGGGGCACCCGCCATCTCGGCCAATGCGATGGCGCGATGTGCGGCTTCCGCCTCCACCAGCGGCGGGCGCGTGAGGGCATGCTGCATCGGCTCCGTGTGACCTGCCGCCAGCGCACGTTCCTGGAGCACCTCGATGACGCTTCCGTTCTCGGCGTGCATCATCACCATGCCGCCGTTCGTGGCCGTGGCGAGGAGCGCACGGAAGATGGCCGCGTCGTCCAGCATGAGGCGGCCGGGATAGGCCATGAAGAGCTTGAAGGTCGTGATTCCTTCGTTGACCAGCTCGTCCATCTCCCGCAGCACGGCGGGTGTGACATCGGAGACGATTACGTGGAAACCGTAATCAATGGCGGCCTTGCCGCTGGCCTTCGCCTTCCACGTCTGCACCGCTGCGTGCAGCGTGCCGCCGCGGTCCTGCACGGCGAAGTCCACGATGGTCGTCGTGCCACCCATTGCGGCGGCAATGGTGCCGGAGGCGAAGTCGTCGGCCGAAACCGCGTCACCGTACGGCATGTCGAGATGCGTGTGAACGTCCACCCCGCCGGGGATCACGAGCCGGGCCGTGGCGTCAACCACGCGATCAGCCGATGCGGTAATTCCAGGCGCGACCTGCACGATGGTCTCGCCGTCGACGAGCACATCGGCTGCACCGGTGCCCTCAGCGGTGACCACTACACCGTTGCGGATCAGGATTCGCATGAGATGATGTCACGTCTCAACCGGAGAAGTACCACGAGGTGCTTGATCGAGTGCTTCATGCGGCAGTCTGAGCGGAGTCGAGTCTTCTTCGCCCGAGACCAAGGAGAGTATGGCGCGTGCCACGACCCGCCGCCACACGCCGGGGCGTGGCGGGGCATCGGGTGTCCGGCCATACTTGCACCAGTCCCATACGGCGCTGAGGATGGGCCCAGGAGACGGGTGATGGTCACGTCCACGCTGGTCATTGCCATTGGCGGCAACTCACTCATCAAGGACCGGCAGCATTTGAGCGTGCCGGATCAGTACCTCGCGCTGGGTGAGACCAGCGGGCACATTGCCCGCATCATCGCGGACGGCTGGCGCGTCGCCATTGGTCACGGCAACGGACCGCAGGTGGGCTTCATCCTGCGCCGTTCCGAGCTGGCCGCGCACGAGCTGCACGAGGTGCCGCTCGACGTGTGCGACGCCGACACGCAGGGCGCCATTGGCTACGAACTGCAGCAGAACCTGGGAAATGACTTCCGGCGCATGCGGCTTGACCGCCATGCAGTCACCGTTGTGACACAGGTGGAGGTCGATCCTGACGACCCGGCATTTCACGCGCCCAGCAAGCCCATCGGCTCGTTCATGGACGAGGCGCAGGCGCGACAACGGGTGGAACAGGATGGTTGGAACGTGCGCGAGGACGCGGGGCGGGGCTGGCGGCGCGTGGTGGCCTCGCCACGGCCGGTGCGAATCGTCGAGGAACGTGCCATCACGTCGCTTCTGCAGAGTGGTTTCGTCGTCATTACCGTGGGCGGTGGCGGGATCCCGGTGGTCGCCGATGTACACGGCAACTTGCACGGCGTCGCGGCCGTCGTTGACAAGGACTTCGCCGCGGCGCTGCTGGCCACCGTCATTCGCGCCGACGTGTTCATGATCACGACCTCGGTGGATCGAGTGGCCCTCGACTGGGGGCGCGCAACGCAGCGCTGGATCGACCGGATGACGCTCGCCGAGGCCAAGGCTTACCTCGCGGTGGGCAGCCACTTTGCGCCGGGGAGCATGGCGCCCAAGATCGAGGCGTGCATCGAGTTTCTGGAGCGCGGCGGTCGCGAGGCCGTGATCACGAACCCGGCGAACATGGAGCAAGCACTCGCTGGCCACGCGGGGACGCGAATCGTCGCTTGAGTCCGTATTGAGGGAACCGGGTTGGCGCGCCCGCCACCGCGCCAAGTTGCCTCACGGGCCGTTCGGCCTGGGGCCGGGCGTGACACCCGTTGCTGATGGTGCCGCCGCCTACCGTGCGCCGAAGTACACCATGCTCCGCGCACCAGAGCGCGCGACCACGATGTCGTTCGCGCCGTCCTTGTCGAGGTCCGCCACCGCGAACCCGTACACCACACCGTCGGCGTCGCCGAACGGCACCGGGGTGAATCGCCCGGGCGCGTCATTGAAGAACACGATCGAGCGGCCGCCGGTGTAGCCCACCAGCACGTCCGCGCGGCCGTTGCCGTCCACGTCGTGCACCGTCAGGGCGTACGGACGCGCGCCCGCAGGACCGAGCAGCACGGGCGCGGCGAACGCGCCGCCGCGCAATCCCGTCATCGTCATCGCGCTGCCGAGTTCATCGATCGCCGCAAGGTCCATCAGCCCATCACCATCGAAGTCGGCCGCGTACGCGCTGCGCATGGTGGCGTTCGCCGGACCGAATGGCTCGCGACGCGCGAATGTGCCGCGTCGATCATTGAAGAGCACGTAGCCCTGACCTCCGTCGCGGTGCGGTACGATCAGATCGAGCGCCCCGTCCTGGTTCACATCGGCCATCGTGATCGTCGTGGCGGATCCCCTCGACACCTCCGTGCACGTCTCAGCGATGCGACCGTCGCTGCGGCCGAGGCAGAGAAAGCTCGGCGTCGGCTCGCGGCCCCCGCGATTCGCCAACACCGCATCCGGGATGCCATCGCCGTTCACGTCACCCACCGCCACGTGCCGGGTGGTCCACTCCGGGCGCCCGAACGTCGAGAGCAGCGTGAACCGCCCCGATCCGTCGTTGCGATACACCTTCTTGGCATCCGGCGAATCATTGCTGACCACGAGGTCCAACGCGCCGTCGCGATCGAGGTCCACGAGGACGCCGGAATACGATCGGTCGGCGGCGGTGTCCACGGGGACCGCGGCGCGAAACGTCCCGTTGCCGTTGCCCAGCCTCACCAGGTTGCGCAACGGCCAATGGCGACCCTTCACGAGGACGATATCGAGGTTGCCATCGCGGTTCACGTCGCCCACGCTGGCATTCGCTGAGGTGAAGGCGGAATCCTCAAGTGCGAGGGCGCGGGCGAAGGTCCGCGCACCGTGCGCACCGGCCGATGCGGGAGTCGCGGAGGTCGGACGCGTCCGCCGCGCGCTGCACTTGATCTCGACCAGCGCGGCCGGCCGCGGCATCGCGGTCACGGCGAGCGTCGCGCGCGCCGGCGGATTGACCGGGAAGAACGTGAGGTACTCGGCGTTCATCGCGGCGTAATCCGCCATGTCCTTCAGGAACACCGTACACTCCGCGACGTCCGCCATCGTCGCGCCGGCGGACATCAACGCCGTCCGAATGTTCGTCAGCGTCTGTCGCGTCTGCGCGGCCGCTCCACCGTCGACAATGTCCTGCGTGCCGGGCTTGACGCCCGTCATCCCAGAGACGAACACCCAATCGCCGTCGCGGATCGCGACTGAATACGCCGGGACCAGCGGCGAGAGGCCGGGTGGGTTGATCACGTCGCGGCCACTGGTGCCGCCGCCGGCCGGCTGCGCCCGTGCCGCGGAGCGCGCGGGCACGATGATCGGTACGAACCACTCGGGCGAGATCGTCCGGCTCTCCGGCGAGGCCGCGCGCACTTCGTCGAGGAACTTGGCCCCGTCCGCGAGCGCGGCGGCGCTCGGCTTCGGGTTTCCATACCCATCGGCGTGGCTCGGGATCACGAGCGCCGGGTAGCCGAGCGCGCGCATCAGCCGTCCGGTGAAGTCGTAAATCTCAAGGCGTTGGCTGTTGGCGCCCACGAGGGCGATGTCGGGCCGGAGCCCTTGCATCTCCCGTTCGATGAAGTTCATCGACCCCATCATCAGCACTTCGTGGCCGCTCATCCGGAGCAGATACGCGAAGCTCTCCCCTTCCTGATAGTCGCGGCGCCGGAGCGGTGCCTTGAGTCCGCGCGGGGCGTTGCCGGCGATGTCGCGGCCGTTGCTGAAGTAGCGCTTGTCGTCCAGCGCGCTGTGGATGCTGGGGACCACGCGCAACGAGAAGTCGTCGAACTCGTAGTCCTCGCCCCCGCGCACGGTGATGAGCTGTGGCTCCGCGACGGCGTACGCGCGTGCGAGGTTGGCGACGGTCTCGCTGCCGACGATCGCCGCGCCCGTCTTGCGGGCGATGTAGCCGGCGTCGAGCGCATGATCGGAATGCCCGTGCGTGATGAGGATGTAGTCCGCGCGGCTCACGTGCTGGTTGATGAGCGCGGTATCCGGCACGTACGGCGCGTTCGGATCCGGACCGTCCGGGGTCGCCCCCGGACGCCAGCGCGCGAACTGCGTGAGGAACGGGTCGACGAGTATGACGCGCTTGCCGTCGGTGATCTCCCAGCCGGCATTGCCGAGGTAGGTGAGCCGGAGTTCACCGGGCGCGAGCGTTGCCACGGGCGGTCTTGCCGTCGGCTGATCGCTGCGCGTGGCGGGCTGTTGCGCGAAGGCGACGGCGGCGACGCTCGATACGAGTCCGACCGAGATGCTGCGAAGGGTGGTGGTCATGGGATAAATAGTAGCGCGTCCCGCGACACTCGCACGGTCGGCGCCGACGCCGTATACTCGATCGACCCCGCGTGCACCCGCGCGAGCGTTCGCGCGGTTTCGATCTCCCAACCCCGTTCCCGATGCGACACCACTACGGGTGGCTGGCGGCCGCCGTGCTGTTGATCACTCCAAGCCCCTCCGCCGCACAACGACCGCATTGGTACCAGAAGGATTTCTCCGCCGCCGAGCTCGCCGGGCGACGCGCCAAGGTACTCGACGCCATCGGAGCGCAAGGCATCGCGCTGGTGCAAGGCGCCAGCGGAGTGCCCGGATTCAGCGTGTTCCGGCAGGCCAACGACTTCTACTACCTCACGGGGGTGGAGTCGCCGCACGCGTACCTGCTGCTGAATGGCCGCTCGCGGAGTGCGACGCTGTACTTGCCGCACCAGGACGCGGCGCGTGAACAGGGCGAGGGCGCACTCCTCTCCGCCGAGGACGCGTCGCTCGTGCGGGAACTCACGGGCGTCGAGCAGGTGCGTGCGCTCGAGAAGCTCGCCGAGGATCTCGTCGGGGCCAACCTGATTCGGCCACCCGCATTCACGCTGTACACGCCGCTCAGTCCGGCCGAGGTTGGCAACGATAGCCGCGACGAACTCCTCGCTGGCCAGGCCCGTGCGGCCAGCGATCCGTGGGACGGTCGTCCCAGCCGTGAGGCGCACTTCGTGCGCCTGGTGCGGGAGCGGTTTCCACAGTTCGAGGTGCGCGATCTGTCGCCGACACTCGACGCGATGCGCGTCATCAAGAGCCCGGCCGAGGTGGCGCTGATTCGCGAGGCGACGCGCGTCGCCGGACTCGGCATCATCGAGGCGATGCGGTCCTCCGCGCCGGGCGTGTACGAGTATCAGTTGGATGCCGCGGCCAAGTACGTGTTCCATCTCCACGGTGCGCGCGGCGATGGCTATTCGTCCATCATCGGCGGCGGCGCCAACGCCTTTCTGGGTCACTATTTTCGCAAGAGCGATGTACTCAAAAGCGGCGACTTGGTGCTGATGGACTACGCGCCGGACTATCGCTACTACACCAGTGACGTCACGCGCATCTGGCCGGTGAATGGCAGTTTCACGGCGCCTCAGAAGGCGCTGTACGAGTACATCGTCGCGTACCGCGATGCGCTCTTTCGCTACATCAAGCCGGGTGTCACGGCGGATGAGGTGCTCGATCGCGCCGCGACCGAGATGCGGTCGTACCTCGCGGGCAGGCGATTCGACTCGGCGGCGCACCAGCGGGCCGTTGAAGCGGGCGTCCTGTTCCGTGGGCACTTCCAGCATCCCGTCGGCATGGCGGTGCACGACGTGGGCCGCGTGCGGGGAGTGCCGCTGCAGGCGGGGATGGTGTTTACGATCGATCCGATGATCTGGATCCCGGAGGAGCGGCTCTACATCCGGATCGAGGACGTCGCGCTCGTCACCGCGGACGGCGTCGAGAACCTCAGCGGCTTCGTGCCCTCGCGCGTCGCCGATGTGGAACGCACGATCGCGGAGGCCGGGGTCATCCAACTGCGCCCTCCAGTGCTGTCGGCCCCCAACCAGAGGAACCCCGAGCGATGACTCTGTGGCATGCGTCCGCGACGGCGTGCGCGGCGCTCATCGGTGCCCTGTGGTCGCCGGCGCCGCGGGCCGACACCTACCCGAAGAACCCGGGCATCGATGCGGTCCACTACGCGTTCACCATCGAGCTCTCTGATACCACGGATGCCATCGCGGCCGCGCTGGCACTCGACGTGCGCTTCGCGGCGGCCGGACAGCGCGCGGTGCGGCTCGATCTGATCAACGCCAGTGCGGCACAGGGCGGGAAGGGAATGACGGTGTCCGCCGTCACGGTGGATGGCGTGCCGGTCGCCTTTACGCACGCGAACGACGAGCTGGTGATCCCGTTGCGTGCGCCGTCGACGCTCGAGCAGCGCGTGCGTGTGGTCGTGCGGTATCGCGGCATCCCGGCGACCGGGCTCAAGATCGGCAACAACAAGTACGGCGATCGCACGTTCTTCAGCGACAACTGGCCCGACAAGGCGCGCCATTGGTTGCCGACGATCGATCACCCCTCCGACAAGGCGACGAGCGAGTTCATCGTGACCGCCCCCAATCAGTATCAGGTCGTGTCGAATGGGTTGCAGATCGAAGTGACGGATGTCCCCGGCGGACGCCGCCGCACGCACTGGAAGAACTCGGTGCCGATCTCGCCGTGGCTGTACGTGCTGGGGGTGGCGCGTTTCGCGATGCAGCGCGTCGACACCTTCGAGGGTAAGGCGATCGAGACGTGGGTGTACGCGCAGGACCGCGATGCGGGCTTCGCGGACTTCGCCTCGCCGACCAAGCAGGTGCTCGCCTTCTACAGCGACTATGTCGGGCCCTTCGCGTATGAGCGGCTGGCCAACATCCAGTCGAATAGCGTGAGCGGTGGCATGGAGGCCGCCTCGGCGATCCTGTACAGCGAGCGCTCGGTCACCGGAACGCAGAGTGTCCGCTGGCGCAATGTGGTGATCCACGAGATCGCGCATCAGTGGTTCGGCAATGCGGTCACGGAGGGCGACTGGGACGACGTGTGGCTGAGCGAGGGGTTCGCGACGTACTTCACCCTGCTGTACATCGAGCACGCGTACGGGCGGGATGAATTCCTGCGTGGCCTCGCCGCGAGCCGGCAGAGCGTGATGGCGTATTCCGCACAGCACCCGACCTACACGGTGGTGCACCGCAATCTGGCGCGGATGGAGGACGTCACCAGCTCGCAGACCTATCAGAAGGGAAGCTGGATCCTGCACATGCTGCGCGGCGTGATGGGGGCGGACGCGTTCCGACGCGGCATTCGGAGCTACTACCAGCGCTACTTCAACGGCACCGCCTCCACGGCCGACTTTCGGCGCGCAATGGAAGCGGCGGCGGGGCGCGACCTCGGCTGGTTCTTCGAGCAGTGGCTGTACGCGCCGGGGACGCTCAAGATCGCTGGCACGTGGACCTACGACGCGCCCACGCAGCAGCTCCGGCTGACCCTCGACCAGCAGCAAGGCGACGGGCTCTTTCGGATGCCCATGGAGGTCGGGGTGTACCTCAAGGGCCAGGACACGCCCATCCTCCATCGTGTCGAGGTCTCGGCGCAGTCGCAGTCCTTCACCTTCGCGGTGGCAGCGGAGCCGGCGGCCGTGCGGCTCGATCCGAATCAGTGGGTGCTGATGGAGGCCAGTGTGGAGCGGCGACGGTAGCGGGGCGCACGGGCGGCGCCGCAGTCCCCGCCGCCGCCCTGGCGCGATCGCCGCCATTGCGCGCGCCGAGGGGAAAGATCAGGTTGGCGTGTGCAAGCACCCACGATGACCACCTATCCCAGCATCTTCAACGACGTCATCGGCCCCGTCATGCGGGGCCCGTCGAGTTCTCACTGCGCCGCCTCGCTGCGCATCGGCCGGATCTGCCGCGACCTCATGGACGGCGAGATCGCTGACGCCTACATCGAGTACGACCCCAACGGCTCGCTCGCCACCACCCACAAGGGCCAGGGCTCCGACATGGGGCTCTTCAGCGGCTTCCTCGGCTGGGAGGCCGACGACGAGCGTCTCCCCGGATACCTCCAGGGGCTTGCCGAGGCCGGGCTCACCACGACGATCGACATCCACCCGATCGGCGCGACGCACCCGAACACCTACAAGCTCACGCTGCGTAATGCGCGCGAGACACGCACACTGACCGCCATCTCCACCGGCGGCGGCATGATCGAGGTGCTCGAGATCGACGGCGCGGCCGTCTCCTTGGCCGGCGATTTCTACGTGACGCTCGTCTACGTGCGGGCACCGGGCGACATCCCGGAGCTGATCGCCCGCGCCATGCCGTGCGACGGGATCGCGGTGCGGCGGGGCACGGCCACGTTCATTGAAGTGCGCGCCTCGCGCTTCCTCCCCGACGAGCTCTGCGCCGCGCTCGCGTCCCGGCAGGACGTGCTCGCCATCCGGAGGATTCACCCGGTGCTGCCGGTGCTCTCGCGCAAGGACCTTGCGGTCCCCTTCATCACCTGTGAGGAGATGCTCGAGTACAATCGCGACCGCGACCTGCGGCTCTGGGAGCTCGCGGTGGAGTACGAGAGTGCGCGCGGCGCGATCCCGAGGGCCGAGGTGGTGGCGCGGATGCGCGACATCGTGCGGATCATGCAGCGCGCGATCTCGCTCGGCCTGCAAGGCACCTCCTACGCCGACCGGATCCTCGGGCCGCAGTCGCTGGGCTACCAGCAGCAGCTGCAGGAGGGGACGCTGCTCGCGGGCGACCTGCTCAATCAAGTCGTCATGCGGACGTCGGCGATGATGGAGGTCAAGAGCTCAATGGGCGTGATCGTGGCCGCGCCGACGGCTGGCTCCTGCGGCGCGCTCCCCGGCGTTGTGCTCGGCGCCGGCGCCACGTTCGGGCTCTCGGAGGACGAGATGGTGCAGGCGATGCTCGCCGCTGGCCTCATCGGCGTGTTCATCGCTGCCCATGCGACGTTCGCCGCCGAGGTGGGTGGATGCATGGCGGAGTGCGGATCCGGTTCAGGGATGGCCGCAGCCGCGCTCGTGGAGCTCAAGCAGGGCACGCTCGACCAGTCGCTCGCGGCGGCGTCGTTGGCGCTGCAGTCGTCGCTCGGCCTCATCTGCGACATGATTGCCGACCGCGTCGAGGCCCCTTGCCTCAACCGCAACGTGATGGCGGCCACCACCGCCATCTCCTGCGCGAACATGGCGCTCTCGGACTACGATCCCCTCATCCCGCTCGACGAGGTGATCGAGACCATGAAGCGCGTGGGCGATGCCATACCGAACACGCTGCGCTGCACCGGGCTCGGCGGCCTTGCCATCACGCGGGCGGCTAAGCGCATCGAGGCCGAACTCGGGCGGGGCGAAGGCGAGCGAACGCAGTCGGCATTCAAGGTCTGCTAGTTCCCGGTTCACCTCACCCCGGTCTTCCGCTTCGATGATCGCCTTCATCTGGGCCTCGCTCGCGCTGCTGACCGTCTGGTACCTCGCCGTCCTCGCGCGCGACGTCGCGCGTCACCGGCAGGGCCTCGCGGAGGGCCGCTGGGGAGCGACCGGCCTCGTCGGCTTCGTGACGAACTTCTTCGACGTGCTCGGCATCGGCGCGTTCGCGCCGCAGACGGCGGCGCTGAAGTTCATGCGGCAGGCGGACGATCGGTTGATCCCGGGCACGCTGAACGTGTCCAACACGCTCCCGGTGCTGTTGCAGGCGCTGATC
Organism: Gemmatimonadota bacterium; assembly: GCA_016871855.1. Lineage (GTDB taxonomy): Bacteria > Gemmatimonadota > Gemmatimonadetes > Gemmatimonadales > Gemmatimonadaceae > PNKL01. The sequence continues at coordinate 62,942 of VHBQ01000007.1, forward strand.
TTCATCACCATCGTCGAGGTCGAACCACTGACGCTCGTGCTCATGCTCCTCGCGGCGGCGGTGGGCGCGGTGTTCGGGGCGGACGTGGTGGCGCGGCTCAGCGAGCGGCGGATCCGAATGACGATGGGCATCGCCCTGCTCGTCACCGCCGGGTTCATGGTCGCGCGGAGCCTCGACTGGATCCAGGGCGGCGGCGACGCGATCGGGCTGCATGGCGCGAAGCTCGCGATCGCCGTCGTGGCCAACGCGCTGCTCGGCGCACTTAATACCGCCGGCGTCGGGCTGTACGCGCCGTGCATGGCGCTCGTCTTCGCCCTCGGCATGTCGCCGCGCGTCGCCTTCCCCATCATGATGGGCTCGTGCGCGTTCCTGATGCCGCCCGCCTCCGTGCGGTTCATCGGGGCGGGCGCCTACAACCGGAGGGCCGCGGTCGCGATCGCGATCGGGGGGCTCGTCGCGGTGCCGATCGCCGCGTTCGTCGTGAAGGAGCTGCCACTCGACGTGCTGCGATGGGTGGTGATCGCGGTCATCCTCTACACAGCGGGCGTGATGCTGCGCGCCGCGTTCTCCAAGTAGTCCCATGGAGTTGCTGCTGCTCGACCAGGAAGAGATCCGGGCGCTGCTCGACCCGGACGAACTGCTGGCCGCGCTCGCCGACGGGTTCATCGCGCTCAGCGAAGGTGCGGTCCAGGCGCCGCCTCGGAGCGCGCTCGGCACGGACACCGGCCATCTCCTCGTGAAGCCGGCCTGGATTCCCGGGCACCCGATGGCGGTGAAGCTCGTCTCGACCTTCCCGGACAACCGCGAACGCGCGATGCCGACGATTCAGGCGGTGATCGCGCTGGTAGATGCGACGAACGGGGCGCCGCTCGCGATCATGGATGGCTCGCACATCACCGCAATGCGCACCGCTGGTGGCGCGGCGCTCTCGGCCCGTTGCCTCGCGCGCGAAGACGCCCGTGTGCTCGCGATCGTGGGCGCGGGGGTGCAGGGGAACGCGCACCTACAGTTGATGCAGCGTGTGCGCGCGTTCCGCGAAGTCCGGATCGCGTCTTTGCTCGTCGAGGAGGCGCAGGCGCTCGGCGCCACCGAGCCGCGCGCGCGCGTCGTCGAGTCAGTCCGCGACGCGGTGCACGGCGCCGACGTGGTCTGCCTCTGCACCACGTCGGGTACGCCCGTCATCGAGAGCGCGTGGCTCTCGCCCGGGGCGCACGTGACGTCGGTCGGCTACGCGCCGCCCGGGAGCGAGCTGCCACCCGACGTGGTACAGCGGGCGCGCCTCGCGGTCGAATCACGCCTCGCATTCGAGCCGGCGCCGTCGGGCTGCGCCGAGCTGGCCGGGCTCGATCCGGCGATGGGCACCGAGCTGGGCGCGCTGCTATCGGGCCGCGCGCCTGGCCGCGCGTCCGAGACGGAGTGGACCGTCTACAAGTCGATGGGACACGCGATGGAGGACCTGATGACGGCGGAGCTGGTATACCGCAAGGCGCGCGAGCGTGGCCTGGGCAAGGTCGTGCGACTGTGAACGGCTGACCGGGTGAGGGGGCGGCGGGCGCCGCCGTCGCGCGAATGCCGCGCGGGCTGTCGGCGTACCAGCAGATGCACCCAACCGGGATAGGAATTTCGATCGAGGTCGGTCGACTATTCGTCGAACGTACGGCGCGATCGCCGACCTCGCCAGCGCCGAGTGACGGGCGGTGGCGTACCTTCGATCTCGCTCGGGCGCTTGGAGCGTCGAGGGCACGTCGGCCACGGTTGGGGGGCCGAGCCCGGCGGGAACCCATCGGACGCGCTGGTGGGACGGCCGCGCACGCCGCACGGCCCCGCGTGGTCGCGGGGCGTCGGGGGGCGCGTCCTCATGGGGGCGTCAGGGGGGCAGCGAACGGGCGTGGGGCGCGTGCCGGGCTCCGGCGCGCGGGGGCCCGCGTCGATGGGGGGCTCCGCGCGTCGGCGTGGGCCGCGGTCGCGGCGCGGGTGCGGAGGTGCGTGAGGATCTGGGCGATCACCGCCGCCTGCGTGATGAAGGCGACGATCCGCATCGCGCCCTGGCACGTCGGACACGCGAGGGGGTCGACCTCGAAGATCTGCCGCAGGAGCGCGGCCCACCGGCGGCTGGCCTCGGTCGGCGCGAGCCGTGAGGCGGGAACGATCGCGGGCGGCCCGTCCGCGGCGGCGGGCGCCGCCTTCGCCCGCGTGCCGCGCGGGCGGTTGGCATACCAGCCGTAGTACCGCGTCGTCACGTGGCCCTTGTCGGGGATGTGCACCAAGAGCCGGGCCAGGAACTCCAGCGGGTCCACGGTCTCGGGGCCCGCCGTGGGCCCCTCGGCCTTGTCCGACCGGTACGTCACCGCCTTGGCGGCTCGGTCGTACGTCAGCCGCTCCAGCGCGACGGGATTCCGGGCGCAGTAGCGCGCGAGGCGCGTCGCGAACGCGCGATCGTCCTCCGGCACCCAGACGGCGGTGTGCACGTGGAAGCCGGAGTGCGGCCAGGTGAGCATCCCCGCGGCCGCGTCCTCGTCGAAGAGCGCGCGGCGCACGAACAGCCGGAGCACGGCGCGGCGGAACGCCTCGGTCAGCCGTGCGGTGTCGTGCACAGGCCACGACACAAACGTCCCGTCGGGCCGGAAGCCGCCGTCCGTGACGAGGAGGTGCAGGTGCGGATGCCAGTTGGCCCGCGAGCCGTGCGTCTGCAGGCAGGCGACGATGCCGACCGCGAGCGCGCGCTCGCCCGTCAGCGTGCGGATGGCGGCCGTGACGGTGCGCGCGGCGACGCGGGCGATCTCGCCGAGCAGGCGTCGGCGGTACAGACAGTACGCGCGCAGCCGCTTGGGGATGGTGAGCACCACCTGCCGGTGCGGCACGGACGCGAGGAGGGTAGCGTCCAGCCACTGGGCCCAGAGGGCCAGCCGCTTGGCGTGGCAGCTCGGGCAGAAGTAGCGGCACTTGCAGGAGAAGGCGAGCAGGTACTCGTGCGCGCACGCGTCACAGCGGATGCGGGCGAAGCCGTGCTCGAGGATGCCGCAGGCGAGGAACCTGTCCGCGACCTGGGTGACCACGGGGCGCCAGGGGCCGTACTCGCGCGCGAAGCGCTCGTCGTACACCGTGTACAGGCGGTGGAGATGATCCTGCACCAGCCGATACAGCGGCGACGCCTGCGGACGACGGGGCTTGTAGACGCCAAGGGTGGAGGACGGCGGTCGTCCCTCGTGTCCAATGCCCGTGTGTCCAATTCCAATGCCCGTGTGTCCAATGTGGCCCATGCGCGCTCGCGAACCGTGAAGCGTCGAGCATAGACATGGTTCGTACGCGCGCCGTCACCGTCGCATTGCGCCACGGACCCGACGGACGCGCCTGCCCCAGCCGGATGGTCGCGCCCACCGGCCGCCGCAGGCATATTCGCGTCTATGCGCCACACCATCACCGCCCTCGCTGTCGCCGCCGCCCTCCCCGCGGCCGCCGCCTCGCAGACCATCGCCCCGTTCGACCTCGGGCGATCTCCCCTCACCCTCAGTGGCGACGCACGCCCCGGCCAGTACGTCAGCGCCGTCGGCCGCCGCGCCATCGCCATGGGCACCGAGGACGGTGCCTTCGAGCTCTGGAGCTGGCCGTACAAGTGGATGCACGATCTCAAGCTGTCGTTTCGCGTTCCCAAGTACACACAG
>VHBQ01000008.1 GCA_016871855.1 Gemmatimonadota bacterium
TTGCACCTCTTCCGCTACATCGAGGGCTGGTACAACCCGCATCGCCGCCACTCCGCCCTCGGCCAACGCTCCCCGCTAGCCTTCGAACAGCAGCATGTCGTAGAATCAGCAGCCGCTTGAAATCCCACCCACCCGCGCTCCACGAAAGCGGGTCAAGTCCAACTCTGTCTTGGGGCTAACAGCTAGACGGGCGCGGGAATGGGAAACTCCCCTCAACTCGACATCGTGTGAACCCAACGACGCGGCGCACCCACTTCTACGTTCTCGCGATCAGCGCCCTGACGCTGCTTGCGACCGTACAGGTCGTGCGTGTTTCTGCGGTCTGGGATCACGCTGACGCCGGAGCTGCAGCGTTCTTTTTTGCGTTCGGGGTCTTGGCGCTAGTGCTCGGGTACAAGCGTGGCACCGGAAGAATCGGCACGATTGCCTTTCTTCCGTACCTATCGATTGCGGCGCTCGCACCCAATGGAGCAGCTCTCGCGTGTGTTTTCGCTTCTATCACGATCTCGGAACTCGTTGCGCGGCGAGAACCGATCAAGTTCCTCTTCAACGTATCACAGCACCTTCTCGCAGTTGCATTGGCGATCTTGGTGTATACCGCGCTTGGCGGCGCGTCCTTGCTTCACTCGAAGGTCAATGTCGTAGCGTTTGTTTCGATGTTTGCGACGTACATGATCACGAACCGCGCGGTGGTGAGCGGAGTGCTGTCGATTGTCAATCGCACTTCCTTTCAACGCGAGTTGTACGTTGTGTCCCGGAGCACGTTGGTTAATGACGTGCTCGCTTTTCCGCTCGTACTGATCTTCGCTGTTCTCTACGCGCGACTTGGCGCCATGTGGTCGGCGATGCTCGCGCTTCCCATGGTAGGCGTTCGGCAACTCTACAAGTCAGTCTTCGATCTCGAGCTTGTCAACGAAGAGCTGCTGCAGTTGATGGTGACCACGATCGAAGCGCGTGATCCGTACACCTCTGGCCACTCGCAGCGCGTGGCACGGTACAGTCGCGTGGTCGCGCGCTTGGCCGGACTCGGCGCGGGAAAGGTCGAGCAGATCGGGAAGGCGGCTCTCCTCCACGACGTCGGAAAGATCCACGAGGAGTTCGCGCCCATTCTCCGCAAGCCGGGCCGCCTCACCGATGCCGAGTTTGAGGTCATGAAGACGCATTCGGCCAAGGGGGCCACTCTGGTCGGCAAGTTGACGCAGTACGCGGACTTGGTTCCGATGGTCCGGGGGCACCACGAACGCTGGTCGGGAAAGGGGTATCCGGACGCGCTTGCCGGTGACGACATTCCGCTGGGAGCGCGCGTGATCACGATTGCTGACACGCTGGATGCGATTACGACTGCGCGCCCGTATCGAAAGGCGCGCACGCTGCAGGAAGTCCGCGACGAGATCGCTCGGATGGCCGGGGATCAGTTTGATCCGCGCCTCTGTCGGGCCGTCCTAACCGACGAGCACTGGGCCGAGATCTGCCTGGAAGTGGAGATCGCGACGCGCGAGTTTCCAGCAGATTCGGGCATCTCGCAGGAACCGTCGCCGATGCCGAGGCAGTCCATGGAGTTCCGTGCGCCTTAGCGCTCGGTAGCTGCGGGCAAGAGGCTCGGAACTGGCAGCGTGCCTCGCCGGGCGACGGTGAGATACCAGTGCACGAACTCCGCAGATGCTGCGTGCCCTCTGGTGTATGCGAGGCCGCGAGCAAATGCGATCGCCAGTGAGTCGCCGCCCGCGTTCCGGAAGAGCCTGTCGCGCACCTCGTCGAAAGCAGCGACGCATTCCAGTACAACGCCCTTGTCTCGGTCAAAGGTGGCGAGCAGTGTGGTCGAGGCAAGGCTCATGTACTGAGGGCGTCGTCGACCACCCGCCATGGCCATTGCAGGCGGCGAAACGAGCGGCCTGGCCTCTTCCTCTCGACCCAGGAACAGCAGGGCCTGCGCCCGCGTTTCTCGTGCCGACTGCTGGCGAAATACCCCACCAATCAGATCTGGGTGCTCGGTGACGTCATGCGCGATGGTTTCTGCCTGCTCATAGAAGCCGTAGTCAAAGTGGAGGCCGGCGAAGAGGTCGACGACGGTCGCCTTGGCATGCTCGCGCTTACGGCGAACGGAAATAGCGAGCGCTTGTTCGAGGCGTCGATGTCCCAGTGTAAAATCCCCCGTCCGACGCGGCGGGTAGTGGGCGAACTTTAGCGCCGAGAACAGCTCCACCTCGTCTCCCGAGTCACGCGCGACCGCGAGCAGCTTGCCTGCGGACGTCTCCGCGCGTTCGAATGATCCGAGCGACGTTTCATAGATCACCTCGCACTTCAGTCCTGCCAGTTGCGCCTGCAAGGAATCGCGGTCTATGCCGGCAGACTGCTCGAAGAAGAGGCGCAATTCCTCGGCTTCGAGGCAGTTGTCGCATACCGCCATGCCTAGCATCGCCGCGTTGAGGCGCGTGGCGCTTGATACCTGATGGTCTGCCGTCACTCGCCGAAGCTGCGTCAGCAGGGCGGAGTCGCCCGAACCAAGCCACCATTGTGCGAACAGACGCGACAGCAGGTCGCTCGCGGCCTGATCAGCAGAACGGCGTAGGTCGAGCGATTCGATGCGCGCGGTCGTCGCAAGGACGTCCGACCACGCTTCCTCGGTCTGCAGCGCGCGCGTACGCCCGCGAAGCGCCGTATCCTCCATCTTCGGGGTACTCGCATACTCCAGGGCGGCCTCGTACGAGCGCGCGGCGTCAGACGCCGCGCCGGCGCGCATGAGATATTCCGCACACCGCATCATCGTTGCAAAGGCGAGCTGCTTCTCGCCGCTGTCCTGATACAGCCGCGCTGCGTCCCAGTAGATCTCAATGCCCCCATCGTCCTGCGCATCGGCCTCGAGCACCCGCGCCACGCTCACCGCCATCGTGCGGAAGACACCGGCCGTCATGCCGCGGCGCACGCGCTCCGTCCAGAGATCGTGCGGCGCGAGCGCCTGCCCAAGGTCGGACGGCAATGCCAACAGATCGTCGAGCTCGCCGAACGGCAGCACGAGCTGAGCCGCCGTCAGCCCGAGCACGCGCTCCACGCGCGGCAACGAAGCGTGGCGCCCGAGCAGCGCGCACACCTGCAGCAGCCGCAGCGCCTCCCGCGAGAGCGTGCGAATCTGGTCGTCGATCAGCGTCGCGAGGTCCACTGGCATCGTCTGCGGCTCTCGGTGCGTCTGGTGCTGATGCAGCAGGTGCCCGAGGAAGAGTGGATTGCCGCCGCTCACCGCGCCGAGGCGCGTCGCGACCTCCTCCGCGGCGACGTCCCCGCCCACCCCGGCGGCGCGCGTCAGCGCGAGCATCTCGGCGTCGGTCATCGGCGCAATCCGCGCCTGCGACGCCCCGAGCACGCGCTTCGCGCCGCCGTCGTCGCGCACGGGCACGCGACGCGCCAGCAGGATTACCGCCAGCTTCGCGGTGGGCCGGCTTTCGATGAACCGGGCGAACATCAGCAGCGTGAGCGGGTCCGACCAGTGCGCATCGTCCACGAGGATCGCCAGCGGCGCCTCCGCCAGCACCGCGTCCATCAGCTCCACCCAGGCGAGATAGACGGCGTGCTGCCGCACGCGCGCCTCCTCGGGCGGCAACGGCTCCTCCCCAGTGTCAGCACGCCCCATCTGGCGCATCAGGTGCAGCGCCCCCGGGTCGGCGCCGAGCGCCCCCGGCGCCTCGAGCAGCTGCGGCAGAAGTTCCGTAAGCGTCGCGAACGGGCGCTCCTCGTACGACGGGCACGCGCCGCCCGCCACCGCGCACCAACCCGCCATCCGCGCCGCGCGCGTGACCTCGCCCATCAGCCGCGACTTGCCGATCCCCGGCGGCCCGGTGAACCACTGCACCGTCGGCTCGCCGCGGCGCGCCCGCGCCAGCGTGTCCTGCGCGAGGGCGAGCAGGTCGTGGCGCCCGATGAACGGCACTGACGTCGCCGTCACCCGGCGTCCCGTCGTGTCAGTCAACTCCGAGATGCGCCGGCGCAGCAGCCGCGCGGGCAGCCCAATCACCTTCGCTCGATCGCCGAGCTCGCGCAAATACGTGTCGAGAACTTCCAACGCCGCGTTCTTCGCCCCGACCATCGCCAGCGCTTCGGCCCGCGCGCACGTCGCTTCCTCATTGAGCGGATCGGCCCGCAGGCAGGCCTGCGCCCACTCGTCCGCCTCGCGCCAGCGACCCTCGCGCCGCGCCATCGCGATCCGATGCAACGTCGCCTGTCGATGCTGCGCCGCGATGCGCGCGCGCAGTGCATCGAGCCACTCAGCCAGGCTCCCGCCTTCTGACACGACGAACCCCGGGAGGACGCTCGCCGCGGCGTCGATGGCCTCCGGCGCCGCCCGGTACGGCCAATCGTGCCGCAGAACGGCGGTGAGATCGCTGTCGACCCTCGCGGGATCAACCCGCACGTCGTCCGTCGAGTCGTCGAGCGAGAGCCCCGCCTTCCGCAGCCGGTACAGCGCTTGTCGCAGCGAGTGACGCCCCGCCCTTTCGTCCGCCTCGGGCCAAATGAGCTCGATCAGGTCGCGGCGCGGAATGCGCTCCCCCGACCGCTGGGCGAGCACGAGGGCGAGCGGAAACAGCATCCCCTGCCCGGGAGCAAGCACCAAGTCGCCGAGTGTCAACTCGGCGCGTCCCAGCCCGCGCACGATCAGGAGTGTCACCGCGTCGTGAGGCATGCAAGAAGACGATGGGGACCCGTCACAGCCGCGTCATTTTGGCGCGGAACGGGGGCGGCCGACAGGGGCTAGGCGGCGGGAACGACAACGGGGCGCCTGCGGGCGCCCCGTCAATACGCCGTCGCGGTCGGCTACTTGAGGTTCAGGATCTTCTCCACCCCCACCCCCTCCGCCTCCGCCTGGAAGTTCAGCACAATCCGGTGACGCAGCACGCTGAACGCGATCGCCCGCACGTCGTCCAGATCGGCCACGGGGCGCCCGTCCATCGCCGCCCGCGCCTTAGCGCCGAGGACGAGGTTCTGCCCCGCGCGCGGACCGGCGCCGAAGGCGATGTACTTCTTCACCATCTCGCTCGCCCCGGGCTCGCCGGGACGCGTCGAGCGCGCAATGTCCACCGCGAACTTCACCACGCTCGGCGGCGCCGGCAACCGACGCACGAGCTTCTGCATCTCGCGGATGTCGTCGGCGCTGAGCACGGCTTTCAGTTGCTGCGCCCCGGCCCCCGTGGTCGTGCTGACGATCTTCTCCTCCTCTTCCTGCGTCGGATAGCCGAGCCGCAACTCGTACATGAAGCGGTCGAGCTGGGCTTCGGGGAGGTGATACGTCCCCTCCTGCTCGATGGGGTTCTGCGTCGCCAGCACGAAGAACGGCTCGGGCAACGGATACGTGCTGCCGGCCACCGTCACCGTGTGCTCCTGCATCGCCTGCAGCAGCGCGGCCTGCGTCTTCGGCGGCGCGCGGTTGATCTCATCGGCGAGCACGATGTTCCCGAAGACCGGCCCCTTGGCAAACTTGAACGAGCGCTTGCCCGTGCCGTGGTCCTCTTCAAGCAGCTCCGTGCCGGTGATGTCGCTCGGCATAAGGTCGGGCGTGAACTGCACGCGCGAGAACTGCAGGTCGAGCGTCTCGGCGATCGTCTGAATGAGCAGGGTCTTGGCCAGCCCCGGCACGCCGATGAGCAGGACGTGGCCGCCGGCGAGGATCGCCGAGACCATCGAGTCCACGATGTCGTGCTGGCCGATGATGCGCCGGCCGATCTCGTCGGCGATGTCGCGGTGCGCGGACTTCAGTCGATCGAGGAGTGCGAGGTCGCGGGAGTCGGTGCTCAAAGCGGCGGACGGTGGACGGTTGACGGTGGACGGTGGACACGGACAAAGCTACGGGCGCCGCTTCCTACTGGAAGGGCGCCCGATCCACTACGCGCGAGGCGGCGTTTCGTTCAGCGCACGGCGAAGGCGACGCGCTGTTCCTGCGGGTAGTTCTGCGAGACGAGGCGCGCGACGGCGACGTAGCGTCCGGGCGCGGGCGACTTCCATTCCTCGCTGAACGACAGCGTGTCGGCGCGGCGCAGCACCTTGTTCTGGAAGGCGGCGGTGAACAGCCGGCCATCGCTCCAGCGCCAGACCGCCTTGCCGCGCTCATCGAGCACTTCGATATCGTGCGTCTTCCCGTCGGCGAAGTTGAGCTCGACCTTGCGATCGCCGTCGTTGATGACGTGCAGTTGGAAGTGCACCTGGTCATCCACGCGCACGTCGAACGACGAGGCGACGGCGGGACCCTTCTTGTGCGCGGATTTCGCAAACGTCGGCGCGTCCACATTGCTTGAACGCGTGCACGCAAAGGCGAGCACGGCGACAACCAACAGCACGAAAGTGACGCGTCCGTTCATTCGGTTCGCCGAAAGGGCGAAAGATTTGTGATCCCGCGGCGGCAGGATCCGACTATTCCGCCGTTCAACTTACTGACACCAAGACGATCCGTCAAACAGATGGTCACAGGCCAAGTGTCTATGCGATGGGCACTTGGTGCTCGCGTCTGCTCCGGGCTGTGTCGTTCTGACGCACCTAGGCATGGCGGTACGCCATTTGTGATTCCCAGCAAGCCCAGGGAAGACCAGTTGTCCACCAGTGGCGGGCTGCCGCGAAGCGTGGGAAGGGGCGGCATCGAGAGTGCGACGCAGTCGTTTCGGAGCGGCATTTCGCTTGCGAAAGATTTCACAAGCGGATAATCTTCAAGGCTGTGGCGAGCGATCCGAAGGACGTGCGAAAACGCGCGGAAACCCTGCTGAATCAAGGGGCTTTCGGGTCCGGCCCGTTCGGCCAGTTCATGGGCCTCGGGCTGCAGTTCGTGCTGTCGATTCTCCTGTTCCTGTACGTCGGGAAATGGGTGGACGGCAAGCTCGGAACGACGCCCTGGTTCATGATCCTCGGAGTCTTCACCGGCGCAGGAGCGGCGTTCTTCAGCATGTATCGCGCGTTGAAAGCCGCCGAGCGTCGGCAAGAGGAGCTGGACCGGCTGGAGAAGGAGGGGAAGTGAAGCACATCCTCGCCTATGCGGGGCTGTCGCTCCTGCTGATCGTCGGCCTAGCCTGGCTGCTCGCGCAGCTCTGGCCCGATCCGATGGCCCAGCAGGCGGTCTGGTTCTCGGCGGGCGTCGCCCTCGGCATCCAGATCCTCGGCTTCCTGTTCGTCCGCGTGATCGTCCCGGCGCACGTGATTGCCGGATGGGGCGCGGGCATGCTGCTGCGGTTCCTGACGTTGGTGCTTCACGCGCTGATCGGCGTGCGGCTGATGGGCTTCCCGCCCGCGCCCGCCCTGCTGAGCCTGGCCGCGTTCTTCTTTGTTTCCACGCTGATCGAACCCGTCTTCCTCAAGAAGCCATGAAGTCTGGATTCCTCCGCCTTGTCCTCGCCGCGCTCTGCGCCGCGGCCCCGTTGGCCGCTCAGGAGCACGCGCCGGCGCCGCAGGCGCCCGCGGCCGACTCCGCCGCTCTACACGCCGCGACTGCTGGGGACGAGGCAGGGGCACAGAAGACAGCGGGCGCGGAGAGTACGGCGAAGAAAGACATCATCACGCCGCACATCACCGACGGGAACGCCCTCGAGCTGCCGTCGTTGAATCCCGACCATGGCTTCGCCACGCATTTCGCGCTGCCGACGGGCTGGCCCAAGTTCCACATCGGCTCCTTCGAAGTGGACACGTCGCCGACCAAGCTGACGGTGATGCTGTGGATCTCGGCCGCCATCCTGATCTTCCTGATGGTCAGCGCGGCGCGCGCGCACCAGCGGCGCGCGGCGCAGGGGCTGCCTCCCAAGGGGCTGGCCGGCGCGATGGAAGCGATGATCCTCTACATGCGCAACGAGGTCATTCTCCCGAACGTCGGCCACCACGGCGAGGCGTTCGTGCCGTACCTGCTCTCGATCTTCTTCTTCATCCTCACGGCCAACCTGCTGGGACTGGTGCCCTACATGGGGACGGCCACGGGGAACATCGCGGTGACGGCGACGCTGGCGCTGGTGACCTTCCTGGTCATCGAGATCGCCGGCATGCGCGCGCTGGGGAAGGGCTACCTCGGGACGATCATCTACTGGCCGCATGACATGCCGCTGTACATGCGCATCCCGATTTCGCTGATCATCTCGCCGGTGGAGCTGATGTCGAAGTTCATCAAGCCCACCGCGCTGGCCATCCGTCTTTTCGCCAACATGACCGCCGGGCACATCGTCGTGCTTGCGCTCATCGGGCTGGTCTTCACGTTCCAGAGCTACCTGATTGCGCCGGCGCCGCTGGCGATGGCGGTGGCGATCATGCTGCTGGAGCTGATGGTGGCGTTCCTCCAAGCGTTCATCTTTACGCTCCTCTCGTCCGTGTTCATTGGACTCGTGAGGGAGTCGCATCACTAGACGGTGGACGGTGGACGGTAGACGGTAGACGGTGGACGGTTGACAACTGATTGACGGGGCTGGATTCACCCACCAGTTCCGATGTGTAGCCAGGCAACTACTGGCGAGTTCCGCTGGACCCCGGGGTCCGATGGCGGATGGTGATGGGGTAGCCCATCGCGGGTGCTGAAGCGGTACCACTTTCTTGATCGGAGTTCTGACGATGGATTTCCCACTGTTGCAGGCTGCGGCTGGCGCGACGAAGGAGTACATGGGTGCGTGGGCGATGATGGGCGCCGGCATTGGCGCTGGTCTCGCCATCATCGGCGCCGGCCTGGGCATCGGCCGCGTCGGCGGCCAGGCGGTTGAGGGCATGGCCCGCCAGCCGGAAGTCGCCGCCAAGATCCAGACGGCCGCGCTGATCTTCGCCGCGTTCATCGAAGGCGCCGCGCTGTTCGCCGTGGTCGTGTCGTTCCTTATCCAGAGCAAGTTCTAAGACGTCCGGCAGCCCGCGCGCCCCGGGGTGCGCGGGCCTGCCGCCCTCTTCCTTTCCGACCGATTCCCCATGCGTTCCTCTCTGATCCGCGCCGTCGTCCTCCTTTCCGCCACCGCGGCGCCGGCCCTGGCCGCCGGCGGCGACGCCCCCGCGCGCGGCCTGCTGGACCCGGCGGGCGGCCTGATGTTCTGGACCGTGCTCGTCTTCGGCACGACGTTCTTCATTCTCTCGAAGTTCGCGTTCAAGCCCATCCTCTCCGCCGTCGAAGGGCGCGAGCAGGCGCTGCGCGACGCGATGGACGAGGCGAAGGCCGACCGTGAGCTGGCCGCCCAGCTCCTCGCCGAGCAGAAGCAGCAGCTCGACGCGGCGCGCACCGACGCCCAGAAGATCATCGCCGACGGCCGCGCGACGGCCGAGAAGATGCGCAACGACCTCCTGGAGCAGACGCGCACCCAGCAGCACGACATGCTCGAGCGCGCCAAGCGCGACATCGAGGCCGAGAAGCAGGGCGCCATCGCCGAGCTGCGCCGCGAGGCCGTGGACCTGGCGATCGCCGGGGCGGGCAAGGTGATCGAGAAGAACCTCGACGACGCCGCGAACCGCGCGCTGGTCGACAAGTACCTCTCGTCCATCGGGACCAAGTAATGCAGTCAGCCATCGCGCGGAACTACGCGGAAGCGCTGTTGGCGCTGGCGAGCAAGGAAGACGCCCGCGACGCGTACGGCGCGCTCCTCGGCGGCATTGCCGACGTGCTGGAGCGCGATGAGACGTTTAAGCGCTTCCTCGCGGCACCGCAGGTGAGCAGCGTCAAGAAGAACGAGGTGCTGGGCAAGGCGCTGACCGGCCAGGCGCCGGCGATGTTCGTGCGCTTCGTGCAGAAGATGGTGACCAACGGCCGCCAGATGCTGATTGGCGCGGTGTTCACCGAGTACAGCAACCTGCGCGACGCCGAGGAAGGGCGGGTGCACGCGCGGGTGACGGTCTCGCGCGAGATGAGCGACGCCGACCGCGACGCGCTGGCCGCGTCGCTGAGCAAGGCGATCGGCAAGACGGTCGTTCCCCATCTTAGCGTGAACCCGGCGATCCTCGGTGGCGTGGTCGTGCGCATTGGGGATACGGTGATGGACGGGTCGGTGCGGCGGCGGTTGACGGCGTTGCGAAGCAAGATGGCGACGTAATCGCTCGGGTCCTTCTGGTGGAACGGGGGGACGGGGGCCGGGACTTGGGGACGGGCGAGGGGAGGAGGGGCGAGGGACGGGAGGGCGGCCAGTGGCCGCCCTTTTTCATTGCATCCACGGCTCCGCTGCAGGGCGATCCGCGACGCATATTGAGAGAAATGGCCAGTCAGGAGATGCGGTGAAGAGGACGGTGGCGATCGCGCTGCTCGCGCTCGGTTCGAGCGACGCCTTCGGGCAGGCGACGGTGCGCGGCACGCTGCTCCGTGCCGACTCGTTTCCCGCGGCCGGGGTGATCGTCGTGGCGACGCGCGGCGCGCCGGACAGCGTGCTCTCGCGCACGATCACCAACGGGGGCGGCCAGTACACCTTGGCGCTCTCGCCGGGCGAGGTGCGCCTGCGAGCGCTGCGCATCGGGCACCGCCCCTTCGAGATCGCCACCTTCACGCTCGCGGCCGGCGGGCGGCGCGATGTGCGCACGGTGCTCCCCAACGATCCCATCGTGCTTGCCGCGGTGACCACCGAGGCAAACTCGAGCTGTCGGCAGACGGGCACGGCGGGAACGCAGGTGGCCGAGGTCTTTGAGGAAGCGCGCAAGGCGCTGCTCTCCACGACGCTGCGCTGGGGCGATGGCGATCCGCTGGCCCGGCTGAGCGTGTTTGAGCAGGCGCGCGGCATCGGCAACCGGGTCTTTCGAGAGCCGGAGTTGCAGTTCCAGGAGGGCGTGACGGTGAAGCCCTTCCAGAGCCTCAGCCCGGATTCGCTGGCCAAGGTGGGGTACATGGTCAGTGAACCGAATGCCTGGCAGTACTACGCTCCCGACGCCGACGTGCTGCTGTCGGAGACGTTCGCGGCGACGCACTGCCTCGGGCTCACGCAAGGCACGGGGGAGCGTGCGGGGTGGATCGGCCTGACGTTTCGCCCATCGGCGAGCCGTCGCGACTACGTGGACGTGCGTGGCACGCTGTGGCTGGATCGGGCGAGCAACGAACTGCGGCGGATGGAGTTCACGTACGAGGGACTTCCGCTCGCTATGCAACGTGCCGGGGCCGGCGGAGAGGTGGAGTTCACGCGCCTGCCCATGGGCATCTGGTTCGTGAGTCGATGGGAGCTCTGGATGCCGCGGATGACGCTCCCGCCGGGGACGCCGCGCCTGATGGGACTCTGGGTACGGGGCGGTGACGTATGGTGGATCAGAATCGGCAGCACGCTGGTCTACTCCAACGGCCGCGTGGAGCCCGCGCCGAAGGGGCTCGCGGCGGCGAGGGCTGCCGCGCGCGCGGTGGCCGACTCTGTGCAAGCGAGCGCCGCGTGCGCGCCGACCGAGGCCGACGATCCGGGCGGCATCCTGCGCGGCGTGGTGACCGACGACCGGGGCGCGCCACTCGCTGACGCGGTCGTGACGGTGGAGTGGCAGCAGGGACACAGCGGTGGGGCGCGCGGCCTGTCGTGGGAAACGCGCGGGTTGAGCACCGTGTCGGCGGCGGATGGGAGCTACGCGATCTGCGGCGTGCCCACGAATCGGCTGCTGGGCATCCAGGTGCAGCTCGCGATGCGGCGGACGCCGACGGTGAGCACGCGCGTTCCGCAGCGCACGCGCGAGGCGCGGGTGGACGTGCGGGTGTCAGGCGTTCGGGCGCCGGCACCGCCGGGAGGAGGGACCCCGCCCCCGGCGGGCCGGTAGCGTCGCGTCCGCCTACGGCTTCTTGAAGAGCCCCTTGAGGGCCTTCTTCGCCGCGTCCTTGGCCGCTTCCTTGGCGCCCTCGTTCACTCCTTCCTTCACGCCGGTCAGCGCGCCGCTCCGCGCCGCGGCGATGATGGAGTCGGCGTTGATCTCGCCGGCGCCTTCACACTTGCCCGCCCCTTGCTTGGCCTCGCAGTCGGCCTTGGCTTTCTCTGCGGCCTTTGACGCCTCGGCGAGCTGGGCCTTGAGGTCAACCACCTGATAGCCGGCGGGGACCTCGAACAGTGAGGCGTCGAAGTTCCCGTTGGCGAGGTCTGTCATTTCCATCGTGACCGACGACGTCTGCGCCTCGCCCTTGTCTGTCGTGGACGTCGTATTGATGACCTGACGCAGGGGGACGCCCTTGGGGAGCTTCTCGGCGTCCTGCATCAGCTTCTGCTGCGCGGCGCCGCCGATCATCCCCGTGTTGCGACCCAAGGTCTTGCCGAACTCCTCGAAGGCGCGCTGGCCGGCGAAGTCGTTGGTCATCCAGATGTCCATCTCCTCCTTCACGCGCGTGGACGACTTGCGGCCGAGCATGGACATGGTGGCCGTGTAGCTGCGCGATACGTGGTACTTGCGGGTGCTTCGGCCCAGGATGCGTTCGCCGGCGCCCTGGTCAGCCACGGTGGAGGTGAGGTCGGCGATGTCGAACTTCATGCCGATGGCGCTGGCCGCCCCCATGACGTTGCCCGTTCCGCGCGTGTCGAGGACCATCGCCTGCTTGCGCGAGGGATCCACCATCGTAATGCTCGCCGTCGCGGCGTTCAGCAGGGTGTAGACGCCGGCAGGGGAACCGGGGCGCGCCTCGAGCATCTCCATACGCATCTGGTCGCCGGCAACGATCACCGACATCGACGGCGGCGTGGCGGCGCGCGCCGCGTCGCCCGACGCGGTGGTGGTGACCATCCAGGTGAACTTGACGCCATCCACGCGGGGCGTGGCGGCGGCGACGAGCAGGGTGCTGGCCGCGAGCAGACAGGCGGATGCACGACGCATCGGGAGGGACTCCAGTGCCGGCGCCTGAGCCGGGTTGAAGGGTCGCCATACAATAGCAGTTATCAGAGCGCGCGCCAGCATTTTCGGGGGGCAGCCGTCCGGTCCGCCACTATCCCCACCTGTACCGATCCGGCATTTTTCTCAGGTTATGTCGGACAACCCCCTCGATCGCCGCGGCTTTTTCTCGCACGGCCTTTCCCGCCTCCTGGGACAGGTCGTGGATGCCGTGTCGGACAAGGTGTCGCCGGTGCCGTACATGCGGCCGCCTGGAGCGATCGCCGAGGCCGCGTTCCTGGCGGCCTGCACCCGGTGCAAGGAGTGCGGCGCCGTCTGTCCGGCGATGGCGATCCGGATGCTCCCCACGTCGGCCGGCATCGCGGCGGGGACGCCCGTGCTGGAGGTGGATGACCGCGCGTGCATCATGTGCGCGGACATGCCGTGCGTGACGGCCTGTCCGACGGGAGCGCTGCTCGCTCCTCAGCACGGATGGGCCGACGTGCGCATCGCGAAGATCGGTGTGGACGACCGGCGGTGCATCGCCTTTCAGGGCATCGAATGCGGCGTCTGCGCGCGGGTCTGTCCGGTGGGAGACGCGGCGATTCAATTGGATGACAAAGGGCGGCCGTTCATCGGCGCCGCCTGCACGGGGTGCGGCAAGTGCGTGACCGCGTGCGTGACGACCCCGAGCGCGCTGACCGCGCGCCCACTCCGGAGCTGAGATGGACGGAAAGAGCCACGTGAAGTTCGTATCCAAGCCGTGGGGCCACGAGCTGATCTGGGCCCACACGGAGCACTACGTGGGCAAGGTGCTGCACATCAAGGCCGGCCAGGCGCTGAGCGTGCAGTACCACAACCAGAAGGACGAGACCATCCACCTGCTGCGCGGGGAGATGATCTACCGCGTGGATTTCAAGGACGGCCGCGGGCTGGTGGAGGTGCCGTTCGCGCTCGGCGAGAGCTACCGGAATACGCCGGGCGTGATCCACCAGATGGAGGCGGTGACCGACTGCGACGTGCTGGAAGCGAGCACGCCGCACCTCGACGATGTCGTACGACTCACCGACCGCTATGGTCGCGAAGGGACGAGCGCGCCATGAAAGTGATCATTCCGCTGGCCGGCAAGGGGACGCGCCTGCGTCCGCACACGCATACGGTGCCGAAGCCGATGCTCAAGGTCGCCGGCAAGCCGGTGATGGACTACGTGCTCGACGACGTCCGCACGCTGGGCGACGTGAGCGAGGTCATCTACATCACCGGACACCTGAAGGAGGCGGTGGAGGCGCACGCGCGCACGGCGTACGCCGACATGCCAGCGCGCTTCATCGAGCAAAAGGTCCAGGACGGCACGGCGGGAGCGATCGCGCTGGCCCGCGCGTTCGTGGCCGAGCCGGTGCTGATCATCTTCGTGGACACGATCTTCGACGCCGACTTGACGGTGATCAAGACGAGCCCGGACGACGGCATCATCTGGACGAAGGAGGTGGAGGACTACCAGCGCTTCGGCGTGGTGGTGACCGACGCCAACGGCCACATGACGAAGATCGTGGAGAAGCCCAAGACGCCCATCTCGAAGCGGGCGAACATCGGGCTGTACTACATCAGGGACTGGAAGCTCCTCTTCGAGGGGATCGACGCGGTGCTCAAGGCGCCGCAGAACCAGGGGGAGTATTACCTGACCGACGCCTTCCAGTACATGATCGACCACGGCGCCAAGCTGAAGGTGCTCGACGTGCACGGCTGGTACGACGCCGGGAAGATCGAGACGCTGCTCGACACGAATCGCGTGATGCTCGAGAAGGGGCTTGCGCGCCGGCCGAAGACGCTGGAGGACTGCACGATCATCGAGCCGGTGTACATCGAGGACGGCGTCGTGGCGACCGGGTCAACACTAGGGCCGAACGTCTGCGTGCTGGCGGGGAGCAAGGTGCTGAGCAGCACGCTGAGCCACACGCTGGTGGGCGCGAACTCGCTGGTGGCGCGGTGCACGCTGGCCAATTCGCTGATCGGGGACGCCGTCGTGCTGGAGGGGGTGCGGGGGGAGGTGACGGTGGGGGATCATTCTGAAGTGAGGAGCAGGGCGTAGGGTGATTCTTGATTTGGACCGAGGATTGCGATTCAGGATCGCGATTCAGGAATGGGACTGGCGATTGACTACGGCGAGGGACAAGCGATGCGCGCAGTGCGAGTGGCAGTGATGCTGGCGATGGGGTCGGCCGTGGCCGTGGCGCAGGCGAAGCCGGCGGAGACGAAGACGGCGAAGCCGGCGATGGAGCATGACCACGCGGCGATGATGCAGGGGAACAGGCAGGGTGGCGGGCAGGGGATGGGGGACATGAAGAGCGGCTGGAAGGAGCTCGATGCCTTCCACGCACTGCTGATGTCCACGTGGCATCCGGCGATGAAGGACAGCCTGACGATGGCGCGCGCCCTGGCGCCTCAGGTCGTGGCCGCCGCGGAGACCTGGGCGACGTCAAAGGGGCCGGCGACGTGCGACAACGCGGCGGCGCGCAAGGCGCTGCCCGGGATCGTCGCGGATGCGAAGGCCTACGCCGGCGTCGCGTCGTCGCAGGCCGCCGACGCGGCGGTGAAGGCCGCGCTCAAAAAGGTGCATGACGGGTTCGAAGTAGTCGGCAAGCCCTGTGTGCAGGCGGCGATGCAGGCGAAGGGCGGGATGATGGGGATGGGCGCGGGTCCGATGATGGGGCGCAAGACGGGGTGGCAGGAGTTCGATGCGCTCCACACGCTGCTCATGACCGTGTCGATGGCCGCGAACAAGGGCGACCTGAAGCCGGCGCGGGAGAAGGCGGGCGAGCTGGGCAAAGCGGCCGATGCGTGGGTGCGGTCGAAGGGGCCGGCGGTCTGCGACAATGCCACGGCGCGGAAGGGCATGCCGAAGGCGGCCGACGACCTGAAGGCCATTGCCACGCTCGCGAAGGGGCAGGGCAATGACGAGGCGCTCAAGGTCGCGATCACGAAGGCGCACGATTCGTTCCGCCCGGTCGCCCAGCCGTGCATGATGGGCGCGACGGCGGCGAAGTGACCCGCAGGAGCCGTGCCGTCCCGGCGCGGAACCTGTGGCCACGTGACGTGTAGATTGGATGGAGGCGGGAGTCATCGAGGCGCCCGCCGCGTTTCCACGAGGTGCACGCCATGGATTCGCGCATCGTCGTTCGCTTGGTCGCCGTTGGCATCAGTTGCGCATTGGCTCCCGTCGTCGCACACGGGCAGGTCCCGGGCGGCGACGGGTTCCTGTTTGGCACCCCAAACGCCAGCCTCACGGTGCGCGCCGGGATGGCGCGCCCTTCCGGCGGCGGCGACGTCTTCTCGTTTGTTCGCGACGAGCTGACGTTCGGCCCCGGCGATCTTGCCGGCGGTTCGATGGCCGCCGACCTGGCGTTTCTGGTGCGCCCCCGCGTGGCCGTACAGCTCGGCATCGGCTATTCCGGGCAAAGCACCGCCAGTGTCTATCGTGATTGGGTGGACAACGATGACCAGGAGATCGAACAGACCTCCTCGTTTCATCGGCTGCCCCTGACCATCGGCGTTCGGTACTACCTGGCCGATCGCGGGAGAACACTCGGCCGACTCGCATGGGTGCCGGCGAAGACGGTCCCCTACGTCGGCGCGGGCGGCGGCATCACCTGGTCGCAGTTCCGGCAGTCGGGCGACTTCGTGGATTACCAGACGCTTGACGTGTTCGGCTCGACGCTGGAGTCGAGCGCGTGGGCGCCGACGCTCTACGGCGTTGCGGGGGTGGAGCGCAGCCTGAGTGCCCGCCTGGCACTCACCGGCGAGGCGCGGTACGACTACGGTCGCGCCCGCGTGGGCAGCGACTATGTCGGCTTTAATGGCATTGATCTTTCAGGCCTGGCGGTCACGGTGGGCCTGACCGTTCGGTTCTAGGAGGCGTCATGCGTGCCAATGGATTCTCTCGGTTGAGCGTCACCGCGCTGGTCGCGCTGATGAGCGCACAGGCGGCGTTCGCGCAGGGGCTCGATGCTCGCTGGCAGCCGTGGATTGGATGCTGGACGGCGGCGGCGTCCGCCACAACGGAAGCGCGCGGGTCGTTGGTGTGCCTCGTCCCCGCGGAGCAGGGGAGCGGCGTGGAGCTTGCGGTCATCGCGGGCGGTGTCGTGGCGCACCGCGAGCGATTCGACGCCTCGGTGCCGCGCGTGCCAAAGGACTTCGACGGGTGTCCGGGGTGGGAGTCGGTGACGTTCTCGCGCGACGCCCGGCAGGTGTTGTTCCGCTCGGAGTTCACTTGTGGCGCCACGCGCGTGCAGGGGAGCGGCATCTACTCCGTCACCGTCGACGGCGAGTGGATTGACGTGAGCGGCAGCGTCGTGGGCGGCCAGCCGACGGTGCGCGCCGTGCGATACCGCCCCGCGGGACGCGCGCTGCGTCGTCTGGCCACCGGCGTGTCGAGCGACTCGATGCCATTCGAGGTAGTGGCGGAGCGGTCCACGTCGCGCTACGCGCGGCTCGGCGCCGCGCTTCCGGTGCGAACGAGCGAGGTGGTCGAGGCCGCCGAGCGCGTCGCGCCGCCGGTGATCGAGGCGTGGATGCACGAGCTGCAGCAGGGCTTCGAGGTGAACGGCCGGGAGCTGGAGCGCCTCGCCGACGCCGGCCTGCCCTCGAGCACCATCGACCTGATGGTTGCCCTGTCGTACCCGGAGCGGTTCAGCGTGCAGCGTCCGGCGCAGCGCGGTGGGGCGGTGGACATCGAGCGGGTGGACGTGACGGACGACGAGCGCCTGCGCCGCTCGCGGTACTGCGGCTTCGGCTACGCGCCTGGGTACCCGAGCTACTACTCCGACCGCTGCTACAACGACTACCTGCTGCCGGGAGGTCACTGGTACGATCCGTTCGGCCTCAACCGGTACGGCTACGGCGGCTACACGGGGTACGGGTACGGCTACGGCGGCTACTACGGCGGCTACTACTGGGGCCCGCGGCCGATTGTCATCGTGCCGGCGAACCCTGGTGACAACACGCAGGCGCGCGGCCGCGCGGTGAAGGGGGGCGGATACACGCGGGGCAGCGGTGGCTACAGCAAGCCGTCATCCGGTACGTCGGGCTCCTCGGCGTCTGGCGGGAGTTCATCGGGCGGATCGAGTTCGTCCGGAAAGGCTTCGTCGGGTGGTTCGTCATCCGGCTCAAGCGGCGGCAGCAGCGGGCGCACCGCCAAGCCGCGCCCGCCGGGTTGATCGGCGCGGCGCGCGACGTGCGCGCCGCGCTCAGGTCTCACCGACTCCACAAACCCTCGCGGCCCTTGTGGATGCCCGGTAGCTTTTCTCCGTCCCACATCGGAGATCCGGGATGTCCCAGGAGAACGACGAGCGCGCGGGCTTGACCCGCCGCGACCTGCTGAAATCTGCCGCCCTCGCCGGCGCCGCTCTCGGCGCATCTGGCGTGCTGCATCCCGCAATCGCCGAGTCGGTGACGGCCGGGGAGCATCCCGAGCTTGCGCCGCCCGCGCCGCGGTTCGCGAAGACGATGAAGGGGGTGCCGTTCGAGGCGCGCGAGACGGCGCGCATCGCGATCGTCGGCACGGGGCTGCGCGGCCGCGGTGTGCTGCGCGACTTCCTGGGCTGTCCGGGCGTGCAGATCACCGCGCTGTGCGACAACGTCCCCGAAAAGGCGCAGCGTGCGTCGAAGATGGTGACGGACAAGGGGCAGCCGGCGCCGGCGCTCTACACGCAGGGCGAGCTGGCGTTCGAGCAGCTCGTCACCCGCGACGACATCGACCTCGTCTACACCGCGACGCCCTGGGAATGGCACGTGCCCGTGATGCTTGCCGCGCTGAAGGCGGGCAAGCACACCGCGAGCGAGTGTCCGTTCGCGATGACGCTGAAGGACCTGTGGGCGGTGGTGGACGCGAGCGAGAAGCACCGCCGGCACGCCATCCAGCTGGAGAACTGCAACTACGGCTACAACGAGATGCTCGTGAACCGGATGGTGCACGCGGGCGTCTTCGGCGAGCCGCTCCACGGTGCCGCGGCCTATCTTCACGACCTGCGCGGCATCCTGTTCGAGGACCGCGACGAGGGGCTGTGGCGGCGCGCGTTCCACACGCGCGACAACGCCAATCTCTACCCGACGCACGGGCTGGGGCCGGTGGCGTGGTATCTGGACATCCACAAGGGCGACCGGTTCGAGTACATGGTGTCGATGAGCACGCCGGAGCGCGGGCTCACCCTCCATCGCGAGGCGACCGTCGCGGACAAGACGAACCCGAAGTGGCAGGAGACGTACGTGACGGGCGACCTAAACTCGTCGCTCATCAAGACGGCGAAGGGACGCACGATTCTCCTGCAGCACGACGTGTCGAACCCCCGTCCGTACTCGCGCCTCAACGCCCTGCAGGGAACAAAGGGTGTCTTCGAGGACTATCCGGCGCGCATTTACATCGAAGGGCAGGCCGGGGGCGAGCGCTTTGGCCCCATCGATTCCTGGAAGAAGGACTTCGAGGATCCGCTCTGGACCAAGCTTGGCGAGGCGGCCCGCACCAGCGGCCACGGCGGCATGGACTACATCATGGCCTGGCGGCTGGTGCAGTGCCTACGCGAGGGGCTCGTGCCCGACATCGATGTCTACGATTCGGCGGCGTGGAGCGCGCCGTACCCGCTCAGCGCGATCAGCGTCTCGAAGGGAAGCGCTCCCGTGAAGTTCCCCGACTTCACCCGCGGCAACTGGCAGAAGTAGTCGACCGTCACCGGTCACCCGTCTTCCGTCTCCCGTCTCCCGTCTGCCCCTACCATGCATCTCACCTCATTGGACTGGTGGATCGTCGCGCTTTCCCTCGTGGTCGCGTTCCTCCCCGCGCTCTACATGGCGAAGCGGGGCAGCGCGAACACCGCGGAGTTCTTCACCTCGGGGCGCGCGGCGCCGTGGTGGCTGATCGGCATCTCGATGGTGGCGACCACGTTCAGCACCGACACGCCCAACCTCGTCACGAATCTGGTGCGTGAGAAGGGCGTCGCGAACAACTGGGCCTGGTGGTCGTTCCTCCTCACCGGCATGGCGACGGTGATGTTCTACGCGCGGATGTGGCGGCGCTCGGGGGTGCTCACCGACCTCGAGTTCTACGAGATCCGCTATTCGGGCAAAGCGGCGACGTTTGTGCGCGGATTCCGCGCGGTCTACCTGGGGCTGTTCTTCAACTGCGTCATCATGGCGACGGTCAACCTTGCCGCCGCCAAGATCGCGAACATGCTGCTCGGCTGGCCGATGACGCAGACCCTGCTGGTGTGCGCGGTGATCAACGTGATCTTCGCCGGCGTGTCGGGGCTGTGGGGCGTGCTGGTCGTGGACCTCGTGCAGTTCGGCATCGCGATGACGGGGTCGTTCGCCGCCGCGTACTATGCGCTCCAGCGTCCGGAAGTGGGGGGCTTGAGCGGACTGTTCACTCGGCTGGATCCGAGCGTCATCTCCCTGCTGCCGAACTTCAGCGACTGGACGATGACGCTCACCGTCCTCATCCTGCCGATCACCGTGCAATGGTGGTCGGTCTGGTATCCCGGCGCGGAGCCGGGGGGCGGGAGCTATATCGCCCAGCGGATGCTGGCGTCGAAGAGCGAGAAGGACGCGCTGATCGGGACGCTCTTCTTCAACGTGGCCCACTACGCGCTGCGTTCGTGGCCGTGGATCATCGTCGCGCTGTCGTCGATCCTGGTGTTCCCGAACCTGAGCGACATCGGCGCGGCCTTCCCGTACGTGGACAAGGCGCTCATCGGGCACGACATGGCGTATCCGGCGATGTTGACCTTCCTGCCGGTGGGGTTCCTCGGCTTGATGGTCGCGGGGATGCTGGCGGCGTACGTGTCCACCATCGCGACGCACCTGAACTGGGGGACGTCGTACCTCGTACACGACTTCTACCGACGGTTCCTCAAGCCGGGGGAGACGGAGCGGCATTACGTGACCGTCGGCCGCCTGATGACGGCGGTGCTGATGGTCTTCGCGGCGCTGCTGACGTACGTGATCGAGACGGCGAGCCGCGGCTTCACGCTGCTCCTTTCGGTCGGCGCGGGAACGGGCCTGCTCTATCTGCTGCGGTGGTACTGGTGGCGGGTGAACGCCTGGGCGGAAGTCGCGGCGATGATCGGGTCGTTCCTGACGGCCGTGGGCTTCGAGGTGGCGCGGAAGATGGGGCACGCGATCCCGGACCACGTGTCCCTGCTCGCTACGGTGGCGGTGACGTCCGCCGTCTGGATCACGGCCGCGTTCCTCGCCCCGGCGACGGACAAGGAGACGCTGGTGAAGTTCTATCGGCTCGTGCGTCCAGCCGGGCCGGGGTGGAAGCACGTGCAAGCACTGGCGGGTGTCGGCCCCTCGCCCGACTCGCTGCCGCAGGCGATGCTCGGCTGGGTGTTGGGCATCGCGTTCGTGTACTCCGCGCTCTTCGGCGCGGGGAGTTTCCTCTACGGGAACACGGCGCAGGGGTCGGTCTTCGCCGTCGTCTTTGTGCTGAGCGGCTGGGGCGTGGTGAAGGTGCTGCAAGGCTTCTGGAAGAGCACCCCAGCACACGATCGGTGACAAACGGCGCATGATGCGCACGACGCAAGCGGTGATCCTTGCGCGCGGCCTCGGCTCCCGGATGCGGCGAGCCGAGGCCGCGGTGGCGCTGGATGCTGAGCAGGAGCGCGCGGCCGCCGCGGGGCAGAAGGGGA
The DNA here is from genome assembly GCA_016871855.1 of Gemmatimonadota bacterium. GTDB lineage: Bacteria > Gemmatimonadota > Gemmatimonadetes > Gemmatimonadales > Gemmatimonadaceae > PNKL01. Next base: position 21,399 of record VHBQ01000008.1, read on the forward strand.
TGATGCCGACACTCGGGCGCCCGTTCCTTGACTTCGTGCTCTCGGCGCTTGCCGACGCCGGCATCGTGGACGTCACGCTGGTGGTGGCGCCGGATCACGCGGCCATGCGCGAGTACTACGAGCGCCAGGCGCCGCCGCAGCGTGTGCGCCTGCGTTGGGCCGTGCAGCAGGAGCCGCGTGGCACGGCTGACGCGGTCCTCGCCGCTGATGGGGTGGTGAACGAGGCGCCGTTTCTCACGCTGAACTCGGACAACTACTACCCGGTGGCGTCCTACGATGCGCTGGCCGCGGTCGGCGGCGCTGGTCTCGTGGCGTACGAGGGCGAGGCGCTGATTCGCGAGGGGAACATCGACCGCGACCGGGTGATGGCCTACGCGCTGCTCGACGTCGACGACACCGATGTGCTGCAGGCGATCGTCGAGAAGCCGTCGCCGGACCATCCGCTGGCGCATCGCGCCGAACGGTGGGTGAGCATGAACCTGTGGGCGTTCACCCCGCGCGTCTTCGAGGCGTGCCGGCGCGTGCGTCCCTCGGTGCGCGGCGAACTGGAATTGCAGGACGCCGTGATGATCGCGGCGCACGAACTGGGCGAGCAGTTCCACGTGGTACGCGCGCACGCCGGAGTGCTCGATCTCTCGCGTCGCGCCGATATCTCCACGATCGCCGACCATCTGCGCGGCGTGATGGTGGCGCCGTGACCTGGCGGTACCGCGTGCCGGGGCGCGTGGAGCTTGCCGGCAAGCACACCGACTACGCCGGCGGTCCCTCGCTGACCTGCGCGACGCCGTTCCACATGCACGCGCGGGTGGAGCGCCTCGACGAGCCGGTGATCCGGGTGCGCGACCAGCGCAGCAAGTCCACGATGACCGTGGCGCTGGCGCCCGACGCCGCGCCGCCCGGGCCGCGGTCGTCGCTCTACGTCGCGGCCGTGACGCGGCGCATCGCGCGCGACTTCCCGCAAGCGCGCGCGGGCGCCGAGATTGCGCTGGGCTCAACGATTCCCGCGTCCATGGGAATGAGCAGCTCGAGCGCGCTCGTCATTGCGATGGCGATGGCCGTCTTCGACGCGAACGCGCTGTGGGACGCGCCGCAGTGGACGCCGCTTGCCGGGGATGAACTTGCGTTTGCGCAGTACTGCGCGGCGATGGAGAGCGGGGCGGCGTGGGGCCCGTTTGCAGGGGACACAGGCGTAGGGACGCGCGGCGGCGCGCAGGACCACATCGCCATCTGCGCCTCGCGCACTGGCAAGGTTGGCGCGTACGCGTACCTGCCGGGGCGGGTGGTCCAGCGCGTGTCGTGGCCGCGCGACTGGCGCATCGTCGTCGCGACGAGCGGCGTGAAGGCGACGAAGACGGGGAACGCGATGCACGCGTACAACCGGGTGGCCGACTCGGTGCGCGCGCTCGTCGCCGCGTGGAATGCCGACACCGGGCGCGCCGACGGGACGCTGGCCGACGTCCTTGCGTCGTCGCCGAACGCGCTTGACCACGTGCTGTCGCTCGCGCCGCGCGCCGCGCCGGACGCCGCCGAGGCCGCGTACTTGCGCGAGCGCGCCATGCAGTACCGCGAGGAGACCACCGTCGTCGTCCCGGGTCTGTTGGACGCAATCGCGCGCGGGGACGCCGAGGCGGCCGGCGGCTGGATGCGGCGCTCGCAGGAGCTGGCCGAGGCGGCCCTGCAGAATCAGGTGCCGCAGACGCAGTGGCTCGCCGCGCACGCGCGCGACTTCGGAGCGGTGGCGGCGACGGCGTTCGGCGCGGGATTCGGCGGCGCGGTCTGGGCGCTCGTCGCGGATGGCGCCGCCGAGCGCATGGCCGAGGCTTGGATGTCCGCGTACGCGGCCGTGCCGGGGCACGGTGCGCATCACGAGACGGCTCGCGTCTTCGTGCCAGCGGCTGGCGCTTCGCGGCGGGCGGCGACATGACCGGCGCACCCGCCGTACCGCGCGCCCCACTGCCGCGCACGGTCAAGGCGCTCGCCACGGTGAGCTTCTTCACCGACGCGGCGAGCGAGATGATCTATCCCTTGCTGCCAGCCTTCCTGACCGCGACGCTCGGCGCCAGCGCAGCGTGGGTCGGGATCATCGAGGGGGCGGCCGACGCGACGTCGTCGCTGCTGAAGCTGGCCAGCGGCTGGTGGTCGGACCGGGTGCGGCGGCGGAAGCCGCTGATTGTGTTCGGGTACGCGCTGGCGGCGGTGCTGCGTCCGCTGGTTGCGGTGGCGACGTCGTCGTGGCAGGTGCTGGCGATTCGCGTCGGCGACCGAATGGGGAAGGGGATTCGCGGCGCGCCGCGCGACGCAATGATCGCGGATGCCGTGGCGCCTTCCGACCGGGGGCGCGCGTTCGGGGTGCAGCGCGCGGCCGACCACGCCGGCGCATTCGTGGGGCCGATCATCGCGTTCGTGCTGCTGCAGTGGGCGGGGTTATCGCTGCGGACGGTCTTCCTGCTGGCCGCCATTCCCGGCGCACTTGCCGTTGCCGCGGCGGTCATCGGTGTGCGAGAGACTGACGGTGGACGGTTGACGGTGGACGGTGGACATCCACCAGCGGACGGTGGACGGTTGACGGTGGACGGTGGAGGTGCGCCGCTGAGCGCGGCACCGCTCGGTGCCTCCTTCTGGCGCTATCTCGGGGTGCTCGTGCTGTTCACGCTTGGCAACTCCACCGACGCGTTCCTGTTGCTGCGCGCGACGGAGCTTGGCGTCAAGCCGGCGCTGTTGCCGATCCTGTGGGCGGCCCTGCACGTGGTGAAGTCGGCGACGAGTATCCCGGCCGGCGCCTGGAGCGACCGCGTGGGGCGGCGCACGATGATCGCCGCCGGCTGGCTGTGGTACGCGCTGGTCTACGTCGGCTTCGCGTTCGCGACGGAGACGTGGCACGCCTGGGCGCTCTTCCTCTCCTACGGGCTGTTCTTCGGCATGACCGAAGGGGTGGAGCGCGCGCTAGTCGCGGACCTCGTCCCTGCCACACGCCGCGGCGTGGCGTTCGGCTGGTACAACGGCGTGATCGGCGCCGCAGTCCTACCGGCGTCTGTCGCGTTCGGGCTGCTCTGGGATTGGCAGGGGAGCGCGTTCGCGTTCGGTGTTGGTGCGGCGAGCGCCTGTCTCGCGGCGCTCGGGCTCACGCTCGTCAGGCCCGCGCGCGCGCACTGAGCGCGCGGCGGCCCAGCGCACCTGGCGACCCCTCAGCAGCAGCGATTGCCGGGCTGCGAGTAGCGCGCGGCGAGGCGCTCGCGCTGGAACTCGGCCTCGGTCAGCGGCTCCTGCTCCGGGTGATGGTCGCGGACGTGCGCGAGGTAGGCGGCGTAGTCGGGCACCCCGATGATGCGGCGAATAACCGCCGCGACGCGCCGGGCGACACCCGGCGCGTCGGCGGCGAGCGATGGCAGGCGGGGCGAAGTCACCGACGCGCTCCTACGCCGCCGCCCGCGCCACGAACGGCACTTCGCTCGTCGGCGTCGCCGTCCCTCGGTGCACGCGCACCCACTCGTAGATGGACGCCGCGAGGATCACCACCACCGAAGCCATGAAGAACAGCGCCACGCCAGCGTCGAGCCGGTCGTTGAACGCCATCCGCGCCACGTCGGCGGCGGTCTTCGCCCCGGCGGGCATCGTACCGGCGGCGAGCTGCGCCTCGACGAGGCGCGCGTGCGCGAGGAAGCCGAGCTTGGGATCGTCCGACCAGACCTTGGCCGCGCCGGCGCTCATCGTCACCACCGCCAGCCAGCAGAGCGGCAGGATGGTGATCCACGCGTACCGCGCCTTCCCCATCTTCATGATCACCGTCGTTCCCACGCAGAGCGCGACGGCGGCAAGGAGCTGGTTGGCGATGCCGAAGAGCGGCCAGAGCGAATTGATGCCGCCGAGCGGATCCGTGACACCCTGATACAGGAAGTAGCCCCACATCGCGACGAACAGGGTGCTGGAGATCACCACCGCGGGATACCACCCCGTGCGTCCCAGCGGCGCCCACACGTGCCGAAGGACGTCCTGCAGCATGAAGCGGCCGACGCGCGTGCCCGCGTCCACCGTGGTGAGAATGAACAGCGCCTCGAACATCAGCGCGAAGTGATACCAGAGCGCCATCGCGCCGGTGCCGCCGAGGACGTTGGAGAAGAGCATGGCCATGCCAACGGCGAGCGACGGCGCGCCGCCGGTGCGTGACAGGAGCGTCGACTCCTCGATGTGCGACGTCAGCTCACGCAGCTGCGCGGGGTCGAGCACGAACCCCCAGGCGCGGATGACCTCCGCGGCGCTCTCGGCGGTGGTGCCGATGATCCCCGCCGGGGCGTTGATGGCGAAGTAGATGCCGGGCGTGAGCACGCAGGCGGCGATCAGCGCCATCACGGCGACGAGCGACTCGGTGAGCATGGCGCCGTAGCCGATGAACCGCGCGTCCTTCTCGTTCTGGAGCAGCTTGGGTGTCGTGCCTGACGCGATGAGCGAATGGAAGCCGGAGATCGCGCCGCACGCAATCGTGATGAAGACGAAGGGGAACAGCTTGCCGGCGAAGACCGGTCCGGTGCCGTCGATGAAGGGCGTCAGCGCGGGCATCTGCAGCGGCGGCAGGACGATCAGGATGCCGACGGCAAGCGCCACCACCACGCCGATCTTCACGAACGCCGACAGGTAGTCGCGCGGCGCGAGCAGCAGCCAGACGGGCAGCACGGACGCCGCGATGCCGTAGGCGATCACCCACTTCGCCAGCTGCGGCCCGGTGAGCGTGAAGAGCGGCGCCAGCGTCGGATTCTGGGCCACCCAGCGCCCCGCGTAGAGGGCGACGATGAGCAGGACGATGCCGATCGCCGTCGTCTCGAGCACCTTGCCCGGCCGCACGTACTGCAGGTAGACGCCCATCAGCATCGCGATGGGAATCGTCAAGCCGATGGTCACCGTCCCCCACGGGCTCTGCTGCAGCGCCTTCACCACGACCAGCGCCAGCACCGAGATGAGGATGATCATGATGCCGAGCACCGCGACCAGCGCCGTGGTGCCGGCGACGGTGCCGATCTCCTCGCGCGCCATCCGGCCCAGCGACTTGCCGTCGCGGCGCACCGAGGCGGCGAGGATCACGAAGTCCTGCACCGCCCCGCCAAGCACGACGCCGACGATGATCCAGAGGGCGCCCGGGAGATAGCCGAATTGCGCCGCGAGCGTTGGGCCGACGAGCGGCCCCGGACCGGCGATGGCCGCAAAGTGATGGCCGAACACGATCCACCGGTTCGTCGGGACGAAATCGCGCCCGTCCTTGAGCCGCACGGCAGGCGTCGCGCGGTTGGCGTCGAGCGCGAAGATCTTGGCGGCGATGATCCGGCTGTAGAACCGGTACCCCACCAGGTACGTGCAAACGGCGGCGGTCAGCAGCCAGGCCGCGTTGACCTGCTCGCCCCGCGAGAGGGCGAGGTAGCCGAGGGTGCCGGCGCCAAGCGCGGCGATGACGGTCCAGACGAGAGCGGAGGCCCAGCGTGGCATGGTCGTCCCGGAGGAGGCGGAAAGTGGCGACGGGTGATTATGGGCATCGCGCGGGGGGTGGTGCAACGTCCGTCCATCAGCCCACCGCGGCCTTAGCGCACCCACTCTCCGTAGATCTCCGGGCGGCGATCGCGCAGGAACAGGCGCTTAGCGTGTGATCGCTCGATGGCCGACAGATCGAGGTCGCAGTGGAGGATCTCATCGGTGCCCGCGCCAGCGCGGGCGATCACCCGCCCCTCGGGATCGCAGACAAACGACTCGCCGGCAAACTCCAGTCTGGCTTCGCGCCCCACGCGATTGCACAGCGCCGTGAAGTAGCCGTTCTGGAACGCCGCCACGCGAAGCTCGGCTTCGTACAGACCGTCCGGCCACTCGCCCACGGAGCCGGCCTGCGGCACAACGACGATCTGTGCGCCGGCCAGTGCCAGCGCACGCATATACTCGGGGTAATGCCGGTCGTAGCAAATCGCCACCCCGACGCGCCCGACCGCGGTATCGTACACCGGGACGCCGGTGTCGCCTGGCGCGTAGTACCCTTGCTCGTGGAAGCACGCGTATTCGGTGATGTGCACCATCCGCGTGCGGCCGAGCAGGCGGCCGTCGCTGTCGATGACAGGCGAGGTGTCGTAGGTCAGCGTACCATCGCGTTCGAAGAGGTTGAGCACCACGACGATGCCGTGCGCCTTCGCGAGTTCGGAGAACGCCTGCGTCGTGGGGCCTGGCACCTCTTCGGCGAGCCGGGACACGTCACCGGAAGCCTCGTCCTGAGGGTAGAACGGCTCGAAGGCGAGCTCGGCGAAGCAGATGAGCTGAGCACCGTGCCGCGCCGCGGTTTCGGCGGCGGCGAGCCCGCGCGCCAGGTTCTTGGCACGGTCGGCCGTCGCGTGCTGTTGAATGAGTGCGATGCGCATGGGGCGGAGTATGTCGCGGGAGCGGCCGGCGCGCGAGTAGCGCTGGGCTGCATGGCGCGCCGCAGGCGGCACCGCGGCGAGAGTTCGACTAGCCGCATCGCGCGGAGGTGGAGCAGCGCCTAATTTGGAGAGTCCTCCAACTCGGGGCCGGGCATGCAGCGCCAGTTGTTTCTCCTCACGTTCGCCGTGTCTCCCCTGCTGGCGCAGCAGCAGGCTGCGCCCCCGGCCGCTCCGGCGGCGCCGCTCGCGCAGTACACGTCGGTGCGGGTGGCGGTGGCGCCGGTCCAGTTCTTCCGCGCGGACAGCGGGACGGTCAGCCTGCCCGCCATGGCGGTGCGTGCGGCCTTTGACAGCCTCGTGGCTGTGCAACTCGAGGAGCACGGCTTGTTGGGGACGTGGGCAACGCCGGCGGAAGTCGTACGCACGGCGCGGCGCAACGCGATGTACACGAGCGACCCGCACAACCTCGGCGCGTTCCCGGTGCGCAATGGAGTCGCGAAGGACGGCGTGATCGCGGATCCGCTCGCAGGCAATCTGCGTCGCCTGGTGGCGCTGCACGATGCGCGGTACGTGCTGCTGCCGGTGGAGCTGCGCGTCCTGCGCGGGGCGGTCGAGACGCAGGCAACGGTACGCGTCATCTTCGTGGATGCGCGCCTGATGAAGGCGCTGTTTCAGGTGGATCTCGCCGGCGATCCCGCGCCGGCGTATTCGACGGATGTGTTGAATCGGCTGGCCGCGCGCGTCGTCGAGCTCGCGGTCGCGCCGTAACCACGGACTGCGAACGGAGGGTACGTCATGAGCACCCCTGTCACCCTGATTCCCGGCGACGGCATCGGGCCGGGCATCACCGAAGCGACCGTGCGCCTCCTCGCGGCGGCGGGCGCGCAGATCGCGTGGGACCCGCAGTTGGCCGGAATGGCGGCGGTGGAGGCCGTCAACGACCCCATTCCCGAGGCGACGCTCGATTCCATTCGCCGCACGAAGGTCGCGCTGAAGGGGCCGCTGGAAACGCCGGTCGGGAAGGGCTTCCGCTCGATCAACGTCGCCCTGCGCAAGACGTTCGACCTCTATGCCAACGTGCGCCCGGCCGTGAGCGTGCTGCCCGGCCTGCGATACGACGGTGTGGACATCGTGCTGGTACGCGAGAACACCGAGGGACTGTACATCGGCATCGAGAACTACATCAAGATTGCGGGCGATCCGCACGCGGCCGCGCAGTCCATCGCCGTGGTGACGCGGCACGGCGCCGACCGGATCCATCGCTACGCCTTCGAGTACGCGGTGCGGCACGGGCGGAAGAAGGTGACCATCGTGCACAAGGCGAACATCCTGAAGTACTCGCAGGGGCTCTTTCTCGAGGTCGGACGCCACGTCGCGCGGGAGTACGAGGGGCGCGTCGCCGTCGAGGAGCGCATTGTGGATGCGTGCGCGATGGAGCTTGTGATGAAGCCGGAGCGGTACGACGTGCTGGTCACCACCAACCTGTTTGGGGACATCCTCTCCGATATCACGTCCGGGCTGGTGGGCGGCCTCGGCGTGACGCCCGGCGCGAACATCGGCAAGAACGCGGCGCTGTTCGAGGCGGTGCACGGCACCGCTCCGGATATCGCCGGCAAGGGCATCGCCAACCCGACCGCGCTGATGATGGCGGCGTGCCAGCTTCTTGATCACATCGGCGACGGCGAACGCGGCCAGCGCGTGCAGCGGGCCATCGAGGCGGTACTGCGTGAGCGCACGCACGTGACACGCGACCTGGGCGGCAGCGCCACGACCGACGAGTTCACCGACGCGGTGATCGCCCGACTCTAGTGCGCACGCTCCTGCACCTGGGCGACATCCACTTCGGCCATCCCGAGGTCCCGGCGGCCGTGGCGGCGGTGGCGCGGCGGCTCGACGCGCGCCGCTGGGACGTGGTGGCGATCTCCGGTGACCTGACGCAGCGCAACCGCCCGGCCCAGTTCGCGAAGGCGCGCGCGTTCGTTGAGCGGGCGCGAGCGTCGGCGCCAACGGTGGTGATCCCCGGGAATCACGACGTGGCGTGGTGGTGGTGCGTCGGCGGCCTTGGGATGAGGGGCGCGATGTACGCCGGGTATCGCCGCTGGATCAGCCCAGAGTTTGAGCCGACACTGCGCGCGGTCGGGGCCGTGGTGGCAACGATCAACACCTCGCACGGCATCCAGTGGCACACGCTCACCACGCGCCTGCGCGACCTGGCGGTAGTGGGCGCGGTGCGCCCGGAGCAGTGGACGCGGGCGACCGGTGAGCTCGCGGCAGCCGGTGCGGGGGACCTGCGCGTGCTGATGCTGCACCACAACGTCCTCAGGGGCCGGCTGTCCAATCGCTGGGGGCTCACCAGCCGCGCCCGAGGGCTCGACGACCTCGCGCCCACGGGCGCCGAAGTTGTCCTCTGCGGCCACGACCACGAGAGCCAGGTCGAACAAGTGGAGCGGGGCGGACGGCGCTACGTGGTCTCGCAGGTGAACACCATCTCCAATCGCGCGCGGGGCGGACTTCCCATCAGCTACCACGAGATCGCCTGGGACGCCCTGACGGTGACGGTGACGCGGCAGTCGTGGAACGCCGCCGCCGGCGACTTCGCCGAGTCCGCGTCGTGGTCCTTCGCGCGCTGATCAACCGTCTGCGCGGCGCACGCGCAACGTCGCGCGACCGGCAACAGCTGGCGATCGACTTCGCGTCGGCGCCAAGAACCGCGCCGGAGCTGCTCGCGCGCCTGAACGCACTCGGCCTGCGCGGGGTCCGCGCCATCGCGCTGACGCGCAACCGCTCCGTCATGGTGAGCGTGAACGAGGGGACGCTGCGCGTGCATCGCGCCTATCTCGATGCCCCGGAGGCGGTGCACCGCGCCATGGTGCGCTTCCTGGTGTCGCCGCGCCGCGCCGAGCGGCTCGCTGCGCGGCGCGCGCTCGTCGCGTACCCGGTGGCCGAGGACGACCGCCGCGCGCCGAGGGCTCCCGAACGCACCCATCCAGACGACGAGGGGATCGCCGCGAAGCTCGGTGAATGGCACGCGCGATACAACGCGGAGCGCTTCCACGGCGAACTGAAGCGCGTGGCGGTGCGCGTGTCGCGGCGGATGCGCGCTCGCCTGGGCCACTACGCGCCCGCGCAGGCAGGGCGTCCCGCCGAAATCGCGATCTCCCGACGCCACCTGCGGCGGCACGGCTTCGCCGAGGGACTCGAAACGCTGCTGCACGAGATGGTGCATCAGTGGCAGGACGAGCAGGGACACCCGCTGGGGCATGACCGCCGGTTTCGCGAGAAGGCGCGTGCCGCGGGGATTCCGGGGCGCGCGAAGCGGGTGGTGGACTGACGGAGGCCCCGGCGACGACAGCGGCAACGGCGGCAACGGCGGAACCCGCGGAAGCGGATGCCAGGCTGATGCTGGCGCACGTAAGGTGCGAGGGCTAGCGTTTCCGAGCGGTACGACGTCCGCTGCCTCTTCCCCGAGCCGGTTGCCATCATGACCCTTGGTTTGCTCGACTGGCTCATCGTCGCTGCCTACTTCGGTGTGAGCCTCGGCGTCGGGCTGATGTTCACCAGGCGCGCCTCCCGGTCGACGGACGACTACTTCCTCGCGGGGCGCACCGTGCCGTGGTGGCTGGCTGGCATCTCAATCGTTGCCACGACCTTCGCCTCGGACACGCCGCTCCTGGTGGCGGGCATCACCGCGCGTGGGGGCATCGCCGGGAACTGGATCTGGTGGGCGTTCGTGCTGTCGGGGATGCTCACGGTCTTCTTCTTCGCACGCCTCTGGCGCCGGTCGGGCGTGATGACAGACGTCGAGTTCGTCGCCATCCGCTACTCGGGCCGCGCCGCGCACGTGCTGCGCATCTTCCGCGCCGTCTATCTGGGCCTGCCGATCAACGCGATCATTGGCGGCGCGGTGACGCTCGGGATGATCAAGGTGCTCAAGTCCACCACAGGGATCGACGAGTGGACCGCTGTGCTGGTGTGCATCGCGGTTACCGCGCTCTATTCGACGCTCGGCGGCTTCATGGGCGTGCTGTGGACCGACTTCTTCCAGTTCCTGCTGGCGATGGCCGGGTCGGTGGCGTTGGCGGTCTTCGCGGTCGCTGCCGTCGGCGGGCTTGGTGGTCTGCAGGAAGGGCTCGTGCGTACGCACGGGGACGCCGCGGTGTCGCTGCTGACGTTCTTCCCGCGCAGCGATGGCGCCTATCTCCCGCTGATCACGCTCGCCGTCTTCCTCGCGGTTCAATGGTGGGCGGCGGTGTATCCCGGCGCGGAGCCGGGTGGCGGCGGCTACGTGGCCCAGCGGATGTTCGCGTCGAAGGACGAGAAATCGTCGCTGCTCGCGGTACTCACCTTCAACATCCTGCACTACACGGTGCGGCCGTGGCCGTGGATCCTCACCGCGCTCGCCGCGATGGTCTACTACAGCGGCAATCCGGCCGTGGCCGCCGACCCGGAACTTGGCTACGTCAAGATGATGACCGACGTCCTGCCCGCGGGCTGGCGCGGTGTGATGCTGGCGGCCTTCGGCGCCGCGTACATGTCCACCATTGCGACGCAGCTCAACTGGGGCGCGTCGTACCTGGTCAACGACTTGTACCGCCCCTACATCAAGAAGGACGCGACCGAGCGCCACTACGTCGCGGTGTCCCGCGTGGCGTCGGTGGTGATCATGATCAGCAGCGCGCTGGTGGCGCTCCGCCTCGGGCAGGTGACGCGCGCGCTCGACATCCTGCTCTCGATTGGCGCGGGCACCGGGCTCGTGTTCATCCTGCGCTGGTACTGGTGGCGCGTGAGCGCGTGGTCGGAGATCTCGGCGATGATCGCCGCGACCGTCACGTCGCTCGTGCTTCAGTTGGTTGTCGGCCCCGAGGGATTCGGGCTGTCCGCCACCGGGCGCGATGCCCAGGTCTTCTTCGCCTATTCCATCCTGATCACGACGGCCGTGGTGACGGTGGTCTGGCTCGCGGTCACCTTCCTGACGCCGCCGACGGATGACCAGACGCTCGTGGCGTTCTACCGACACACCCGTCCCTCCCGGCGCGGATGGGAACGCATCGCGGCGCTGGCTCCCGATGTGAAGATCGAACAGCGCGGCTGGGTCTCGCTGCGCCAGTGGGCCGTCGGCTGCCTGACCGTGTATCTCTCCCTGTTCGGCATCGGCGAGCTGCTGCTCGGCAGCGGGTGGCGGGGGAGCATCCTCGTCGCGGCCTCGCTCGCTTGCGGCTGGTGGATCGTCCGTTCCCTGCGTGACGATCACCCGTCGCCTCCCGCGGGTCGCGCCCGATGACCGATCTCGCCGAACTCGCGCGTCAGCTCATCGACGGCCACGACACGGAGGTAGCGCGCCTGACGCGCGCGGCGCTCGACGAGGGGCAGTCGCCCGCCGACATCCTCGAACGCGGGCTGATCGCCGGGATGCAGGTAGTGGGGGAGCGCTTCCGCGACAACATCATCTTCGTTCCGGAAGTGCTCGTGGCGGCGCGCGCGATGAAGGCGGGACTGGCGCACCTCGAGCCGGTGCTCGCTGCCTGCGGCATCGAACCCGTCGGTACCTTCGTCATCGGCACCGTCAAAGGCGATATCCACGACATCGGCAAGAACCTCGTCGGGATGATGCTCAAGGGCGCGGGATTCCGCGTCATCGACCTCGGCGTCAACACGCCGCTGGCCAAGTTCCAGGCGGCCATCGCGGAGCACCGCCCCGACATCGTCGGCATGTCGGCCCTGCTCACGACGACCATGGGGCAAATGAAGGTGAACATTGAGGCGTTCCGCGCCGCCGGCCTGCTTGATGACATGCGCGTGATGGTGGGCGGCGCGGCGGTGTCGAAGGACTACGCCGAGACGATTGGTGCGCACGGGCATGGCAAGGATGCCCCCTCGTCGGTGGCGCTCGCGCTTGAGCTGCTCGCCGAGGTCAAAGCGGCGCGCGGGGCGGGCTCATGAGCGCTCGGGTCGGCGCGCAAAGGGGCAGGTGGTGAGCTTCCGCGTTCGATTCCTGCCGGAAGATCGCTCCACGGTCGTCGACGGCCCGATCGACCTCTTTCTTGCCGCCGCGCAGAGCGACATCTGGACGGAGCAGCCGTGCGGAGCGCGCGCCGCGTGCGGCAAGTGCCGGGTGCAAGTCACGACCGGCGAAGTTCCGGTCACGGCGGCGGATCAGCGTCTGCTCACGGACGCCGAGCGCGCCGACGGATGGCGTCTCGGCTGCCAGTTGACGCTGGACGGCGACGCGACCGTGACGGTCCCGCCGCAGACGCGCAACACCGCCACCAAGTCGTTCGGCGACGACGCGCGTTTCGGCGACGGCATTCAGCGGACGTTTCGCGCGAGGAAGACGCCGCCGACCACGGCGGAGTACGGCGTCGCGATTGACATCGGCTCCACGTCGCTGGCTGCCGCCTTGGTGGATCTCGCGGATGGCCGAGTGTGCGGCACGACGTCCCGCGTCAATCCACAGGTGCGCTACGGTGCCGACGTGATCTCGCGCATCCACTTCGCGCAGGAGCACGCGGACGGCAATGCGCAGCTGCACGACAGCGTCATCGAGGCCATTGGGCAGATGATCGCCGAGCTGACGGCCCAGCGTGGTGTGGCCGCAGAATCCGTCGGCGCGGTGGTGTGCGCGGGGAACGCAACGATGACGCACGCCGCCGTCGGGGCCGACATCGGGCCGCTGGGGCAGGCGCCGTACGAGGGGAGCTTCACGCATGAAGTGGAGCGGTCGGCGGCGTCTTTCGGCTGGCCGACGCATCCCGCGGCAGAGGCGCTCTTCCTGCCGATGGTCGGTCACCACATCGGCGGCGACACGGTGGGCGCGATACTCGCGTGCGGGCTCGACCGCGCTGACGCGTGGCAGCTTCTCATCGACCTCGGGACGAATACGGAGGTGGTGCTCGGGAGCGCACGCGGGCTTTTCGCGACCTCGACGGCGGCGGGGCCTGCCTTCGAAGGGGCGAACATCGAGCACGGCATGCGCGCGGCGCCCGGCGCGATTGACCGCGTGCGCGTACTGGCCAACGGACGGCTCGTTGTGGGCACCGTTGCCAACCAGCCCGCTCGCGGCATCTGCGGCAGTGGACTGATCGACGCGGTGGCCGAGCTACACCGCGCGGGCGTGATCGCCGCGAGCGGCTACCTCCGCAGCCGCGACGAGTGCGCGGCCGCCGGATTGGCGGAGCGGATCTGCGAACGCGTCATCGAGGCGCCGTGTGGGTCGGGCGCGCTGCGGCGCGTCCGGTTCGACGGCGACGTGATGCTCTCCGCGCAGGACGTGCGGCAGTTGCAGCTGGTCAAGGGCTCCATCGCAGCGGGGATTGATCTCGTCCTCAGGCACGCCGGCGTGCGCGCGGGAGAACTCAGCGCCATTCACATCGCCGGGACGTTCGGGAGCTTCGTGCGCAAGGAGTCGGTGCAGGCCATCGGCCTCGTGCCGGCCATTGATCCTGAGCGGGTGCACTTCGTCGGCAACGCGGCGGGGGTGGGGGCGCGCATGGTGCTGGTGGATGCGCGCTATCGGGAGCGGGCGCGGCGCATCGCCGAGGAGTGCGCGTATCTCGAGCTGGCGGGACACCCAGACTATCAGGACGCCTTTGTCGCGGCCATCCCCTTGGGGGAGCGCGCGTGATGGCCAAGCCGCGCGTGCCGCCTGTCCCGACGGTCGATGCCGCGGAGCGCGCCCGCGTCGAGGCCGCGTATGCGCGGCTCGGGACGATGCTCACCGAGCTCGCAGACGCGCTGGGGGAGCGGATGCACGAGCGGTGTCCGTACCGCGCCCGTGACGAGCGCTGTACGTTTGCGGGCGGGTGTCGCAATCAACGGCGCGCTGGGCGCGGCGCCGCGCGCACGGTGTCGTGCGGAGGAGATCACCAGCTGCGGAGGACCGGCGATTGAACAGCCGCGAGCGAATGGACGTCGCGATGCGACTCGGCGTCGCCGACCGCGTGCCGGTGATGTGCCAGCTCGCCCTCGGGCACTACTTCCTGCACGCCGGGCTCGACGCCATCGAGATCTGGCACGACACGCATGCCTTCGCCGAGGCGCTCATCCGGCTGCAGCAGCGCTACGGCTTCGATGGCATCCTGATCAACCTTCCCGGACGCGACCCCGAGTGGCGGCGGGCCATCTCGCGCATGGAGCGTCAGGGCGATGAGCGCATCGTCACGTGGAAGAACGGGTGGCACACCACCGCGCCCGACGACGACAACCCGCACGTCTATCAGGCCGACGGCACGCGCTACTTCCCAAGCTTCGACGAGGTGGAGCCCGACGCGCTCTTCTACGTGGAACCGCACGACCTGTCGAGCATCACGCATCCGTTCTCGTGGGGGTTCGACGGCGTGCGCGCAGAGCCCGGACGGGACTTCTTCCCGCCGTGGCACTACGACACCATCCGCGAAGTGGTGCGGCGCGTCGGCGCCGACGTGTCGGTGCACGGCGAGATCTTCTCGCCGTTCACGCAGTTCATGGAGCTGCTCGACTACACGAATGGGCTGATGGCGCTGATGGATGACCCGGGGAAGGTGCGAGCCTGCCTCGACCGGCTGGCCGACGGCGCCGTCGCACTCGGGCGCGGGCAGGCGCGCGCCGGGGCACATGCGATCCTTATCTCGTCGGCTTTCGCCGGCGCCGGGCTCATTTCACGCGAGCACTATTCGGAGTTCGTGCTGCCGTATGAGCGCAAGGTGATTGACGGCATCCAGGCCGAGTGCGACGTGCCCATCTATACCCACACGTGCGGGGCCATCGGCGACCGGCTCGACTTGATGGAGGCGACGCACACCAACGGCATCGACACGCTCGATCCGCCGCCGCTCGGGACGGTTGAGTTGGCCGATGCCGTGCGGCAGACGAAGGGGAAGATGTTCATCAAGGGGAACCTCGATCCGGTGAACACCGTGCTCTTCGGCACGCCGGATGACGTGCGGGCTGCGGCGCGCGGACGGCTGGAGCTGGCCGCCCCCGGCGGCGGCTACATCCTGAGCACGGCCTGCTCGGTGGCCCCCGCCGCGCCGCCAGAGAACATCATGGTCCTGCGCGAGGCGGTGGAGATGTGGGGCACGTATCCCGAGGGCCAACGGACGTGAGGCGCGCCACGCGAATCGGGCGCGGAGGCGCCGATGCGTGAGCCGCTGCTCGACGCGCTGCGTCGCGGCGCGACGTTCGTCGGCGACGGCGGCATGGGGACGGAGCTGCAGCGCGCTGGCCTCGAGCCCGGGGGCTGCGGCGACGAATGGAACCTGTCGCATCCTGTATCCGTGCAGGAGATCCAGCGTCGGTACGTCGAGGCCGGAGCGCAGATCATCCTCGCGAATACGTTCGGCACCAACCGCTTCGTCCTGTCGCGCTACGACCTCGAGAACCGCGTCGCCGATATCGCGCGCGCGGCGGCGATCAACGCGCGCGCCGCCGCCGGTACGCGTGCCTACGTCCTTGGCGACATCGGTCCGTGCGGCGGCTTCCTGGAACCGCTCGGCGAGATCTCGGCGAATGAACTCGAGGAGACCTGGCGCTCGGCGATTGCGGCCATGCTCGCCGAGGGCGTGGATGGGATCATCTTCGAAACGATGACCGCGCTGGACGAGATCACGCTGGGCATTCGCGTGGCGCGAGCGCTCGGCGCGCCGATGATCGTGGCCTCGATGTCGTACGATCCGGTGCGGGGCGGGGGATTCCGCACGATGATGGGCGTCGCACCGTCCGACGGGGCGCGCGCGTGCGTCGAGGCGGGCGCGCATGTGGTGGGAGCCAACTGCGGGCGTGCCGAGCCGGAGGACTTCGCCGCGATCGCCACCGAAATGCGCGCGGCCACGGACGCGCCGTTGATCCTCCAGCCGAATGCCGGCCAGCCCGAGCTGCGCGGCGACGCGATCGTCTATCCGCGCGATCCGGCCTCGCTCGCGCCGGCGCTGGTGGAGCTCTCACGCCACGCGGCGATCGTTGGCGGGTGCTGCGGGACGACGCCCGGACATATCGCGGCGTTCGTGCATCAGCGGGGCTAGCCCCGCCGGCCGCGCAGAGGTCTCGCCTGGCCCCCCTTCAGCGGGGTACCCGTTCCGGGCGTATAATTCCGTCCCCTTGCGTCTCTCAGCTGCCAACCACAGGTCACCAGATGAAAGCCTCTACTACCCTGATGTTGCTGGCGGTCGCCGTGACGGCGGCTTGCGGTAAGACCCCCCCAGCCACGACGCCAGCTCCGCAGGCTACGCCGCCGGCCGCCGGACCCCGTCCTGCTGCCGCGCCAACGCCAACGCCAGCGGCGGCGCCGCGGGCCGCGGCCGCCCAGGATACCACCGCACGCCCGGCCGGTGCCGCTCCAGGCGCCCCCGTTGCGCCCGGCGCCGAGGCACAGCCGCGGCCGTACAACCGGGTGATCACGGCGGAAGCGAAGAGTCGCGCCGGGATGTTCAAGACGCATCAGGTGGGCAGCCGCCACTACTTCGAGATTCCGCGGGCGGCGATGAACAAGGAGATGATCATCGTCACGCGCGGCGTCCGGGTTCCCGCGGGCAGTCTCGCCGGGCAACAGATCGGCCAGACGCAGGTCGTGCGCTGGGAGCGCCGGGACAACCGCATCTTCCTCCGCCGCATCTCGTACGCCACCGTCGCCGATTCGACGACGCCGATCTACCGCGCCGTTCGCAATTCGAACGAAGACGTCATCCTTGGCGCCTTCAACGTGGAAGCCTGGAGTGCGGACAGCGCCGCGGTGATCGAGGTCGGCCGGTTCTACACGGCCCCGCCCACCGAGATCGGGCCGGGGTCGGCGTTCCGGACGCCGCCCGACGCGAACCGCTCGTACGTGGACCGCGTGCTGTCGTTCCCGAAAAACGTTGAAGTCGAGGCCACACTCACCTATGCCGCGCCGCCAGCCGGGACCCCGGCGCCCGCCACCGGGTTTGGCACGGCGCCAACCGGGACGGCCACCATCACGCTGCGGTGGAGCATGTTGGCGCTTCCAGAGAAGCCGATGATGCCGCGCCTGTTCGACAAGCGCGTCGGCTTCTTCTCGCTCAGTCAGGTGGACTACGGTCGTCCGGAGCAGAGGGCCGAGACGCGGAACTACATCGTGCGGTGGCGGCTGGAGAAGAAGGACCCCAATGCTGCCAAGTCGGAGCCGGTGAAGCCGATCACGTACTACGTGGATCCGGCGACGCCGGAGTGGCTCAAGCCGTGGGTGAAGAAGGGGATCGAGGACTGGCAGCCGGCGTTCGAGGAGGCGGGCTTCATTCGCGGCATCGTAGCCGCGGACGCGCCCACCAAGGAGCAGGACCCCGACTGGTCGCCGGAGGATGCGCGGTACTCGGTGGTGCGTTGGATGGCGTCCACCATCGAGAACGCCGTCGGACCGAACGTCAATGATCCACGCAGCGGTGAGATCCTCGAGTCCGACATCTACATGTTCCACAACATCATGAACCTCCAGCGGACCTGGTACTTCACGCAGGTGGGGCACCTGGATCCGCGCGCGCGTCAGTGGCCCATGCCCGACTCGCTCATGGGTGAGTTGGTGCGGTTCGTGGTCGCGCACGAGGTTGGGCACACGCTCGGATATCAGCACGACCAGAAGGGAAGCGCGCTGTACCCCACCGACTCGGTGCGCAGCCGCACGTGGGTCGCCAAGATGGGACACAGCCCGTCCATCATGGACTACTCGCGCTTCAACTACGTGGCCCAGCCGGAGGACGGCATCGCGCTCAAGGACCTGATTCCGCGCATCGGGCCGTGGGACAAGTACATCACCCGATGGGGCTACACGCCGATTCCGGCCGCGAAGACGCCGGACGCGGAGTGGGCGACGCTCGACCAGTGGTCCCGCGAACAGGAGCGTGTGCCGTGGTACCGGTTCGACGTGCGGGACGCGGGCAGCGGCGATCCCGGCGCGCACTCGGAAGCCGTCGGCGACGCGGACCCAGTCAAGGCAACCGGCTGGGGGATCAGAAGCATCAAGCAGATCGTCCCACTCCTCGTGCCCTCGACCGTGCAGCCGGGCGCGGACTTCGACGACCTCGTGATGATGTACGACCGGCTGGTCGGCCAGTGGTCCACCGAGCTGCGGCACGTCGCCTGGGTGGTTGGTGGCGTGGAAGCGCAGGAGAAGTACGGCGGACAGGACGGCGTCCGGTTCAAGCCGCTGCCGAAGTCGCGTCAGAAGGAGGCAGTGCGCTTCCTCATCGACAACGCGTTTGCCACGCCCACGTGGCTGACGCCGGAAGAGATTCTTCGGCGGATCGAAGTCGAAGGCGCCATTCGGCGCATCGTGTCGGCGCAATCGGGCGTGCTGAGCACGCTGATGAGCGATCGCCGGCTCGAACGGCTCATCGAGCACGAGGCCTTGGCCAAGAACCGAGGTGACGCGTACAGCCTGACGGAGATGGCGGCCGATGTGCGGCGGGGGATCTGGTCGGAGTTGGGCGCGGGAACCGTTCAGGTGAACGCGTATCGGCGGGAGCTCCAGCGCGCGTTCCTCAGCGCGATGGACGCCAAGATCAACCCGACGCCCGCGCAGCTTCCTGCCGGCCTGCCCGCGGGCTTCGCGGCGCAGTTCGGTCCGGCGCGCGCGACCAGCGACATCCGCGCGGTGTTGCGTGCCGAGGTGAAGGCGCTCGACGCTGACCTCGCCGCGGCCGCGGGACGGGCCGGTGACGCCGTCACGCGCGCGCACATTGCCGACGCCCGGGTGCAGATCGACCGGATTCTCGATCCGCGAAAGTAGGATTGTAGACGAACGCCCCTGCGGGCGCGGCGTGCAGAGTGGCCGGACGATCCGGCGGCTCCGCACGTCGCGTTTGCAGCCGGTCCGTCTCCCAGTGCACCTTCTGCGAGCGTCCCACGCTGCTCGCCCCGTCGCGCGCGGCCATCCCGTGCCTGCAATGGGTTACTATTAATGCTCCCGTTTCACCCTCGACAATCGGGTCCGGTCCATGTCTGACACGCTCCTCGGCTCCCCCGACCTGAAGCCCCGCACGGGCGACCTCTACAACATCGACGCCGGACTCACCGAGGAAGAGCGCGCGATTCGCGACTCGGTGCGCGCCTTCGTGGACGAGAAGGTCCTTCCGATCATCGGCCAGTGCTACGTGGACGGCCGCTTCCCGACGGAACTCATCGCCGAGATGGGGGCGCAGGGCTACTTCGGCGCGAATCTCCCGGAAGAGTACGGCTGCGCCGGACTGAGCAACGTCGCGTACGGACTGATCAATCAGGAGCTTGAACGCGGCGACTCCGGCATCCGTTCGTTCTCATCGGTGCAGGGCGCGCTGGTCATGTACCCCATCTACGCCTTCGGCAGCGAGGAGCAGAAGCGGCGCTACCTGCCGAAGATGGCGACCGGGGAGGTCATCGGCTGCTTCGGGCTCACCGAGCCCGACTACGGGTCCAACCCCTCTGGAATGATCACGCGCGCCCGGCAGCAAAAGGACGGCACGTGGGTGCTGAACGGCGCGAAGATGTGGATCACCAACGGCTCGCTCTCGCAGGTCGGCGTTGTCTGGGCCAAGACCGAAGACAACGACCCCGACGCGAAAAGCGTCCGCGGCTTCCTTGTGCCGACCGGCACGAAGGGATACGCGATCAAGGAGACGAAGGGGAAGCTCTCCCTGCGCGCCTCGATGACGAGCGAGTTGGTCTTCGACGATGTGCACCTTCCCGCGGACGCGATCCTCCCCAACTCGAAGGGGCTGAAGAGTCCGTTGATGTGCCTGACGCAGGCGCGTTACGGCATTGCGTGGGGGGCGATGGGGGCGGCGATCGCCTGCTACGAGGAGGCGCTCAGCTACTCCAAGACCCGCGTGATGTTCGACCGGCCGATCGGCGGCTTCCAGATCCAGCAGGTGCGCCTCGCCGACATGCTCACCGAAATTGTGAAGGGGCAACTGCTCGCGCTGCACCTCGGGCGGATGAAGGATGCCGGCACGTACACGCCACAGCAGGTCAGCCTGGCGAAGCGCAACAACGTGAATGTCGCCACCGACATCGCCCGCGAGGCGCGCCGCCTGCTCGGCGCCAACGGCATCCTCGCCGAATACCACTCGATGCGCCACATGGCGAACCTCGAGAGCGTGTACACGTACGAGGGGACGCACGACGTGCATTCGTTGGTGATTGGGATGGCGGAAACCGGGTTCAACGCGTTCAAGGGGTGACGGTTAACGGTGGACGGTAGACGGTAGACGATGGGCATCATCCTCTTCTCGATTCCGTTCTTCTTCCTGCTCATCGGGCTGGAGTTGGCGTATTCCGCCTGGTCGGGCAGGCACCTGCTGCGGCTCAACGACTCGATTGCCGACCTAAGCTGCGGGATTCTGTCGCAGATCAGCGGCGTCTTCACCAAGCTCTTCTCGATCGGAATCTTCATCTGGATCGGCGAGCGATGGACGCTGCAGGGGTGGGTCGGGCTCCCCGCGTGGCCATCGGCGGCGCCCTTCTACGGCGTCGAGGGGTTCCCCTGGTTCGGTGTGCGCGGCCCAGAGTTCGCCAGTTGGGCGCTGGCGTTCGTGCTGGTGGACGTCGCCTACTACTTCAGCCACCGCTACGCGCACGAGATCAACCTCCTCTGGGCGGGGCACGTGGTGCACCACAGCAGCGAGGAGTACAACCTCGCGGTCGCGTTGCGACAAAGCTCCCTGCACGGCCTGTTCTCGTGGGTTTTCTACGCGCCGCTGGCTGTACTCGGCATGCCATGGCAGATGTTCGTGGCCTGCAACGCGCTGAACCTCGTCTACCAGTTCTGGATCCACACGCGCGCCGTCGGGAAGCTCGGGCGTGTGGCGGAGTATGTGCTCAACACGCCGTCACATCACCGGGTGCACCACGGCGTGAATCCCAAGTACCAGGACAAGAACTACGCTGGCGTCTTCATCACGTGGGACCGGCTCTTCGGCACGTTCGTGAAGGAAGAGGAGGAGCCGGTGTATGGGCTGACGCACCCGCTGCGCAGCTGGAACCCGCTGTGGGCGAACATCCACGTCTTCTGGGACATCCTGAAGTCCGTCTGGACGGCGGCGTCGTGGCGCGAGCGGTGGATGTACGTGTTCGGCCCGCCGGGTTGGCGGCCTGAGCGCCTCGGCGGACGGGTAATGCCGTCGGAGGTTCAGCGCGAGACCTTCGAGCGGTACGATCCGAAGATCCCGGGCTCGCTTGCAGCGTACGGGCTGTTCCACTTCACCTGCGCCCTGCTCGCGACGTTTCTGCTGCTGGCCGGCGCCAGTGGCCTGCCGATGGCCCATATGGCGGCCGGTGGCTTTTATGTGGCAATTTCGCTGACGGCCGTCGGCGGGATCTTCGAGGCGGAGCAGTGGGCGGCGCCACTCGAGACGTCGCGACTGGTCGTGCTCGGCCTGGTCACGGCCGCGGCTTGGCGGGTGGCGATGGTGCCGGGGTGGTTCGCCGTCCTGACCGGCGTGGCGGTGGTTGGTTCTCTGGCTTGGTTCATCCCGCACCGGCGGTACCTGACGGAGAACACGCCGGCGCCGGTGATGCAGTGACTGCAGACGGAAGACGGTGGACGGTAGACGGTAGACGGTGGACGGTAGACGGTGGACGGTAGACGGTGGACGGAGACGGTGGAGCGTCGCGCTTGACACCCGGCACTCCGCGCAGCACAACATCACAGGTCGGACTCACGTATTTCTTCAGCGCCCCCTAATCCCTGAACCCCGCACTTCGGGTGCCTATATGACCAAGACTATTCGACGTTCCTGCCTGATCGCCGCGCTCGCCGCCGCTGCCTGCGGCGGCGAGGCTGATCCGACGACGGCCAAGTTCTCCGCTGAGGGGATGCACGCCATCGACACCGCGATGCTCATGCACCACATCGGCGTGCTGGCCGACGACTCCCTGCTCGGACGCGCCCCGGGTTCGCTCGGCGAGGATCGAACCGTGGCGTACCTCGAGGCCCAGTTCAACGGGATGGGACTCAAGCCGGGCAACCCCGACGGGACGTACATCCAGAAAGTGCCCCTGGTCGGCATCACCGTGACGAACAGTCCTACGATGACCTTCGCCAAAGGCGGCGCGCGGACGTCGCTGAAGTGGCGCGATGACTTCGTCGCCTGGACCAAGCACGTGAGCCCGTCCGCGGCCCTGCAGAACTCCGAGCTCGTCTTCGTCGGCTACGGCGTCGAGGCGCCGGAGTTCGGCTGGGATGACTTCAAGGGCGTGGACCTGAAGGGCAAGACGATGGTTGTCCTGGTGAACGACCCACCGGTAAGCGACACGGCGGTGTTTGGCGGCGCGCGCATGACGTACTACGGCCGCTGGACCTACAAGTACGAGCAGGGATTGCGCCACAAGGCCGCCGGCGTCCTCATCGTCCACGAGACGAAGGAAGCGGGCTATCCGTTCGTCGTGGTCCAGGGAAAGACGGCCGAGCAGTTCGACCTCGTGACGCCCGACAAGAACATGGGGCGCAGCAGCGTCGAGGGGTGGATCACGCTCGACCAGGCGAAGGCGCTCTTCACCGTGGCGGGCCAGGACTTCGATGCGCTCAAGGCGAAGGCGGCGACGAAGGAGTTCACGCCGGTTCCGCTCGGCGTGACCGCCAGCGTCACGCTCAAGAACGCGCTGCGCACGGTGGACTCGCGAAACGTCGTGGCCATGGTGGAGGGAAGCGACTCCACGCTGAAGAGCGAGTTTGTGGTCTTTAACGCGCACTGGGATCACTTTGGCGTCGGCGCCAAGGTGAACGACGACTCGATCTACAACGGCGCCGCCGACAACGCCACCGGCGTTTCCGCGCTGCTCTCGGTCGCCAAGGCTTTCTCCATGCTTGCACCGCCGAAGCGTTCCGTGCTTTTCCTCGCCGTCACCGCCGAGGAGCAGGGGCTGCTTGGCGCGCAGTACTACGCGACGAACCCACTCTACCCGGTCAACAAGACGGTCGCGGTCATCAACATGGATGGCCTGAACACATGGGGAAAGACGTCGGATATCGTCGTGATGGGGTACGGCGCCTCAGAGCTCGATGACTACGCCCGCGCCGCAGCGGCGGAGCAGGGTGGGCGCGTGCTGGTGCCGGATCCGGAGCCGGAGAAGGGCTACTACTACCGCTCGGATCACTTCCCCTTCGCCAAGGTTGGCGTGCCGGCGTTCTATGCCGGCTCGGGCGTCACGTTCGTGGGCAAGGACTCCACCTACGGCATGCAGAAGCGCGCCGACTACACGGCCAACCACTACCACAAGCCGTCGGACGACATCAAGCCCGACTGGGATCTCTCCGGTGCCGCGCAGGACGCGCAGTTCTACTACGCCATCGGCTACCGGGTGTCGAACGCGCCGAAGTGGCCGGAATGGAGGCCGGGAAACGAGTTCAAGGCGATTCGGGATGCGAGCTTGAAGAAGTAGGGCGGGTTTCGATTGGAGCGATAGAGACGGAGGACGGTAGACGGTGGACGGAAGACAAGGGGGAGTGCGGCGTGGGTGCCGGACTCCCCCTTGTCTTCGGTCGAGGCCGCTAGTCCCTGGTCGTGCGTTTCCTGACCGCCAGCCGCCCCCGCAGCCCCCGCGGGATCAGCGAGAGTGCCCGCCACAGGATCTTGTTGCGCAGCCCGGGCACGCAGATCACGGGGCCGCCGCGCTCGATCTGCCGCAGCGACGTCTCGACAACCCGCTCGGCGCTCCCCCACAACCACGCCGGAATCTGCCGCTTCACGTGGGGCATCTCGGTGTGGATCTCCGTGTGGGTGAAGCCCGGACAGAGCGCCTGCACGCGAATGCCGGCGTCGCGCACCTCGGTGTCGAGGCCGAGCGAGAACGACGTGAGGTACGCCTTGGTGGCCGAGTAGTTGACGTTGCCGGGCCCGAAGAGGAAGCCGGCGATCGACGAGACGTTGATGATCCACCCCGCGCCGTGCTCCACCATCCGAGGCAGGGCGGCGGCGCTCAGCCGCATCGGGGCGAGCGCATGCAGGCGCAGCATCTGCATCTGCGGCTCGAGGGGGATCTTGTGCAGCTTGCCCGTGGTCGCGAAGCCGGCGTTGTTCACGAGCAGGTCGAGGCGCGGGAGGGCGGCGATGCGGGCAGCGACCTCCTCCCGGCCGGCGTCGCTGGCCAGGTCCGCCGTCCAGCATTCGCACCGCACGCCATGCGCGACGGCGAGCGCGCCGGCCAGCGCCTCGATGCGGGCCGTGGACCGCGCCACGAGGACGAGGTCATAGCCGCGCCGGGCCAGCGACTCGGCGAAGACACGGCCGATGCCGGCGGAGGCACCGGTGATCACAGCGAGTGGCATGCTGGGAGGCGGAAGACGGTGGACGGTGGACGGTAGACAGTGGATCACGACAGGCTCCGAAGAATGGCGGCTTCCCTCGCAAACAGCCACCTTCGCCCCTCCACCGTCCACCGTCCACCGTCCACCGTCCACCGTCCACCGTCCACCGTCCACCGTCTACCATCGCGTCCCCCCCGGGCTATCTTTCGTTCGCACTCTTTCCGAGGGTTTCCACGGTGAAGATCGCCGTGTGCATCAAGCGCGTTCCGGACATGGAAGGGCGCTTCAAAATCAATGCGTCGGGCACCGGCATCGACGAGGCCGGGCTGAAGTTCGACATGTCCGACTTCGACGGCTACGCCGCGGAAGTTGCCATCCAGATCACCGAGAAGCTCGGCGCCGGCGAGGTCACCGTGATCTCGCTCGGGCCCGACGTTGTGCAGGAGTCCCTGCGCAAGGCGCTTTCGATGGGGGCGCATCGCGCGGTGCAGCTCAAGCACGACGCGCCGGTGAGCGATGGCCTCGCGATCGCGAGCGCGCTCGCCGCCGAACTCAAGGACGGCGGCTACGACCTGGTGATGTGCGGGCGCATGGCCGTGGACACGCAGAATCGCTCTGTCGGCATCTTCATCGCCGAGCTGCTTGGCCTGCCGGTGATCAGCGCGATCTCCCAGCTCAACGTCGAGGGCGGTTTGGTCAAGGCGCGCCGCGAGCTGGAGGGGGCGTACGAACTCATCGAGTGCCCGCTGCCCGCCGTGGTCACCATCGACGAGGGCATAGCGCGGGCGCGCTACCCCTCGCTCAAGGGGATCATGGCCGCGAAGAAGAAGCCGCTCGACGTGAAGCCGGCGCAGCTCGGCGCGGTGACGTACGCGCTCGAGAAAATGGAGCTGCCGGCGGAACGCGCCGCGGGGCGGATCATCGGAGAGGGCAAGGATGCCGTGCCGGAGCTGGTCCGGCTGCTCAAGGAAGAGGCGAAGGTGCTCTAATGGCGAACGTTCTCGCATTCTCCGAAACGCGGCTCGGCGAACTCCGCCGTGCCGGCCTCGAGACGGTCACCGCGGCACGCCAGGTGGCGGACGCGACCGGCGGGCAGGTGCACGCCGTGCTCGTCGGGGCGCCGGGCGTGGCGCAGCACGCCGCGAAGCTCGCCGCGCACGGCGCCGATGTGGTGCTGGTGATGGAGCACGACGCCTTCACGCATTACAACCCCGAGGCGGTGACGGCCACGCTGGCTGCGCGACTGGGCAGCGGCTACCGCGCCGCCTTCTTTGCGGCCAGCGCGATGGGGCACGACCTCGTGGCGCGCGTCGCCGCGAAGATGAAGCTCGCCTATGCGTCCGACGTGACCGAGTTCACGCTCTCGGGCGACAGCGTGGCCGTGGCCCATCCGGGCTACACCAACAAGATCGTTCAGCGCTTCGTGCTGAAGGCGACCCCCGCCCTGATCTCGCTGCGCGCGGGGGCGGTCCTCCCCGCGGAGAGCGCGAAGGCAGGGACCGTGGAGACGCTGACCCCGGCCGTGGAACCGGCGAGCGTGCGCGTGAAGGTCACGCTCACCGAGAAGGCGGCGGGCGGGAAGATCGACCTCGGCGAGGCGCCGGTCATCGTTGCCGGCGGCCGGGGACTCAAGGAAGCGGCCAACTTCGCGCTCGTCGAGGCCCTTGCCGCCGCGTTCGGCAATGCGGCGGTCGGCGCGACGCGCGCCGTGACCGACGACGGCTGGCGTCCGCACTCGGACCAGATCGGCCAGACCGGACGACTGGTCAGCCCCGACCTATACGTGGCCTGCGGCATCTCCGGTGCCATCCAGCACCTTGCCGGCATGCGCACGTCGAAGACGATCGTCGCGATCAACAAGGACAAGGAAGCGCCGATTTTCAAGGCGGCCGACTACGGCATCGTCGGCGACGTGATGGAAGTGCTCCCCGTCCTGACCGAGGCGGTCAAGGCGGCGAGAGCCGGCGCATAGCGCGCCTGAGGGTGCACGAGCGGCGGGGCGGCCCCACTGGGACCGCCCCGCCGTCCTTCTACGTCAGCGTCCGTGGCGCGTGACGCCTAGTGATCCTCATGCAACGCGTACTCCATGCGCCCGGAGAAGTAGTCCTTGGTCAGCTTGGCCACCGTGCCGCTCAGGACGAAGAGTCCAATCAGATTGGGGAGCGCCATGAAGCCGTTGAGGAGCGTCCCGACCGCCCAGACCAGCGGGACCGAGATCACGGCACCAACCATCACGAGCCCGGTGAACACCGCCCGATAGAACTTGATGTGGGACGAGCCGAACATGAACTCGAAGCACTTCTCACCGTAGTAGCACCATCCGATCAGCGTCGAGAAGCCAAAGAGGAAGCTGCTGATAGCGACGATGATCGAGGCGCCCGGAATGACCGTTCCCATGGCCGCCGCAGTCAGGTCGCCACTCGCCCCCTGGTAGGCGGCGTCGGTCCATAGTCCGGACTCGAGAATGACGAACGCCGTCATCGTGCACACCACGATCGTGTCAATGAACACTTCCATGACTCCGACCGTGCCCTGTTCCACCGGGTGCTTGACGTCGGCCACGCCATGCGCGATGGGAGCGCTACCGAGGCCTGCCTCGTTGGAGAGAACGCCGCGGCTGACGCCAGCCTGGATGCCCTGAGCCACCGTCGCGCCAGCAAAGCCGCCCACCGCGGCACTTGGCGTGAACGCCTCGCGGACAATGTGGCCGAGCACGTCCGGGAGCGCGCCAATGTTGAGCACGATGAATGCCAGCGCAGAGAACACATAGAGGAGGATCATCGCCGGGACGAGCTTCTCCGAAGTCTTCGCGATGCGCTGGAGTCCGCCGAGCAGCACCAGGCCCACAGCAACGGTGATCAGAATGCCAGGTACCCACGTCGGAACCGTGACCCCGCCGATCGTCTGCACCGCTCCCACGAAGGTGCGAGCGACGGTGTTGGACTGCGCCATGTTCCCCGTGCCGAGTAGCGCGGCGCACATGCCGAAGAAGGCGAACGCCATCGCCAGCCCCTTGCCGAGCCTCGGGTTGGAGACGCCACGCTGGATGTAGTACATCGGGCCGCTGGCGCGCTCGCCATACGCCGTCTTCACGCGGAAATGCACGCCGAGCACTGCCTCGGAGAACTTGGTCGCCATGCCCACCGTCGCGCACACCCACATCCAGAAAACCGCGCCGGGGCCGCCCAGCAGGATGGCGGTCGCGACGCCGCCGATGTTGCCGTTGCCCACCGTCGCGGCCAGCGCCGTCGAGAGCGCCTGGAAGGGAGTAATCGTGCCTTCCTTGGCGCGGCGCCCGCCGAAGAGCCCGCCCATGGCCATCCGAAAGGACGTCCTGAAGTGCACGATCTGCACGAAACCGCTGCGCCATGTCAGGATGCCGCCGACGATGAGCAGCACCAGCGGCATGACAAACGGCTGCCATACCCACGCGTCAATAGAGAGAATCCAGTCGGTCAGCACGTTCATGTTTGGTCTCAGAAAAGGGAGCTTGGCTCAGCCGCCGAACATGCCTCGGGCGGTCATGATGATGATGAACAGGATAGCCACTGGACACACATACTTGATGAGCACCGCCCAGAGACGCGCTCCGGGGAACGCGACGCCGCCGGCAGAGAGCTCCGCAATCGCGTGGTCAGCACCCCACACCCAGCCGACGAAGATGGCGATCAGCAGTCCGCCGATGGGCAAGGCCCAGTTGTTCCACACGATTGCCATCAGCGAGAGGAAGTCCATCTCCACGCCCGGCATGCGGGAGAGCCCCGCCACGGCGCCCTGGGAGAGCACGGACGGGATCGCCAAGGCGAGCACAACGCCGGTCAGCACGTAGATGGCCTTCTTGCGCGGCCAACCCTTGTCCACAAGCGCGGCCGTCGGTACCTCAAGCAGCGAGATGGTGCTGGTGACCGCCGCTAGACTCAGCAGAATGAAGAAGGCCGCCCCGAAGAGATGTCCCCCGGGCATGGTCGCGAAGAGCTGAGGCAACACGGCGAAGATCAGCCCTGGGCCGCCGGCGGCCGGATCAAACCCGGCAATCGAGAAGCCCGCAGGGAAGATGATGAAGCCGGCGAGCAGTGCAACCGTGGTATCGAGTCCCGCCACCCACCCAGCGGCCCCCACGACACTTGTGGACTTGGACAGATAGCTGCCGTACGTGATCATGCAGCCCATGCCCAATGACAGCGAGAAGAACGCCTGCCCGAGCGCGGCGTTGAGCACCGAGATATTGGTGACTTCGCTCCACTCAGGCTTCAGGTAGTACGCGACGCCCGCGGACGCCCCCGGCAGCGTGAGCCCGCGGATCGCCAGCAGCACGAGAAGGACCAGGAGTGCCGGCATCATGACCTTCGACGCCCGCTCAATCCCCTCGCGAACACCACCGAGGATGATCGCCGCCGTGATGCCGAGGACGGCGAACGCGAGCACAAGGTTCTTCCCCCCATCCGCCACGAATGCGCTGAAGTAGCCGGCCACCTGTTCGGGCGTGCCCGCAACGGCCCCTGTCGCCGTGAACCAGATGTAAGCGACCGTCCAACCGGCGATGACGGAGTAGAAGGAGAGGATGCCGACGCCCGCCATCACGCCAAGCGCGCCGACCACCCACCACGGTGTGTTCGGCTTCGTCACCGCGAACGCCTCGATCGGCGACTTGCCCGACGACCGGCCGAGCGCAAGCTCGGCGACCAGGATCGGAAAGCAGATCACGAAGACGCAGAAGAGGTAGAGCACGACGAAAATCGCGCCGCCCCCCTTTCCGACCTGCATGGGGAAACCCCAGATGTTGCCCAGGCCGACGGCCGAACCGGCCGCGGCGAGGATGAATCCAATCCGGGAACCCCAGTTGCCGCGGGCTGCTTGTGCACTCATTGGTGGGCGACGCTCCAGCGGAGGTCCACGAAGGCGGTACGCACGAGCCAAGCGGTCCGCTGCGCGCGCCGACGATCCGATCAAGGATGACCCGCGAAGCTTACGGGCTCCGCCGGAGGTGTCAAGCGTCCGGGCGCGACCCACGACACGCACTGATGGCCAGGGTGATCCCGACGAGGGGTGCGGTGTGAGCTGAACTCCCTGCTGTCCCGCCCGCTCAATCTTCGCTAGCTTCTGCTCCATGACCACCGCGAATCTGCTGTTCGCCCTCATCGTCGCCCTCGCCTTCGGCTTCTTCGCTTACAACGTCCAGCGGCTGGTGGGCTACCTGCGCATCGGGCGGCTCGACGATTCGCGGTGGGACCACGTGCCAAAGCGGCTCTACAACCTGATCGCCATCGGCATCCTCCAGCGAAAGATCTTCCGCGACTGGATCGCCGGGCCGATGCACGCGGCGATCTTCTGGGGCTTCTGCGTGCTCACCGTGGGTACGGGCGAGTTCATCGCCCGTGGCATCCTGCCGAACTTCACGCTGGCGAAGTTCATGCCGCAGTGGGCGTACTGGTTCTATCAGGTCAACCAGGACCTCTGGGGACTGATCGTTATTGGCGCCGTCGCATTTGCGCTGTGGCGCCGGTTGACGCACCGCGTGAAGCGACTGCAGGGTGCGGAAACGCACCCTAATGACCCGCTGCTCATCCTGAGCTGGATCGGCCTGCTGATGATCACGATGTTCGGCGCCGAGTCGTTCGAGATGGTCGCGTTCCCCACGCACGCGTCGCCGTACTACCGCCCGATCTCGTACGGACTCGCCCAGGCGCTGGCGTTTGTGCCGCAGGACTGGGCCGCCTTCTTCCGGTCGCTCAACTGGTGGTCCCACGGCCTGCTCGTCCTTGGCTTCCTGAACTACCTGCCATACTCGAAGCACCTGCACGTCGTCGCGTCGCTCCCCAATGTCTACCTCTCGAACACGAGCGGCCCGGGACAGGCGGGGGTGATGGGGTACATGGACCTCGAGGCGGAGACGGAGCAGTTCGGCGCGAAGGACGTCGAGCACCTCTCGTGGAAGAGCCTGCTGGACGGTTTCGCCTGCACGGAGTGTGGGCGGTGCACGTCGGTCTGCCCGGCCAACACCACGGGGAAGCTGCTGTCGCCGCGGAAGATCATCGTGAATGTGCGGGAGCGGTTAGAACAGAAGGCGGCGATGGTGACGGTGGACGGTGGACGGTTGACGGTGGATGACAAGCCACTGCTCGACGGGTTCATCTCGGAACAGGAGCTCTGGGCGTGCACGACTTGCCGCGCGTGCGTGCAGGAGTGTCCGGTCTCCATTGACCAGCTATCGGTGATTCTCGAGATGCGGCGCAATCTCGTGCTCGGCGAGTCGCGCTTCCCGGAAGAGGTGATGCCCGCCTTCGAGAGCATGGAACAGCGCGGGTCCCCGTGGGCCTTCGACCCGGGCGACCGCGGCAAGTGGAGCGAGGGGCTCGACGTCCCGACGATGGCCGAGCTGGCCGCGCGGGGCGAGACCGCCGACATCCTCTACTTCGTCGGCTGCATGGGGTCGTTCGACGACCGCGCGAAGAAGACGACCGTGGCCTTCGCGAAGATCATGAAGGCGGCGGGCGTGAACTTCGCCATCCTCGGTCGCGAGGAGAAGTGCAACGGCGACCCGGCGCGCCGGATCGGCAATGAGTACCTCTACCAGATGCTCGCGCGCGAGAACGTGGAGACGCTGGCGAAGTATCAGGTGCGCACGATCGTCACCGCCTGCCCGCACTGCATGCACCAGCTGGGCAACGAGTACCCGCAGTTCGGCGGGCACTACGACGTCATCCACCACTCGACGTTCATCGAGCACCTGATCGCCCAGGGGCGGGTGCCGCTGCGCCACGAACTGCACGAGCCGGTGAGCACCTTCACATACCACGACTCGTGCTATCTGGGGCGCTACAACCAGATCTATGACGCGCCGCGCGAGACGTTACGGCGGGCGCTCCCTGTCGTGCGCCTCGTCGAGATGCCGCGCTCCGGGGACCGCGGGCTCTGCTGCGGCGCCGGCGGCGGGCGGATGTGGATGGAGGAGAATGAAGGCAAGCGCATCAACGCCGAGCGCGCCGAGGAGGCGCTCGCGACGGGCGCGCAGTCGGTGGCTGTGGCCTGCCCGTTCTGCATGACGATGATGCGCGATTCCATCTCGGCGCGTGACGAGTCGGTGCAGGTCTACGACATCGCCGAGGTGGTGGCCGACCGGCTGGCGTAGCGGCGGAATACGCGCCGGGAGCGGCGCGGGAAGCGAGGGCGCCCGGCCGCGATCGGCAGCCGGGCGCCCTCGCTTGCCGGCGGCGCCGCTATTTGCCGGAGCTCAGTGACACGACGTACGCCGCGACCGCCGAGACTTGGCGGTCGTTGAGCGGGCTGCCGCCACCGGGCGGCATGGGCGTGCTGCCCTGCTTGGGCTTCATCACGCCGGTCTTGACCGTGGCCTTCACGAAGTCGACGCCGCCGTCGCCGTGCAGCCACGTCTTGTCGGTAAGATCCGGGCCGAGGCCCTTCATGCCCTTGGCATCCAGGCCGTGGCACGTCCAGCACAGGCCGCCGGCGGCCTTGCCCTTGAAGATGTTCTCCCCAAGCGCGATCTGCGCCTTGTCGTCGCCCTGTCCCTGGGCGGCTACGGGAGATGAACCGCCGAAGGCGGCGGCGATGACGAGGGCGATGCCCGCCGCGCCGATCAGGATGCGAGCGATGCGAGTCATGGTTAGAAGGCCAGGTTGATGCCCGCGATGAGGCGCGCGCGGTCGCGCTCGAAATCCCACGTCGTCTCGCCCATCAAACGGACGTTGCGCTTGAGGAGGTAATGCAGGCCAAAGGTGCCAGTCGTGTACTGCGAGACCGTCGAAGGGTCGTCCCCGCGCTCGCCGATGCGAAGCGACACTACCGGTGCGCTGGCGTCCACGTAATTGAGCAGGCCGGTCACGAACCACTGTCCCGCCGGTCCCTGCGGCCACAGAATGACCTCGGCCATGGCCGCGTCCACCGTCGTGCTGAACGGGGCGGTGCGATTGCCGAGGCAGGGGTTGGCCACCGTGCAGGAGCCGAGGAACGGGTTGCTGTCCCAGCGGCGGAGGGCCTGCACGTTGAGCTCACCCATCGATCCGAGCGGCACCGTGGCGTCGGGTCCGAAGACGCGCATCGTGCTCGATGCCGCCCCCGCCCCCTGCTTGCCGGTGTAGCCAAAGACGCCGACGCGCAGTCGCCCGATGTCCTGCGAGATGCGCAGTGCGAAGTTTTTATTGTTGTCGGTGTCGTACTGCCTCGCGCTGTTCGCGTGATTGAGTCCGTCACCGGTCACCACCTCAGCCGTGATGTCCGTGCCTGCGCGTGGAGACCAGAGCGCCATCAGCCCGCGATCATAGGTCAGGTCCGACGCGACGCGTCCGACCTTCACGCGATACGGCTGGTAGTCATCGTAGTGCAGTCGCAGTTCGCGCTTGAACGCCGGGTCGGACACCTGGAATTGGCCGACGATCAGGCTGACGCCGCTCCCCTTGATGTCGGTGAACTGCACGTACGCGTCCTCCAGCCCCGCCACTTCCCCGCGCTCGGTTAGGAGGAAGTACATGTAGTAGCTGATCTTGTCAGCCACCTGCCCGCCGCTGAGCACCTTCACGATCCATGGCGTCTGCTGGTCCACCGCGGCGTCGCCGGCCCGGCGGTCGGTCAAGAAGCGCTGATACGCCTCAAAGCGCACCGCCAGCGGAAGGGAATTCGGCAGGCGAAGCAACGGGTCGCCGGTATCGACGGTGTCGCGCGCCGGCTCGCCCACGGCCATCTCGAAACCGTTGCCCGCGAAGTTCTCGCCGAACGTGTTGAGGCGAGGCGCGGGCGCGTGGCACATGGAGCAACTCACGCGGTACTTGCGGGCAAACGCCGGGATGGCGTGCGCGTCAGCCGGGAGAAAGCTCAGGGCCACCAACAGCACCGTGCCGGCGGCCAGCATCCGTTCAACGAATCGTGGCATCTGGGACCTCAGTAGGTCTTGCGCCCCGCGGTGGGGCGGGCCATGGGGGCCGTGCTCCTGCAATACTACGTCCGGAGCGCATCTCGTGCTGTAGGGTGACCACCCGCATCGGGTGGCGAATTCTCCCTCGCGACGCGTCAGATCCGCAGCTCCTGCTGTGCCTCGGGCGTCAACACGGTAAGGAGAAAGCGTGCCCCGTCGCGGCGCACCACCACGCGCGTCTGGCAGGTCTCGCAGCGTCCCGTGATCGGCGCGACGCTCGTGAACTGCTCGATGCGGTACCCGCACAGCGGACAGAAGAACGGAGGGAGCGCGTCGAGTGACACGACGGCCCGCGAGCCCGGAAGACGTTCAGGTTCGCCGTCCGCGCGGCTGATGACCGACGACGCCGTCGCGAATAGCAGCTGTCGCTCCGTCTCAGTCATTCCGGCGAGCTGGGCGGGCGTGGCAAGTCCGCGGCTCTGAAGCTCCCGCACGACACTCGAAGGCGTCGAGGGGCTGCTCGTGGGCTCTCCCAGCGTGCGCGTCGGCCCCAGATCGGCTCGCAGCCGACGCCCAACCAGCCAGATCGCGATCACCGCCCCAGCGAGCACCACCAAGGCGCCGACGACGAGACGCAGGTCCATTTGCAGCAACGGCTGGTTCACCCGAGCCGCACCTCGTGAATGGTGATCGTGTGCTTCGCTGCCCCTTCCTCATGCCGCACAGCCTTCCTTTCGCGGACCACCGCGCCAAGCGCGGCGCACTCCGCGAGGCAGGCGCCCAGCGCAACACGACCGGGATCGGCGATGAGCGCGACGCCCTGCGGCGAGAGCGCGCTCACGACCGCCCGCGCGACGAGCGGGGCGTACGGCCTCTCATACAGTACGTCCGCCGCCAGCACCAGGTCAAAGCGGCCGAGTCCTTCGGGCAGCGCGCGCCAATCCACCATCCGCGTCCGAAGGTCGCGGCCAAGATTCCTGAGCGCGTTGCGGCGGGCAAAAAGGAGCGCATCGTCGTAGTAGTCGCTCACGAGCAGGTCAAACCCGGCGTGCGCGGCCGCCAGTGACGGCAAGCCAAGGCCGGCGCCAAACTCGATGGCCGATCGTCCGGCGCCATCTAGGGCCGCGACTTCCTGCGCGAGCACGATGGCCGAGGGCCAAAGGTCGGCCCAGTACGGCAGCCGTTCGTCGCGCGCAAAGTCAACCTCGCTGATGAGATCCTCTGCGCTCCGCGGAAGCTCGAGGCGCCACGAGCGTCCGCCAAACTCAACCTCACGGGTCCGCAGGAGGAAGCGCTCGTCAAGCGCGGCGAGTTCGGGAGGGAGTCCCGTGGAGATCGCGTCGGGCATCACGCGTTGCGCGTCAGAGCGCAAAACGCTCGGCGAGCTGCGCGTCCGCGGAAAGCAACAGCGCGGACAGAGTGTCGCCGGCAGCGCTCGTCGGGCGGTCCTCTGGCACCACGAGCAGCGCGTTCGCCCGGGCCATCGAGGTGAGAATGCCCGAGCCCTGCGGTCCGGTGAGCTGCGCCGAGAGCGTGCCGGAGGGCTGCACACGGACGATCGCGCGCAGGAAGTGCGTTAGTCGCGCGCCGATCGTCACCGGCGCCTCCAGGGTCACCGGCACCGGACGCCGGAAGACCCGCGCATGCCCGGCCATCGCGAGAATTGCGGGCCGTGCGAACAGCTCGAAGGTCACCATCACGGAGACCGGATTTCCGGGCAGACCTATCCAGGGAATGCCGGCTAAGGTGCCGAACCCGATAGGTGCGCCGGGACGCATGCGCACTTTCCAGAACTTCAGGTCCGCCCCCAGCGCGCCCAGCGCATCGCGCGTGTAGTCAAACGCGCCGACGGAAATGCCAGCCGAGCTGACGATCAGATCGGGCCGCGCCTCCACCGCGCGCGTGAAGATGTCGCGCATCGCCTCGGGCGTGTCGGGCGCGTTGCCCAGCGGCACGGGGATCCCGCCCGCTGCGCGCACCAGCGCGTGGAGCGTGTAGCTGTTGGAGCCAATGATCTTCTCGCCAGCCACGACCCGATCGAATCGGTCGAGGTCGACGAGTTCGTCCCCTGAGCCGAGGATCGCGACGCGCGGGGCGCGGTGCACCGGCACCGTGGCGCATCCGAGCGAAGCGAGCACCCCAACCTGCGCGGCCCCCAGCGGCGTGCCGGCGCTCAGCACGACGTCGCCCTCGCGGAAATCCTCACCGCGGGGGCGCACGTTCTTGCCGCAGTCCCGGTCGTTGAGGGCGCGCACCACCTCCACGCCGCCGTCTGTGTCCTCGACGCGGAGCACAGAGTCGGCGCCGATCGGAATCGGCGCGCCGGTCATGATGCGCGTGGCCTCGCCCGGGCCAATGGGCCGAGAAGGGAACTGCCCCGCACGGACCGTCTCGAGCACGCGGAAGGAACGCGGAGACTCCGCGCGCGCGCCGGCCAGGTCGGCGGCGCGCACGGCGTAGCCGTCCATCGCCGAGTTGGCACAGGCGGGGAGCGTGTATTGGGCGCGCGCGTCCTCGGCGAGCACGCGGCCGGGCGCATCGAGCAGCGGCACCTGCTCGACGTCCAGCGCACGGACCTCTCCGACGACCCGCGCGACGGCCTCGGCGACGCTGAGCATCGTGCGCTACCGCGGCGCGCCGGGCGAGGCGAGCCGCACGAGGATCGCGTCCTGCACCTCTTCCACCGCCCGGTTGGGCACGGTGAAGTTGTTGCACAGGAAGCTGAACAGGAGCTGGCGGCCGTCGGGCGTGGTCACGTAGCCCGAGAGGCTTCGCGCCTTGTCCACCGTGCCAGTCTTCGCGTGAACGTTGCCCTGCGCGGTCGTGCCGCGCATCCGTGTGGCAATCGTCCCGTCAACGCCGGCAATCGGCAGCGCGTCGTAGAACACCTTGAAGTCGGCGTGCCGGCGCATCGCGTCGAGCACCTTGACGATCGTCTCGGGCGTCACGTAGTCGTGACGCGAGAGCCCGCTGCCATCGCGCACCGCGTGCCCGGCGGTGTCGGCCCCCCAGGCGGCGAGCTGGCGCTCAATCACCCGTCGTCCCGAGTCGGGCGTGCCGACCCCGGTCTTCTCGAGGCCAAGCGTCCGGAACAGGAGTTCGCCGATCTGGTTCTGCGACGGCTTCTCGAATCGCGGCAGGATCGTGCGCAGCGGCGGCGACCAGAGCGTGAACAGCCGGGCCAGCCGCGCCGTGTCCGCCGCCGGCTCGCTGATCACGTTGCCGCGCAGCACGATGCCGCGCTCGGCGAGCGCCTCGGCGAACGCGTCCAGGTACGAGGCCGACGGGTTGCGAATCGCCACCGTCACCGTGGCGCTGTCACGCGCGCGCAGGAAGCCGGAGAGGTTGAGCAAGGGGCGCGGCCCACGCACGTCGGACTCCCAGGCGACGCTGCTGCGCTGGCGCGCCTCCGGATCCATCATCCCACCGGTGACCACCGCGACGCGTCCGATCCTTGGCACCGTAGCCGCCGGGGCCGTGCGCACCGTCGGAGCCCCGCCGACCGCGGTGGCGGCCCGCAGCGTCACGCGCGCGATCCCCTCGTTGAAGAACAACTCATCGACGCCAGCGGAATAGCCGTAGTCGAGATCGTCCCACGACCAGCCGTACCCCAGCGTCGAATCGGGAAAGGCGTCGCCTCCCTTCACCAGGGCCCCGGCGATCTCGCGAATGCCGCGTGCCCAGAGCGAATCAGCGGCCGCGCGGAGTGGGCGCATGGCGTCGCCGGCCAGCGCGTCGCTCACGGACGGGTCGCCGCGCCCGATGACGACGAGGTCGCCGCGCAGGGAGCCGTTCACCAACGGCCCCGTCGCCGCGAATT
>VHBQ01000009.1 GCA_016871855.1 Gemmatimonadota bacterium
TGCGGCACGTGGAACCGCGGCGGCGCCGTTGCCTGCGTGCGCTGCGGCATCGCCCTCCCCGACGTGCCGTCGCGCCCCGACGCGCCCGACGCGCTGATCACCGCCCTGCGTCAGGCGACGGGCAACCGTTACCGCGTCCTGCGGCGCATCGGGTCGGGGGGGATGGCCGATGTGTACCTCGTCGAGCAGGAGACGCTGGGGCGGCCGCTGGTGCTCAAGGTGATGCACGCCCACCTCGCGCGCGACCAAGAGATGCGCGAGCGGTTCCGGCGCGAAGCGGAGGCCGCGGCGCGGCTGGTGCATCCGATGATCTGCGTGCCGTTCGATTACGGCGAAGTGGGCGAGATGGTGTACCTCATCATGCCATTCCTCGGCGGCGGCGGGCTGGCTGACGTCCTGCATGAGCGGCGCACGTTGCCGGCGGCGCGCGTCGCGGAAATCGGCGCGCAGGTGGCCATCGCGCTGGACCACGCGCACCGCCACGGCGTGGTGCACCGCGATGTGAAGCCCGACAACGTGCTGTTCGACGAGGACGGCAATGCGTACCTCACCGACTTCGGCATCGCCACGGCGCAGTTCCACGCGCGGCTCACGGCGAGCGGGCGCGCGATGGGGACGCCGCACTACATGGCCCCCGAGCAGGCAATGGGGAAGACGCTGGACGGTCGCGCCGATCTCTACGCCGTCGGCGTCATGCTGTACGAGTGCCTCGTCGGTTTTCCGCCGTTCGACGCCGCCGACGCCTTCGCCGTGGGCTACAAGCAGGTGCATGAGCGTCCCGTCCCGGTGCGCGACGTGGACTCCGAGGTGCCGGAGGGGCTGGCCGCGATTGTGATGCGCTGTCTGGAGAAGGCGCCCGAGTCGCGCTACCAGCGCGGCACCGAGCTGGCCGCGGCGCTCGAGGAATGGATGCACGAGGCCGGCGCAACGCGCGGCACGGGCGTGCGAAGCCTCACGCCGGCGCCGGGGGCCACGACGCCGCGCTCCGCGCCGACGCCAGGCGCTCCATGACGCCGCGGCTCGTCGACGTCGCCCTCCCCGTACCGCTCTTCCGCGCCTTCACCTACGCTGTTCCCGACACGCT
Source organism: Gemmatimonadota bacterium (assembly GCA_016871855.1). Taxonomy (GTDB): domain Bacteria; phylum Gemmatimonadota; class Gemmatimonadetes; order Gemmatimonadales; family Gemmatimonadaceae; genus PNKL01. Next base: position 1,085 of record VHBQ01000009.1, read on the forward strand.
GAGGCACGCCGTCACCGCGGGCTCTCGCGTCGTGGTGCCGTTTCACAACCGCCAGATGATCGGTGTCGTGCTCGGCGAGAGCGACGGCGCCAACCTCGGCGGCGTGGTGCCCAAGGCCATCGCCGACGCGCCGGATGAGCAACCCGCTTTCCGCGGCGACCTGCTCGCCGTCGGACGGTGGATGGCCGACTACTACGTGTCGCCCGTCGGGCTTGTCCTTCGCGCCGCGCTCCCCGCGGCGATGGGGCGGGCGCGGCGTGCCGATCCGGCCGTGCGCACGCAGCGCGTGCTGCGGCTGGCGCAGCCGCTCGACTCGCTGCTTCAGCGCGACGCGGTCTTCAAGCGGGCACCGCAACAGCGCGCGCTGTTCGAGTTGCTCGAGTCGCTGGGTGGACAGTCTCCAGTGGCCCACTTGGTGGAGAGGCTCGGTTGCACAGAGGGGGTGGTGCAGGGGCTGGTGAAGCGGGGACTGGCCGTGGTGGCCGCCGAGCCCGTGGACCGCGACCCCTTCCTGGCGCGCGCGGCACCGCCGCCGGCGGCGGTGACGCCGACCGCCGCGCAGGGCGCGGCGGTCGCGGCGCTGCGCGCCGGCGCGCCCGGCTCCACGTTCCTCCTGCACGGCATCACCGGGAGCGGGAAGACGCTCGTCTACCTCGAGTTCCTGAAGCACGTGCTGCACGATCGCGGACAGAGCGCTATCGTGCTCGTCCCGGAGATCGCCCTCACCCCGCAGACGGTGGACCGCTTCCGCGCCGTCTTCGGCGACCTGGTGGCCGTGCTGCACTCCGGGCTCAGCGACGGCGAGCGCTACGACGCGTGGCGCGCGCTGCAGCGCGGCGACAAGCGCATCGCCATTGGCGCGCGCTCCGCGGTGTTCGCGCCGGTGGAGCGGCTGGGCGCGATCATCGTCGACGAGGAGCACGAGGCCACGTACAAGCAGGGGGAGGCGCCGCGCTACCACGCCCGCGAGGTGGCCATCGTTCGCGCGCGCGAGGCGGGGGCCGTGGTGGTGCTGGGGAGCGCGACGCCGAGCCTGGAGAGTTGGACGAACGCGCAGTCGGGGAAGTACACGCTCTTGTCGCTCCCCGACCGCGTGGGCGGCGGATCGCTCCCCGGCGTCCGCGTGGTGGACCTGCGCACGGAGACTGGCCCTGGCGCGCCGGTGATGGTGCAGGCGCTGCGGCGCATTCTCAGCGCCCCGCTCGAAACCGCGTTGCACGACCGGCTCGCGCGCGGCGAGCAGAGCCTCCTGCTCCTCAACCGGCGCGGCTTCGCGAACTTCGTCACCTGTCCGGAAGGGCACGTGGTTGCCTGTCCCAACTGCGCCATCTCGCTCACCTATCATCGCGCGCCCGAGCGACTGGTCTGTCACTACTGCCAGCACGCGGAGCCGCTCGCCGCGACCTGCGCGGAGTGCGGGGCCGAGCAGATGCGACAGCGGGGCGTCGGCACGCAGCAAGTGGAGCGGCTGTTGAACGAGCGCTTTCCGTCGGCGCGCGTCGCGCGCATGGACGTGGACACGACATCGGGGAAGTGGGCGCACGCGGAGATCCTCGATCGCGTGGGGCGCGGCGAGGTGGACATCCTGCTGGGCACGCAGATGATCGCCAAGGGGCTCGACTTCCCGAATGTCACGCTGGTCGGCGTCATCGACGCGGACGTTGGGATCAACCTCCCCGACTTCCGCGCGAGCGAGCGGACGTTCCAGCTGCTCAGCCAGGTGGCGGGCCGCGCGGGGCGCGGGCCCAAGGGGGGCGAGGTCCTCATCCAGACGCGCACGCCGGGGCACCACGCGGTGACCTGCGCCGTGGCGCACGACTACCTGCGGTTCGTGAGCGAGGAGCTGCCCGCGCGGGCGGACCCGCCGTATCCGCCCGCGCTGCGTTTGGCGAACGTGGTGATCAGCGGGCTCGACGAACGGGGCGTGGCCGCATGCGCGCAGTCTGCCGCCGACTGGATTGCGATGCGCCTGAACGCGCTGAGCGGCGCGGTCACGCTGATCGGACCCGCGCCGTGTCCGGTGGAGCGCATCAAGGGGCGCTGGCGCTGGCACCTGGTGCTCAAGGCCACGCGCGCCGCGCCGCTGACGCAGGTGATGCGGGCCTTCCTGACGAAGTTCGACCTTCCCTCCGCGCACGACCTGCGCGTGACCCTCGACCGCGATCCGGTGGCGCTGCTGTAGTGGCATCGGGGCAGCTCCTGAGGTTCCCAGAGCAGGGCATGCGTCGTTCGGGTGGAGCCAGGGGGCGCACACGAATAGATTTCACCCGGTGAACCCAATGACCCTCCGGCGCCCGCAGGGCCCATCGCGCGTCCGCCGTTCCGACCGTCAACTCGAGGCGCGCTGATGGACGACACGCGCGCCCGATTCCTGACGGCCATCGCGGACCGCCTCGGCGCTGACCGCATCGTCGAGCTGCACCTCTTCAGCCCCATTCGGCAGGGGGTACTGGAGACAGGGGTGGCAGTCGTAGCGACAGAAACGACAGAACCGACAGAACCGACAGAACCGACAGAACCGACAGAACCGACAGAAACGACAGAAACGACAGAGACGGCAGAAACGACAGAGACGACAGAGACGGCCCAGACGGCGGAAACGACAGAGCGCTTGCGCCTCACCGTCTTCACCGCACGGTACCGCTTCACACGCAAGGGTCCTGACCGCGGCAAGTGGCTCTTTGAAATCGCCGCCACGGCGGACGCGCCGCTGGCCACCGTGGACGCGGTCGCGCGCGGCGTGACGCAGCGGTCGAAGGACCTCACCGAGCGCGAACGACTCACGGGCGATCAGGTGCGCGCCGTGCTCGAGGCAACGACGTGGCGGACGCCGACGTAGTCGAGCGCTTTGCCGCGTTTCTGCGCGAGCGGCACCTGCCGGTCACGCAGCAACGGCTGGCCGTGGCCGACGTGCTGCTGCGCGCCGCCGGCCACTTGTCCGCCGACGACGTTGCGGCGCAGCTCGCGGAGCGCGGCGAGCGGGTAGGGCTGGCGACGATCTACCGGACGCTGGACCTGCTGGTCTCGTGCGGCCTGGCCGAGCAGCGCGACTTCGGCGAGGGATTCAAGCGCTTCGAGGCGTCGCGCGACGTGCCGAACCACTACCACCTGACCTGCACGATGTGCGGCTCGGTCACGGAATTCTACGACGCCCGCATTGTCGACATCATCCGGCGGGTCGCGGACCATCGCGGCTTCGTGCCGTCGCAACATCGCTTGCTGGTGCGGGGGACGTGCCGCGCCTGCCGCAAGACGCCCACCGTTCTCGACCGGAGACCGCTGTGAACGAACCGGCCACGCTCGGCATCGCCATCGCGTTCAGCGCGGGGCTGCTCAGCTTCCTCTCCCCCTGCGTCCTGCCGCTGGTGCCGAGCTACGTGACGTTCATCACGGGGCTCAGCCTCGAGGATGTGCAGCGCTCGCGGCGCATTGCCCTGGTGCACGCGCTGCTCTTCATCCTCGGCTTCACGCTCATCTTCCTGGCGCTTGGCGCCAGCGCCACGGTGCTGGGGCGCGTGCTGCTGAGCCAGCGGGTCTGGCTTGCGCGCTTCGGCGGCATTCTGGTGATCGTCTTCGGGCTCTACCTGCTTGGCGTGCTCAACCTGGGCCTGCTCGCGCGCGACACGCGCGTGCACCTGACCAACAAGCCCGTGGGGTATCTTGGCACGGTGCTCGTCGGCATCGCCTTTGGCGCCGGCTGGTCGCCGTGCATCGGCCCAATCCTCGGCGCCATCCTCACCTACACGGCCAGCGAGGCGGACCTGGGACGCGGCCTCGTGCTGCTCTTCGTGTACTCGATGGGGCTGGCGATTCCGTTCCTGATGGCCGCCGTCGCCGTGGAGCGATTCCTCGGGTTTTTCCAGCGCATCCGCACGCAGATGGTGTGGATCAACCGGCTGGCCGGGGTGCTGCTCCTCACCGTCGGCCTGCTGTTGCTGACCGATCAGTTCGCGCGCATCGCGAGCTTCATGCAGCAGTACACGCCGGAGTTCATCCGAAGTCGCATTTAGACCGCTCGGCACCCGGCCTGCCGGCCGGGGTATGATGACGGCGGCCGCGTGAGCGGTCGCCAAAGGTTGGTGGCCCGATGGGGCGTTCAGCCCAAGAGGCATCGCCGCAGCATTCGGGCAGGCAACTCAACTAGGTGGAGGAGCACATGACGAAGCGCATTCGCCTCTGGGGAATCCCGTTGGCGTTGATGGTGGTCGCCAGCGCGTGCCAGAAGACCGGAGACGCGCCGCCGGAGAGCCGGCAGGTGGAACTCGCGCCGGCCCCGCCGGCCCAGCCGCAACTGGCCGACACGGCGCCCGCCGTTTCGTCGCCGACCGCGGATCTCAAGGCGGGGGCGGCGCCCGCTCCAGCGAAGGTCGCCGAGGCCAAGGCGCCGCCCAAGCCTGCGCCGCGCACGGCGGCGACGCCAGTTGCCGCTTCGCCGGCTCCGGCTCCGGCGCCCGTGCCTGCCGCTCCCACGACCGGAACGATCGGCAGTGGCGCCGCGCTGAGCGTGACGACCGCCGCCCGCGTCTGCACGAATACTCATCGCGTCGGTGATCGAGTCACCGCTACGCTCTCGAGCGCGGTCACGGGTACCAATAGCGCCGAGATTCCAGCCGGCGCGATCGTGACCCTGCGCGTTACCGAGTCGGTGCGCGGCGAGAACGGCAAGGAAGGCGTGCGGTTGGCGTTCGAGCCAGTTTCCGTGACGTATGGCGGCGAGAGCTACGAGATCGCCGGCAGCGTGCGTGTGGCGCACCTCGAGACGGTGCGTTCGCAGACTACTGGCGACCAGGCGAAAAAGGTGGCCGCCGGTGCCGCCGTGGGGGCGATCGCCGGGCAGTTGCTCGGCAAGAAGACCAAGTCCACCGTGGTCGGCGCGGCCGTAGGCGCCGCGGCCGGCGGCGCGATCGCGGCGGGGACCGCCGACTGGAACGGCTGTGTCGCCGAGCGTGGAGCGGTCACCGTTACGCTCGCCGGGCCGGTGGTGGTGAAGCTCGACAAGTAGTTTGAACGACTACGGCCCACCACGAAGTTCGAAGGGCACGAAGGGCCGCGAGGGACTCCTTGGGTAAACGACGGCGCGCCACGCTAGTCCAGCGTGGCGCGCCGTCGTTACCCAAGGGATATCTTCGTGTCTCTTCGCGCCCTTCATCCTTCGTGGTGGCAGTAACGGTTAGTGCCCCACCGCTCCACCCGTGCTGCGTGGTTCACGCACGCCGATCCACCCGCCGCTGACGCGCATGATGCCGTTGGCGTTGGCGAGTCCTCCGGTGCGCTGGAGCGCATGCCCCATCGCGCGCAGGGAATCGGCCACCGCCGCGCTGAACGCCCCGTCCTCGTACCGCAGCGTGTCGGGCAGCGACTGATGGTGCAGGCGCGGCGCGCGCATGGCGTCGGCCAGCGACATTCGGTGCTCGATCACGTTGAGGATCACCTGCGTCGTCGTCGTGATGATGCGCGGTCCACCCGCCGCGCCGACCACGAGCAGCACCTTGCCATTGGCGTCGAGCACAATCGTCGGCGACATCGCGCTCAACATGCGCTTCCCCGGCGCGATGGCGTTCGCCTCGCCCTGCACGAGCCCGAACATGTTCGGCGCCCCCGGCTGCGCCGCGAAGTCGTCCATCTCGTTGTTCATGAAGAAGCCGGCCTTCGGAATCCAGACGCCGCTGCCGTAGCCGCCGTTCAGCGTCGTCGTCGTCGCCACCACGTTGCCCTTGCCGTCGGCCACGGAATAGTGCGTCGTGTGTTCGGGCTCCGTGCCCGTCTTGAACGCCGGCGTTGGCGTCGCCCGCGTCCGGCTGATCTCCGCGGCGAGCGACTGCGCGTAGGTCTTGCTCGTGAGCTGGTCCATCGGGACGCGCACGAACGCGGGATCGCCGAGCTTCTCATTGCGGTCGATGAAGGCGCGGCGGAACGCCTCGGTGAGGAGGTGCGCGTACCCGGCACTGCCGAAGCGCGGCAGCGGCGCGAACGGCTCGAGGATGTTCATCGTCTCCGTCATCGTGATGCCGCCCGACGAGGCCGGCGGCATGGTGAGGAGCGTGTGGCCGCGATACGTGCTGCGAATCGGCGTACGCCACTCCGGCTTGTAGCGCCGGAGATCCTCCAACGTGATGATCCCGCCGCCACGCTTCATCTCCGCCACCAGCGCCTCAGCGACTTCGCCCTGATAGAATCCGGCGGGCCCCTTGGCGGCGATGATCTCGAGCGTGCGCGCGAGCTCGGCCTGCACCAGACGCGATCCCGGCGCGAGCGGCTCGCCGCCCGGGTAGAAGAGGTCGCGTCCGGCGAACTGCGACACCGCGCGATTGCTGCGCAGCGACCGGAAGAGCGCGCTGTCCACGAGGAACCCGTCGCGCGCGAGCCGGATGGCGGGCGCCATCACTTTCGCGAGCGGCATCGAGCCGTAGCGACCCAGCGCCTCGGCCATCCCAGCCACCGCGCCCGGAACCCCACTCGCGAGATGTCCGATCACGCTCTTGTTCGTGAGCTTTCCGGTCGCGGGATCGACGTACATATCGCGCGTCGCGGCAAGCGGCGCGATCTCGCGGTAGTCGATGGCCGCGTTGCGCCCGTCGGCGAGGTGGATGTTCATGAACCCGCCGCCGCCAACGTTGCCGGCGAAGGGATACGTCACGGCGAGGGCGAAGCCAGTGGCCACGGCGGCATCCACCGCGTTGCCGCCCTGCTTCAGAATCTCGACCCCCGCCGCGCTGGCCAGCGCGCTGTTGCTCACCACCATCCCGTGCTGGGCGAACACCGGTTCGGCCGCAACCAGCAAGGCCTCGCCGCCCAGGTACGTGCCGATGTCCACGGTTTGGCGCGCGCCGCCATGGCGACAGGCGCCGAGCGCTAGCGTGGAGAGGACGAGGAGACGGGCGGCGCGGGCGGAGACGTTGCGAAGGCGGATCATTGAGACTCCCACGTGGCTCACGGTCAGTTCAGGCGGCGGGTGCGCCGGCGAACGGTAGACAGGACACGCACGGCCAGTAACTTAGCACGAAGCCCGTTCGCGGCCACGTCAGCCCTCGCCATCCCGCCCATGCTCGATCCTCGCATCACCGAACATCGGAACCCGCGCACCGCCGCGATTGATCTGGCGTCGCACGAGGAGATCGTCGCGCTCATCAACGCCGAAGACTCGCGAGTCCCGGCGGCCGTCGCCACGCAGTCGGCGCAGATCGCGGAGGCCATGCGCATCGCCGAGGAGACTTTCCGCGCCGGCGGGCGGCTGTTCTACGTTGGGGCGGGCACCTCTGGCCGTCTTGGGGTGCTTGATGCCTCCGAGTGTCCGCCCACTTTCGGCGTGGACCCGGAGATGGTGCAGGGGATCATCGCCGGCGGCCTGCCCGCGCTGACTCGCGCGCAGGAAGGGGCGGAAGACCGCCCGCAGGGAGGGCGCGACGATCTGGATCAAGCGGGAGTGCGCGCGGGTGATTTCGTGATTGGCATCGCGGCCAGCGGCACCACGCCGTATGTGCGCGCGGCGCTGGAGCACGGCCGCCGGATTGGCGCGCGCACCGCCATCGTCGCCTGCTCGCCGCCTCCGCCGGAGACGCTCGCCGCCGCCGATGTGGCCATCGTCGTCGTCACCGGCCCAGAGGTGGTGACTGGCTCGACGCGGATGAAGGCGGGGACGGCCACTAAGCTGGTGCTCAACACCATCACCACCGGCGCGATGATCCGCCTCGGCAAGACCTACGGCAACTTGATGGTGGATCTGCAGTCCACGAACGAGAAGCTCAAGGACCGCAGCGAACGCATTCTCCGGGAGGTCTGCGGCGTCACGCGCGAGGAAGCCCGCGCCCTCCTCGAGGCGTCGGGAAAGAGCGTGAAGCTCGCCGTCGTGATGCAGAAGCTCGGCGTCGATCGCGACGAGGCGGTTCGCCAGCTCGCCGCGCACGGCGGCGTCATTCGACGCGTCACCAACGACGAGCCGCCGCCGGTCCGTCCATGAGCACCGCTACGCGGCCGCTCGTCCTCGTCGGACTGATGTCGGGGACGTCGCACGACGGCATCAGCGCCGCCGTGGTGCGCTTCGTGCCGGGCGCGCGTGACGACCGACCGCTGCCCGAGCTGCTCGCCTTCGTGCAGCAGCCGTACGATGACGCCTTTCGCGCTCGGTTGCTCAGCGCCATCGCCACGCCGACGCATCCCGGGGACTACACACGCCTCGACTTCGAGCTCGGCGAGCGCCTGGGGGCGGCGGCGGTTGCCGCGATCGCTGAAAGCGGCGTGCCGCGTGCGGACGTGGACGCCGTTGCATCGCACGGTCACACCGTCTGGCACGACGCGCCGCGCGCCACGTGGCAATTCGGGCAGCCAGCGGCCATTGCCGAGCGCACGGGGCGCCCAGTCATCGCCGACTTCCGCACGCGCGATGTCGCCGCGGGAGGGCAGGGGGCGCCGCTCGTTCCCATCGCCGACGCGCTGCTGTTCGCCGGCCCCGACTGGCGCGCGCTGCAGAATATCGGCGGCATCGGTAACGTGACCATTGTCCCGCCGGGAGGCGGCGTGGAGGGCACGCGGGCATTCGACACGGGGCCCGGCGTGGGCGTCATCGACGCCGTCGTGCGCGTGCTGCGTTCCGACCTGCCGTATGATGTGGACGGCCGGCTGGCCGCCGCGGGCGACGCGATCGCCGACGTCGTCGACGCGGCGCTGACCCACCCGTATTTCAGCGCGCCGCCGCCCAAGAGCACGGGCCGCGAGCTGTTCACCCCCGCGTACGTGGCCGACTTCATGGCGCGCTGTCGCGCGGCGCGCGCGGGGTGCCGCGACGAGGATATCGTCGCCACCGCCGTGGAGCTTACCGCGCGCAGCATCCGGCTCTCGTTCGAGCGGTTCATCCCCGAGCCCGTGGCTGACCTGGTCGTCTCCGGCGGTGGGGCGCGGAATCCGGCGCTGGTGCGGCGTCTCGAGGCGCTGCTCGCTCCGCGCGCCGTGCGGCAGTTCGACGCGCTCTTCTTCGACGGCGATGCCAAGGAAGCGGTGGCCTTCGCTTTCCTTGGCTGGCTGCACCTGCGCGGGTTCGCCGGCAATGTGCCCGCGTGCACGGGCGCCCGCGGCCCCCGCGTGCTCGGCACCTACACGCCTGCCTGAGCCGATGCGGGAGCTGGGCCAGCACATCATCGCCGCGATCGGCTGGGATCGCGACCTGGCGTGGGCAGGCACGCGCGACGCCATCGACGAGGCGCTCGGCCTCGGCGTGGGCGGCATCCTCATTCATGGCGGGCCGCGCTTCGAGGTCGCCCAGCTTACTCGGGCGCTCCACGCCCATTCGTCGGTGCCGCTCCTTGTCGCCGCCGACATCGAGCGCGGCGCGGGGGAACGCTTCCCCGGCGCGGTCAGCCTGCCGCCCGCCGGCGCGCTCGCCGCGCTCGGCGAGGTGGATGCCGTGCGGCGCGCCGCGCGCATCGCGGCGCGCGACGCCCGCGAACTGGGCATCAACTGGGCGCTCGGCCCCGTTTGCGATCTTGATCTCGACAACGGAAATCCCATCGTCGGTGCCCGCGGCTTCGGAGCTGACGCCGCGCGCGTCGCCGAGCTAAGCGCCGAGTGGATTGACGCCTGCCAGGCCGAGAGCGTGCTTGCCTGCGCCAAGCACTTTCCGGGGCACGGGCGCACGAGCGCCGATTCCCACGTGTCACTGCCGGTGCTCGACGAGAGCCTTACCGAACTGCTCGCCTCCGACCTCGTACCGTTTCAGGCGGCGGTGGACGGCGGCGTGGCGAGCGTCATGACCGCGCACGTTGCGCTGCCGCGTGTTGACCGCAGCGGCGCGCCCGTGACGCTGTCGGAGCCGGTCATCCGGCTGCTCCGCGAGGAGCTCGGGTTCGAGGGGCTCGTGGTCAGCGATGCGTTTGAGATGCGCGCCCTCGGCGCGGCGGCGGACGAGGGCGAGATCGCCGTGCGCGCGCTGGCCGCCGGATGCGATCTCCTGCTGGCGCCCGTCAGTCCGGCGCGCGTTGCGCAAGCCATCACCGACGCGGTGGCCGATGGGCGGCTCGATGGCGAACGGCTGGCCGCGGCACGCGCGCGCCGCGATTGGTGGGCCACGTGGGCGCGCTGGCTTCCCGACGTGCGCGGCCTGACGCTCGACGAGCGTACGTGGGCCAAGCAGGTGAGCGACCGCGTCGTGCGCGTGGTGCGCGGCCGCGTGCCCTGGCTGCCGCCGGCGTGCGAGGTCGTGGTCGTGGATGACGATCCGGCGAGCGCGGCGCCCTCGCGCTGGCCTTTCATCGCGGCGCTCGAAGCGCTCGGCCGCCGGGTCGCTGTCGTGCCGGGGGCGACGGAGCAGGGTGAGGGGGCGTTGGTGATCGCCGTCTTCGCCGACGTGCTGCCGGGCAAGGGGCACGCGGGGATCACGCCGCAGTCGCGGCTGACGGTGCGCCTCGCGGTGCAGGCGGCGCGCGCGATGCGCCGTGACACGCTCGTCGTGCTCTTCGGGCACCCGCGCCTTGCCAATGAACTGCCCGACGCGGCGCATCTGCTCTGCGCCTGGGCGGGCGACCGAGGGATGCAGGAGGCGGCGGCGCGGGCCTTGGTAACTTGAGCCGCCAGCCTCACAGGAGAACACGGAGAACAGCAACGGCTTTACAGGAGAGCACGGAGAAGGCGGAGAACTGCCACTGCACTAATGCGGGTTAACTACAAATCGCCACGCGGACCTTCGCGTGGCGAGCGCAGTTCCCCCAAGAAGTTGTCGTTGCCTCTCTCCGTGATCTCCGCGGCCTCCTGTGAAGCCGTTGCCGTCGGCGGTGAAGGCCGTTGCGGTTACGGCTTCACCACCCCACCGGCCTCGCCCGGCAGCTGCGCGATGAGCCGGTCGCTCGGCACGCTGTAGACGATGCGTCCCGCGGCCTCCGTGGGGCCGCCGTACACGACGCCGACGACGAGCCCGCGCTGGTCAAACACCGGACCGCCGCTCGAGCCGTGCGCCACGTAGGCGTCCACCTGCAGGATGTCGGGAACCGACTTGCTCACGATGCCCGCCGTCAGCGTCGCGCGCGCGGTGACCGTGTCGATGGACCCGCCCATCCCGGCCGTCTCGTTGCCGAGCGGGAACCCGACGATCGCGATGGGCGCGCCGGGGCGCACGCCGCCGCTCGGACTCACGCCAACCACGGTGGGGAAGGGGCCAGCGGCTTCGACCCTCAGGAACGCGAGGTCGTCGGTCGCGGACACTTTCACGATTCGCGCGGGGACCCAGCGGCGCGTGCCGTGGTACTGCACCGCGATGCGCGAGGGCGCGCCGCCGTCCGCCCCCTGCACCACGTGGCGATTGGTCACGATGAGCCCGTCGCGAGTGATGCCGAACCCGGTGCCGCCCTCGATGCTCTCGCCGCGTTCGACGACGATGAACGCCACCGCGCGCGTGTTCTGGTCGGCGATGCGCTCATAGTCCACCTTGCTCACTGCGCCAGCGGCCGTCTGCCGCGCGTTCAGCTCGGCGATGCGCTGAGTCACCGCCTGCTGATCGCCGCCGGCACGCAGGACGGTGAGCAACGAGTCGCGTTCCTGCCGGATGCGCCCGACCTCGTTGGTCAGGCCATTGGCGCCGGCGCTGCCGCGCAACTGGGCGATGGCCGCGTTCTGGTCCTGCAACTCTCTGAGCAGCGCCTCGATGGTCGCGCGGTCGGCAGCCGAGTTGCGGCGGCTGAGCCATGCCAGACCAAGGCCGACGACGATGACCGCTGCGCCGAAGATGTAGAGCATGCGGCGCAACTTCCCCGTCTGCACTTCCACGGCCTCGGCGATGCGCATCGTGGTGTCACGACGCGGCGGGGCGGGCTTGGACTCTGCAGCGGGTGGCACACTCGCCTGCGCGGTGGGCGGCGGCGCGGCCGGTCGCGAGGTATCGGCGACAAAGTGGAATTCGAGCGTCGCTCCCGCGGCGCCGCCGAGCGCAATGACATCACCGTCAAACAACGCCCGTTCGCCGACCAGCGGTTGGCCGTTCACCTTCGTGCCGTTGCTGCTCCCCACGTCGCGCAGGGTGGCCGTGTCGCCGACGAGGCGGATTTCGGCGTGGCGTCCCGACACGTCGATATCCTTCGCCGCGTCGAGACGCAGGTCGTTCATCGGGTGGCGGCCGATGGCAATGACCGACTTGGTGAACGTCTCGCGGGCCCCAGCGCGGGCGCCGCTGGTGATGCGGAGCTCGATGGCCATGGCGGCCTCAGCCCTTTAAGAGGTAAGCCCAGATGAGCCAGGCGGTCACGAGAACCGTGACGCCTATGAAGACGACTCGGACCTGTCGCTGCTGTTCCACGGTCAGCCGTGGCGTCGCGGCCGGCGCCGACGGCGGCGGCGCGATAGGCGTCGTCGACCGCGCGCCGCTGGCGGCCTCGTGATTGGGCGCGACCGGGATTTCCGTCTCCGCCGTGGTGACCAGCGACATCTCGAGCAGGGCGGCGTCCTGCATCGACTGCTCGATCGTCGCCGCGCTCACCGGCAGCGTCGCGCGCGCCTCAGCGGGCGAGACGTACGGCTGATGTCCAACGAAGTCGCCCTGAACCGGCGGCTCCAGGCCCTCGCCCTCGAACCTGGCGACGATGACGGTGATGTTGTCCGGGCCGCCGTTCTCGTTGGCGAGGTCGATGAGCGCCTTGCACGTCGCCATCAGATCGGGCGCCTGCTCCGTCACGATGCGCGCGATGTCCGCCGAGCGCATCTGCCCCGACATTCCGTCGCTGCACAGCACGAGCACGTCGCCGCGTCGCACCTGCTGCGTGGTCAAATCCACCTTCACCTGCCCTTCGGGGCCGAGCGCCTGCAGGATGATGTTCCGGCGCTCGCTGGTCTCCGCTTCCTCGGCGGTCAGCTCACCCGCGTCGATGAGGCGCTGCACCAGGGACTGGTCCTTCGTCACCTGGATGGCCGTGCCGTTGCGCACCAGATACCCGCGGCTGTCACCCACCTGGCACAGGTACAGACGATCCGCGAGCACGCCGGCGATGGTCGTGGTGGTCCCCATCCCGCGGTTCTCGGGATGGTCCATCGCGTAGCGGTGAATGCGCGTGTTGGCGGCCTCGACCGCCCTGCGCAAGGCGTTGGCGAAGGTGTCGGCGTCGGTGGACGGCACGTTGCGCCACGTCTGGTCCAGCGCGTCAAGCACGACCTCGGTGGCCATCTGGCTGGCCACTTCCCCAGCGGCGGCGCCGCCCATGCCGTCGGCGACCATGAACAGCGAGCCGCGCTGCCCCGGGCGATGCTCGCGCACCTCTGGCTGGAGGGTCGCATTCATCGTGGTCAGGTCCGCCACGACGAAACAATCCTCGTTGTGCTCGCGCGTGCGGCCGACGTCCGTGCGCCCGAAGACGTGGACGACGATGTCGCCGTGGGCCGACGTGTCGGTCACGGGCAGATGCCTTCGATGGTGAGGTTCACCACGGAGAGCGTGCTGCCGCGGACGAGGGGCTTGGCCTTTTCCATCATGCTGCAAGCATCGGGAATGTTGTCGAGTTTGTGATATGCGCGGCCAACCAGGTAGTACGCGTTGCCCTTCGTTTCGCCCGACAGCGACGGGATCAGGCCCTCGAGCTCGCTGACCAGCTGCTGCGCCGTGCCCTTCGTCAGGTCATCGTGCTGCGGCATCCATTTAGCCACAACGGCCGCCCCGCCGCCCGCCGGCGCCGAAACGGGAGGCGTCACCGGCGCCGCCCCACCCTGCGTACGACTCCCACCACCGGCCGGATTCACCGGTGTCTTCATCTCCTGCACACCGCCCGCGGGCGCCGATGGCGAGGCCGACGGAGCAGCCGACTGCGGCTGACCCGCTGGCTGCTGGACGGCCGTGCTGTCGGCCGCGGGCGGCGTGTCTTTCGTACCGCCCAACATAACGTAGCTACCCCCGGCGAGGACTGCGACGCCGATCACAGCGGCGGCGATCATCGTCGCATTCGACTTCTTGGCGGGGACCGAAGCCGACGCGGGCGCCGCAGCGGCTGCTCCCTTGGCGGCGGGCGCGGCCACGGTCTTGCCGCCCTCACTCGGCGTCGCCACCCGCGTCTTCGGCACGCTCGCCGCCGGCGACGCGCTGAGCACCTGCGTCCCGGCCTCGGCGGCCTGCGACGCCGGCATGCTCTCGCACGCGGCCCACAACTCGCGCCCAAACTGCGCCGCGCTCTGATAGCGCTCGTTCGCGTCGCGGGAGAGGGCCTTGTCCATCACCGCCTGCACGTCGGCCGGCCAAGCCACGTCCGGCTTCATCTCGGCGAGCGTCTTGGGCTGCTCGACGAGGCGTGCAATCATCGCCTCCTGCGCCGACTCCGCGGGGAAGGGGAGCTTGCCCGTGAGGCAGTTGAACGCGACCAGCGCGAGCGAGTAGATGTCGCTGCGGCCGTCGAGCTTGTCGCCGGCCAGCTGCTCGGGGCTCATGTACTCCGGCGTGCCGACGACGAGTCCGGTCTTGGTCACCTTCTGCGCGTCGCTGCTGTGCGCCTTGGCGATGCCGAAGTCCACGACCTTCGCGAGGTCCGTGCCGTCACGGTTCTTCGCGATCATGATGTTGTCGGGCTTCAGGTCGCGGTGCACGATCCCCGCGTCATGCGCCACCTGCAGCGCATCGGCGCTCTGGTGGATGATGCTCGCCGCGCGCGCCGGCGGCAGCGCGCCGTTCTTCTCGACCAGCGACGTCAGCGAGGTTCCCTCGATGAACTCCATCGCTAGGTAGATCAGCCCGTCGGGCGTTTCGCCAAAGTCGTAGATGGCGCAGATGTTCGGGTGGTTGAGCCGGCTCGCGTTCGATGCCTCGCGGTTGAAGCGCGCGATGGCGTCGGCGTCCTGGTTCATCCCGGGGTTCATCACCTTCAGGGCGCTCTTGCGCCCCATCTTCACGTGCTCGGCCAGATACACCTGCCCCATGCCGCCTTCGCCGAGCTTCTTCAGGATGTGGTAGCGATCGGCGACGACGCTCCCCATCAGGTCGCTGCCGGCGCTCGCCGAGCGCAACGCCGTGCCGTCGCGCGGGCAGAAGCGTTCGCTGAGCGGGTACTCCGTCCCGCACGTCGGGCAGATTTTCTGGTCGCTCACACGTTCTCCAGTCGCAGGATCTGGTCGCCCATCAGCACGCGCTGACCCACGCGCACCTGTCGTTCGCCCCGCACCGACACGGCCACGCCATTGCGGCTCCCCGCATCGAGCAACACGAAGTCCATGTCTTCGTTGCGGATCTCAGCGTGGCTGCCGCTCATCGTCTGGTCGTATGGAAAGACCCAGTCGCCCTTCTCGCGGCCGAGGAAGACGGCGCGCCCGGGGCTCAGGTGCAGCGAGTCGCGCACAGAGCCGTCGGCGCGCAGCTGCTGCAGCACCGCGATGTCGCCGTGGGGGAGCAGCGACCCCAGTCGGCGTGTCGAATCGGCCTCGGGGGGATTGGGCCCCGGATAGCCGAGCCGCTTGAAGCGCAGAATCTGCGAGCCGACAAGAACGGCGTCGCCGTCGGCGAGCTTCTGCGGCGCGTCGAGGAAGAGCCAGGTGCCGTTGCGCGAGCCGAGGTCTCGTATGAAGACCTGCCCCTCGCGCACCGCGAACTGCGCGTGCACCGGGCTCATGAAGACGTCATCGGGGAACTTGATCTCGCCGTCCACGCGCCCGACGATCCCTTCGCCGGAGCCCAGCGTGAAGTGCTGCGCGACGGCACCGTCGTCATCGAGCAGGGCGAGCTTGGGGCCGCTCTGTGTGGCGCGGGCGGAGAACACCTTCGTGCCGCCGGCCGGCGTGGTTGGCGTTGGGACGTTTCGCTTGGCGCCGCATCGCGGGCAGAACAGGTCACCCGCGCGCACCGGCTTGCCGCACGTGTCGCAGGTCAGCGCCTTCGCCGGCTCCGGCGGCGGCTCATGGCTCAGGCGGCCACCGCACTGCGGGCAGAATGGCAGGCCCACGTGGACGGAGGCGCCACAGAACGGACAGGCCTTCTTGTCACCCGGGCCCGGCTTCGCTGCCTCGGAGACGCGGGTGGCCGGGACGCCGCCCCCGCCAGCCGCGGACATCCGCGGCCCCCCCGGACTCATGATGGAAGCGACCTCGATCACGCGCGCTCCCGAGGCGACGATCGGCTTCCCGCAGTCAATGCAGAAGCGCGATTCGCCCTCGTTGTCCCGTCCGCAGAAGCCGCAACGATTCACGCAGTTCCTCGATGAGGCAGGCGCCCACCACGGTCGCCGATAAATCCCCGCATATAATGGGTTTGCGAGAAGGGTGGCGGCTAGGCGCAGGAAGGGTCCCCGGATCCAGCCCCCGGCCGAGCGCTTTTGGGTATTATTGCCTGCCATGCGCCCTCGATCGCCAAGCTTGCTCGCCGTTTGGATGGCGGTGATTGCGACCGCCTGCGGCCGTCCGCCCGCACCTCCGGTGGTGGCGCCGGTCCTCGCGCCGCCACCGGCCGAGAAGCCCGCTGTCACGCCTGCCACGCCTCGTCGTGGCGTTCTGCCGCCATTCCCACGGGTCACCGGCGCTCTGGCGCTGGACGTCGTCCAGCCGACCGAGGGGCACCTCCTCTCCGTCCGGGACTCGACCTTTGTCTTCGGCTCTGTGGGCAACGGTGACGCGATCCTGACCATCAACGGCGCGCCCGTGCGGGTGAATCCCAATGGGTCGTTCATGGCCTTCCTGCCCGTGCCGTCCGACACGGTGTACACGCTGCGGGCGATGCTGCCCAGCGGTGACACCGCGACGATGATCCGGCGCGTGCGCTTCCCGGAGCGCGGCGCCCCGGCGCGTCCCGCGCCGACGCTCGAGACGGCCGGGTACCCGCGCGCTGTCTCGCTGGTGAACACCAACGAGTACGCTGCGTCCGACACCGACGAGGTGACCGTCGCGCGCCCGATGCCCGGCGGGACGTACAAGTACTTCCTCCTGCCTGGTACGCGCGTGCCGGCGACCGGGCGGCTGGGCGGCAGCGTCCGTATTCGACTTGACAGTCAATTAGAGGCGTGGGTCGATGCCCCCGCGCTCGCGACGGGAGACACGAGCGCCGATCCCGCCGCGCGCGACGCGGCCCTGGAGGGAGCATCCCGCGTGCGGCGCGTCAGCGCCGCGCGCATCGCCACGGGCGCCGGCTACACCGATGTCGTGCTGACGATGGATGCCCGCGCCCCCATCGCCGTGGATCAGGTCGGCGACCGGTTGGCACTCACCATCTACAGCGCGCGCGCCAACCTTGACTATGTGCGCTTCGACACGCAGGACCCGTCAGTGCGGCTCGTGCGCTACGAACAGGTGGCCAACGACCGCGTGCGCGTGGACGTGGACCTGAGTCATCCGCCGTTTGGCTATCAGGTGCTGTGGCGTTCCGGGGCGCTTGTGCTCCGCGTGCGGCACCAGCCCACGGTGGACGTTACGGCGCCGCTGCGCGACCGCCTCATCGCGGTGGACGCGGGTCATCCGCCGGGCGGCGCGACGGGTCCTACCCGTCTGCGTGAAGCCGAGGCGACGTTGGGAATCGCCGAGGAATTGAAGGCGCTGCTCGAGGCGCGCGGCGCCCGCGTGCTGATGCTCCGGGCGACGATGGACGCGGTCGCGCTCGGCGCTCGCCCCATCCGCGCGCGACAGGAGAACGCGGAGGCGTTCGTGAGCATCCATCTCAACGCGTTCGCCGACGGCGCCAATCCGTTCGCGGCCGCGCGCGGCTCAGGGACCTTCTTCTTCCATCCGCACAGCGAACCGCTCGCGCGGGCCGTGCAATCGGGGTTGGCGCGTGAGACGGGGCTGCGCGACGAGGGGATCTTCCTGTACAACCTCGCCGTCGCGCGCGCGACGTGGTTCCCGAGCGTGCTGTGCGAGGGGGCATGGATCGTCATGCCAGAGCAGGAGGCCGCCCTGCGCACCGTGGAGTTCCGGCGCGCGTATGCGATGGGGGTGGTGGAGGGGCTGGAGGAGTACTTTGCGAGAATGGCACAGAAGGACACTGAGAGGCGCGGGGAATCACGGACGCAGCGAGAGGCACCATGACCATGGCGACGCATCGTCTTCACTGGCTTCCCGAGAAGCTCCGTGCCTCCCGATGCCGTTCCGTGCTCCTCCGTGCATCGCTGTGCTGCTCCGCGGTTCTCTGCGCCACTCTGTCGTTGCAGGCGCAGGCTCCTGACCAGAATTGGCGCACCATCCGCACAGCGCACTTCGACGTGCACTTCCCGGCTGAGCTCGAAGCCATCGCGCGCCGCGGCGCGGGGAGCGCCGAGCGTGCGTATGCGCGGCTCGCGCCGCGGCTCACCCCCGCGCGCGGTCGCATCGACCTCGCGATCACCGACCACGCCGACTTCAGCAACGGCTTCGCGTGGGTCTCGCCCACACCGCGCATCGTGGTGTACGCCCGGCCGCCGGTTGACGAGCGGTCGCTGCGCTTCCGCGACGACTGGCTCGACCTCGTCATCCAGCACGAGCTGGTGCACGTCTTCCACCTCGACCGTTCGCGTGGCTGGTGGCGGGCGGCGCAGCGCGTGTTCGGTCGCCAGCCGATGCTCTTCCCGAACGCGTGGTCGCCGTCCTGGCTCCTCGAAGGGCTCGCCGTGCACTACGAATCGGCCCTCGGCGACGGCGGTCGCATCGAAGGGCGGATGCTCGTTCCAACGATCAACGCCAAGGCGGTGGACGGTCGGATGCCGCGCTTCGGCGCGTGGCCGACGTCCGTGCTGGAGTTTCCCGGCGGGGCGAGCGCGTACGCGTTTGGGGCGCTGCTCGTGCAGGACATCGGCGATCGCGGCGGTCCGGGGAGCGTCGAGCGGTTTGTCGAGCGCTCGGCCGGGCGGCTGGCGCCGTGGAGCTTCGAGCGTTCGGCGCGCGCGGCGTTCGGCACGACGTTCGCCGCGCAATATCGGCGCTTTGCCGACTCGGTCATGCGCGCCGTCGAGGGCCGCGGGATCAGGCTCCGCGCCCTGACCGACGCGTCGTGGGTCACGCGCCATCCGCGCGCGACGGCGGACGGTCGAGTCTTGTTCACCGCCTCCAATGGGCGCGACGAAACGGGTCTCTATGAGCTTGCCCCCGCGCCCGGGGCAGTGCCGCGCCGCATCGCGCGCCGCAACTCGCTCGACGCGAATGTCGCCGCGCCCGACGGGCGCATCGTGTTCGCGCAATCAGAGTGGCGCGATTCGTGGCGCCTGACGTCCGACCTGTGGGTGCGCGAGGCCGATGGAACTGAACGCGCGATCACGAGGAGCGCGCGCCTGATCGCCCCCGACGTGCGCCGCCGCGACGGCGCCATCGTTGCGGCCCAGGTGGTGCCAGGCTCCACGCGCCTCGTGCGTGTCAGCGCGGACGGCGGCGTGACCCCGCTCACCGCGGGGAGCCTGGACACGACGTGGAGCTCGCCACGCTGGTCGCACGACGGCGCGCGCATCGCCGCCACGCGCTGGGTGCGCGGCGGCGTGATGAGCGTGGTGGTGCTCGACACGCTCGGCCGAGTGCTGCAGGTGCCGGCGAGCGCCCGTGCGGTGGTGGACGAACCGGCGTGGACGTCGGACGATCGTTCATTGCTGTTCGTCGTGAACGTCACGGGGACGGCATCGGTGTGGTCCGTGGAGCTGGCGAGTGGCGCGCTGCAGGCGGTGGCCGAGGGGGCCACATCGCTGGACTCGCCGACCCCGGTCGCCGAGGGCTTCGTGGTGATCGAGACGCGCGCGCGCGGTGAGCGTCTGGTGCGCGGCGAGATTCCCGCGCGCGCGACTACCGCGGCCGCGCGCACGGCGCAGACCCTGCCGACGCACCCGGACGAGCAGCCGCTGCCCCCTGCCGCGCCCGACACCAGCGCGCTGCGCCCGTATCGGCCACTGCGGCAGCTGATGCCGCGCTTCTGGCTTCCCCTGATCGAGACCACGGACGAGAACCGCACGCGCTACGGCGCGTGGACCGGCGGCGGCGACATCGCAGGGCGGCACGCCTACGGGGCCACCCTACTGCACGAACCCGACCGCCGGGAGAACGAGGGCGAGTTCGCGTATCGCTTCCTTGGCTTTGGCGTGCCGCTCGTGGACGTCGCGGTGCGGCAGACGTGGGACCACACGAACCTGTCCGATAGCACGAATGCGCCGGCCGGTGTGCTCTCGCGCCGTCGCCGTTTTGCGGACGCGGCCGTGACGTTTATCCGTCAGCGCACGCGCACGGTCGCGTTCGTCGGCGGCGGCGCGGGGCTGGAATGGCGCGACTTCGTCACGGATCCAGCGCCGCTCATCAACCAGCTCGGCAGCCCGCTCTTTCTGCGGACGCTCAAGTACCCGACGTTTGTGGCGCAGGCCGGCTTCGCCAATACGCGAACGCCGATTCTCGCGTTCGGTCCGGAGGATGGCGTGGCGCTGTCAGCGAGCGCACGCCTGCGCTGGCGCACCGATGATCGAGCGGCGACGCGCTCGACGACGTACATCGGGTCGGCCGCGGCTTACAAGTCACTGCCGTTCATCCCGGGCGTCTGGCACCACGTGCTCGCGGTGCGCGGCGCGATCGGAGTCACCGACGACCGGACGAACACCGAACTCAGGGCCGGCGGCGTGAGCGGCTCGAGCGCGGCGGTGGCGCCCGGGGTCGTCGTTGGCGACGCGCCGCGCGCGTTCTTCGTGCGCGGGTTTGAACCCGGGGCGCAGATCGGCGCGCGCGCGGCTAGCGCGTCCGTCGAGTGGCGCGCGCCGCTCGTGATCGCGAACTGGGGGCGCGGCTTCACGCCGTTCTTCGCGCAACGCGCCGCGCTTACCGCCTTCGCCGATGCGGGCGCGGCGTGGTGCCCATCCGGCTCGCGCGCGCGCACGATCCCGTGTCCGCGCGGCGAGACGCCTCGACAGTGGATGACGTCGGTGGGTGGCGAACTCACGCTCGACGCGGCCGTGCTGAACTACGATGCGCCGTATCGGCTTCGCTTCGGATATGCGAAGCCGGTGCGGGGCAGGGTGTACGCAGCCGCTCCCGATGGCGGCGCGTACTTCAGCCTGGGACTCAGCTTCTAGGGCCTAAGTCCACCACGAATGTCGAAGGACGCGAAGTTGCGCGAAGAACGGCAACTGCCTGGACGCGGATTGCGCGGATGGACGCGGATCGATCTTGGGGATCCCCCCAGGCTCCATCCGCGTCCATCCGCGCCATCCGCGAAATCCGCGTCAAGGCCGTTGCGGTGGTCGGACCATGGATGTCAGGGCCGTTGTCGCCCTTCGCCTCGCGCCAATGCCGCGGTAGAATCCAACCATGCCGTTTGTCCACCCCTCCGCCGTCATCATCGGCAACGTCACGCTCGGCCGCGACGCCTCGGTCTGGCCGACGGCGGTGCTGCGTGGCGACAGCGACGCGATCGTGATTGGCGACGAAACCAACGTGCAGGACGGGACGATCGTGCACGTGGACCCCGGGGCGCCGGTACGCGTGGGTTCACGGGTGACGATCGGGCACCGGGCGGTGATCCACGGCTGCACCATCGAGGACGACTGCCTGATCGGCATCGGGGCGATCATCCTGAACCGGGCGGTGATCGGCGCTGGCTCGATGGTTGGCGCCGGCGCGGTGGTCACCGAGGGAATGGTGGTGCCGCCTGGGTCCTTGGTGTTGGGCGTGCCCGCAAAGGTCGTTCGGGCCGTGGACGACGAGCTGCGTCAACGCATCGCGCGCGGCGCGGCCGCCTACCTCGAGCGACTCGACGCGCTCGGCGTGCGCTAACACGCGCCGGGTGGTGTCGTCAGACTGTTTATGAACCGAACTTCAGCCACAATGCTCGCTGTGCTGGCCGCGGCGTGCGGCGGCTCGGGCGGCGGTGGGCCGGCGGCGCCGGCGTCGATCCAGCGTGAGCGGCTCGACGTGCGCTACGCAAACACCTCCAACGCGCAGCGCCTCGATCTGTATCTCCCCGCCACCGGCGACGGGCCCTTTCCGCTGATCGTCTGGATCCATGGCGGCGCGTTTTCCGGTGGAACGAAGGCGCTCGCGGCCAACTCGTCGGCTCGCCAGATGGTGACACGCGGCTTCGCGGTGGCGTCGCTCGAGTATCGGCTGAGTGGCGAGGCGCTCTTCCCGGCCGGTGTGCTCGACCTCAAGGCCGCCATTCGACACCTGCGAGCCAACGCGGCGGTTTATCGCATCGCGCCGGAGCGCATCGGCGCGTGGGGGAGCTCCGCGGGCGGGCACCTCGCCGCCTTCCTTGGGGTCACCGGCGGCGTCGCCGAGTTCGACGACGCCACGTTGGGCAACGCAGGGCAGTCGTCGCGCGTGCAGGCGGTGGTGGACTGGTACGGTCCAGCGGATATGCTGCAGATGGAGCCCGATGCCGTGGCGCAGGGGTGCCCCAAGTACGGCGGCCTCGGCCACGACGACGCACGCTCGCCCGAAGGGCTGTGGCTCGGCGGCAAGCCGTCGAGCATCCCGGCGGTGGCGATGAAGGCCAGCCCCGTGACTTGGGTGAGCGCCGACGATCCGCCGTTCATCATTCAGCACGGCGGACAGGACTGCACGGTGCCGACCAATCAGGGGCGCCGCATGCGCGACGCGCTCCTCCCCGTGCTCGGCGCGTCGCGCGTCAGTTGGAGCGAGTTCCCCACGGACGGACACGGCGGCCCGTCATTCAGCGCGGCGGCGAACCTGAACGCGATTGCCGCGTTCTTCGACAAGTGGCTGCGGTAGGGCGCTCCAGCGCGACAGGTAGATCCGTCTTCCGTCCACCGTCACTCGCCCTTGGCGAGTACTCGCTCATACACCGCGAACCACCACCCCGAGTGGAACCGCCGCCCACGCGCCACAAAGCCCGCGCGTTCATAGAAACGGCGTAGTGGAATGTTGGCCTCGAGCACGTCACAACGCACGGCGGTGGCGCCGTCGGCCAGGCACGTGTCGGCGATGGTCGCGAGGCACCAGCGCCCAACGCCGCGTCCCTGGTGCGCCGGAGCGACGGCGAGGCGGTTGAGATAGCGCGCGATCGCGAGCGCGTCGTGCCACTCCACACCCTCGTACGGATGTGTGGGAATTGGGCGCAGCGTGTACACGGCGAGCAGCCCCTCCGCACTCCGCATTTCGCCGTCCTCGCCGCTCACGACCCAGACCAATCGGTCCTCGATATTCTCGGCCACACGCTCCCGCGGGTACGCCGGCAGCCAGTTGGGGAAGCCGCGCTCCGCCAACCGCACGCCCGCGGCAGCGAGCAGGGCGAATACCGCGTCGGTGTCATCGGCGGTTGCCAGTCGAGCGGTTGGTGTGATCACGAGCCTGAGGATGAGAAAGAACGCGATGTCACAGCGCCGAGAATTCTACCGCTGACACACCCGGCTGTAACCTCCGCAAGGGCTGGTCGTCGGTAATACGGCCCGTGCTTGCAGGCAAGATCTGGCGGGACTCGCAAGGACGCGGTACTATGAGCGCCCGCATCTCGGGCGCTTCGTTTTCGGTTCTGGACGCAGGGAATAGAGCTGTCAGTATCCAGTGTTGCTGTAAGAAGTTACGACAGCGGTTACATATGCGGTTTTCGGTGTCTTTCAGCTGTCGTTTCAATTCCGTGGTGCTGTCGCTGTGGGAAAGACCGCTTATCCACAGCACGCTTCAAGGAAAGTGACTCTGGCTCGCAAAGTTGCTATTTCATAAGGGGTTACAGAGTTCTTGCGCGGACTCACGAACCGCGTAGCTTGACGCCCCTGCGCTTTTTCGGTTCGATCGCCCAAGTGGCGCCATTCCGAGAAAGTCACTCAGGACTGATTTCATACTGCGGAGAAGTACCGATGCCACTGCCTGTCAACCCTCCGAGCTCCCCGGACACGCTCTCGGCCAACGCGCGCACCGTGCTCGAGAAGCGGTACCTCGTGAAGGACAAGTCAGGGAAGCCGGTGGAGACACCGGAAGACATGTTCTGGCGCGTGGCGACGGTTGTGGCCGATGCCGACCGGCGCTATGGCGCGTCGGACCAGGCGGTCTACACCACCGCGGTGGCCTTCTATGAATTGATGACCCAGCGGCGGTTCGAGCCCAACTCGCCGACGCTGATGAACGCCGGCCGCCCGCTCGGCCAGCTGTCGGCCTGTTTCGTGCTGCCCGTGGCTGACGCGCTGAGCAATGGGCGCGACGGCATCTACGACACGCTGACCTCGATGGCGCTCATCCATCAGAGCGGCGGCGGCACGGGGTTCAGCTTCTCGCGCCTGCGCCCGAGCGGCTCGATGGTGCGCAGCACGACGGGCGTGGCCAGCGGCCCGGTCTCGTTCATGAAGCTGTACGACTCGTCCACCGAGGCGGTGAAGCAGGGCGGCACGCGCCGCGGCGCCAATATGGGCATCCTGCGCGTGGACCACCCGGACATTCTCGAGTTCATCGCCTGCAAGGAAGACCTCACCCAGGTCGTGAACTTCAACATCTCCGTGGGCGTGACGCGCAAGTTCATGGAAGCGCTCAAGGATGACACGGAGTACGAGCTGGTGCATCCGTCGAGCGGTCAGGTGACGGGCACGCTCGCGGCGCGCGAAGTGTGGGACAAGATGATCCTGGGGGCGTGGCGCACCGGCGAACCGGGGGTCTTCTTCATTGATGAGGCCAACCGCTACAACCCGGTGCCCCATCTCGGCGCGTACGAGGCCACCAATCCGTGCGGCGAGCAGCCCCTGCTTCCCTACGACGTGTGCAACCTCGGTTCGGTGAACGTGGGGCACTACGCGCAGCACGGGTCCATGAACTGGGACGCGTTCCGCGCCGACATCCGGCTGGCGACGCACTTCCTCGACAACATCATTGACGTCAACAAGTACCCGCTGCCGGCCATTGACGCGCTGAGCAAGCGGATCCGCCGCATCGGCTTGGGCGTGATGGGCTTCGCTGACGCGCTCATCAAGCTTGGCATCCGCTACGACTCGCCCGAGGGCGTGGAGTTCGGCCGCCGGGTCATGGAATTCCTCGACGTCGAGGGGAAGGCGCAGAGCGAAGAGATGGCCCGCCAGCGCGGCGCGTTCCCGGAGTGGGCGCAGAGCATCTGGGGGCCGGACGATACGTGCGCGCGCGACGAGACCGGCCAGCGCATCCGCCCGATGCAGCTGCTCCGCAATTGCAACGTGACGACGGTGGCGCCGACGGGGACGATCTCGATCATCGCCGGCTGCTCCTCGGGGCTCGAGCCGCTCTTCGCCGTGGCGTTCATGCGCAATCAGGCCGGCGTGATGATGCCGGACGTCAACGAGGACTTCGTCGCCATCGCCCGGCAGGGCGGGTGGTACAGCGACGAGCTGATGGAGCGCATCGCCCGGACCGGGACGATCAACCATCCCGAAGTGCCGGTGAAGGTGCGAGAGGTGTTCCGCACGGCCAACGAGATCCCGGCCGAGTGGCACATCCGGATGCAGGCGGCGTTCCAGGAGCACTGCGACTCGGCCATCTCCAAGACGACGAACTTCGCGCACACCGCCACCGTGGACGATGTGCGCACGATCTACGAGCTGGCCTACGAGCTCAACTGCAAGGGCGTGACGGTGTACCGCGATGGGTCCCGTGACGGCCAGGTGCTTTCTACCGGCGCGACGGCTGATGCGGCGGCGAAGCGGAAGGGCGAGAACGGCGCCGAGACGGGCGAACTGCTCGAGCTCAAGGAGCATCTCTCCGAGGTCGAGACGGAGAACGAGCGGCTCAAGAAGATGCTGTTCGACGCCGAGGCCGAGAACCTCAACCGGCGGATGAAGCGTGGCCGTCCGGGCAAGCTGCGCGGGACGACGATCCGCAAGGAGACGCCGCTCGGCGTGATGTTCGTGAACATCACCGAGGACGACAAGGGACAGCCGTTCGAGGTCTTCCTGAACCTGGGCAAGGCCGGCGGGAGCGCGATGGCCGATGCCGAGGCGCTCGGGCGCATGCTGTCGCTCGCGCTGCGCTCCGGCATCCCGCTGATGGAGATCCACAAGCAGCTGCGCGGCATCTCCAGCGATCGCGTGGTCGGGCTCGGCCCGAACAAGGTGATGTCGATGCCCGACGCGGTGGGCCAGGCGCTCTACGAGTGGTGGAAGGACAAGGAAGGCGTGCAGCAGGATCTGCTGACTACGCACGTGGCGCCTCAGGCCGCCGCGCCTGCGCCGATGGTCGCGGTTCCCGTGCTGGTCTCGCGTGGCGACACGCAGGAGCAGCTTGAGCGTACGGCGCGCGACACGGGCGAGTTCATCGGCTCGTGCCCGGACTGCGGGTCACAGCTCGAGTTCGCCGAGGGGTGTGTGAAGTGCCACACGTGCGGGTTTAGCGAGTGCGGGTGAGCGCGACGTAGCGCGCGCCGCGAAAGACCGCGCCCCTCCCGGCCAACGGCCGGGAGGGGCGCTCGATTTGCGGCCTAGAAGAACGCGTTGCGTTCCGCGACCTCGCGCTCGCCGATCTCCCGCGACTCGATGCCTGTCGCGTCAGGCAGATCATGCTCCTCGATTGCGTTCGTCGCCAGCTCCATCGCCACCGGCAAACCCAGGAACGCCGCGGTCGCGGCCGCCGACTCGGAGCCGGGCCAGTAATCGCTGTGGCCGTACTTCTTGGGGCGGCCCCCCGAGCGGTTGGCCATCGCCGCTGACTGCTGCCACGCGCGCGCGGGCTGTCCGTACCGCCCGACCGCCGTGGGGAAGAAGCCGTCGCCTCCCACCGTCTGCCCGGGAGGGAAGGCGAGTTGCAGCACCTTGTCGCCGGTGGAATGCAGCACGCAGACGCCGCGCACGAACTGCACCGCCGGGCGCAACGAACCGCGATCCTCCACGCGAAACTCGGGCGTGGCCGCCGCCATCAGCACGAGCCGTTCAAGTATGATCTGCGCACTCGATGCCGCCGCCGCCGCGCGGAACTGCTCCGCGAGTTCCAGCGTCAGGCGCGTGCCGAGGGAGTGGGCGACGATGCTGATGGACATCGGCGCGCCCTCCGGGCCGTGCCGCTGCCGGAGATAGTTGAACAGGCTCGCCGCCGAATGACGCGAGACCGCGATCTTGTTGCCGTACGCGAGCGTGCCGAGGACCTTGTTGGGCAGGTCGCCCGGCCAGTGCACGCCGTACACGGCCCACGGAAGCGACGGACGCCCCGCGAGTCGCTGCAGCGACTGCACAAACGTCGTGAACGAGCGCTCGGCGACATCCACGGAGTTGTTGTACCCGTGCACGAGCAGCAGGACGCGCCCGCGGCCGTCTATCGTATCGTGGCCGGAGACGTCGTAGGCGGGGACCACACTCCCGCCCTTTCGCACCCCGTGCTCGCGAACGCTGAGTTCGTCGAAGGGAAGCGCCACGCTCAGCCCCGCATCTTCTGCAGCGCCGCCGTGAGGTCACGCGCGACGGGGGCGAGAAAGCCGGCGGCGGCGGCGGTCAGAAGGACGGCCACGATCTTGGTGAAGCCTTCGGCACCCTGCCACGGGAGGAGCGCGATCCACGACAGCACGACGCTCAGCGCGAACGAGGCGAACTGCAGCCACCACTTCCAACGGAACGACGTCTTGATCTGGAAGCCGTCAATGGCGCGCTGGAGTTGATGCACCACGCGGTTGCGCGCGTCGGCAAGGGCGATGCGCGAGGCATCGTCCATCGACGAGGCGCCAGTCACCGCGGTGTCGGCGAGCGCCTTGGCGTCCTCTGCGTCGGCACCGGACGCGGCCACGAACAGCAGGTGTGCGTACTTGGTCGGATAGTCGAGCGCCACCTGCACGGCGCTGTTCATCTGCCCGCACATCTGCTCGACGGAGAGGCTGAACAGCGCCTTCTCCTCGCCGTCCACGCTGAGGCGCACGAGCTGCTCGCGCGCCGTCGCGGGATTCACCTGCGAGAGGCCCAACCGCCGCAGCGCGTCGCCGAACGCGGCATTCGCTTCGTCCGCCCCCTCGCGGAGCCATGCGTCGAGCGCGGCCGCCTGGAACTTGCGCCGGAACGGCGTCGTGTCCTTGATGGTCTGGATGATGGCCATCGTGGCCACGCCGATCACAGTGAGCGCCGCGAGAAACGGCGTGAGCGCGCTGTCGGCGCCGGCGAAGAACTTCTGGATGGCGTCGGCGATGGAGTTCATAGGGCCTCCCGGGGGGATGGGGCGCGAAAAATGTCACGCCACGTTACGCGGAAAACGCGTGATGCGTAAGTCCTGCGCGTGCGGGCGGCGGCGGAATCCGGGGTCATCGATTCGTAATGCAGCCGCAAGACACTCCTCACTGGATGCGTGCGGCCCGCTTCATCTTCGCGTCCTACCGTGGATCCAGAAGCCTGGTGGCGAGGTCAACCCACTTCCAGCGGAGGATCCATGTTCAACACGCTGCTCGAATCGAAAGCGCCGCGTCCGAGCGTGATTGGCGGCGGTTCGCTGAGCGGAGCCGTGCACGTGCTGCTGATCTGGGGAGCGGTCGTGGCGACCGCCAACGCGGGTCAGCGGCTGCAAGACGAGCCGCAACAGAGCACCCGCTGGATCGACGTGGTGAAGCCGAGGGTGCCCGAGCCGCCGAAGCCGCAGCCCACGGCGCCGGGCGTGCCGGCGCTGGCCCGAGGATTTCGCCTGCTCATCGCGCCGCTGGATGTGCCGGACGCTCTGCCAGCCATCGATCTCACTCGGGCGGTGACGCGGCCTGAGGACTACACCGGCACTGGCGTGCCCGGAGGCGTCGGGGGAGGGATCGTCGGGATCACGCCGGTCGATCCCACGCAGACGTACTTCGACTTCGACGTGGAGAAGCCGGTGGTGCTGGCGCCCGGATCGGCGGCGCCGCGTTATCCGGAACTGCTCAAGGCTGCCGGCGTCGAGGGCGATGCGCTCGCCGAGTTCGTGGTGGACACCGCTGGGCGCGCTGAGCTGGCGACCTTCAAGGTGCTTCAGAGCTCGCACGAGCTCTTCACGCTCGCGGTGAGGAACGCGCTGGGCGGGATGCGCTTCCTGCCTGCCGAGGTGGGCGGGCGGAAGGTGAAGCAGTTGGTGCGCCAGACGTTTGTCTTCGCGATTCAGCGATAGGCCGACGCTTGGCGGTGGCGGTCGCGGCGCAGTGGGGGTTACGTTCTTGCTGTTCGAGGCGCCCCGCCGCGGCCCCCATCGCCCTCCATGCCCGCGGCCGTCCTGTTCTGAACCACTCGCATGGAGTCCCACGTGCATTCGTTCCGCGCTTTCGCTCGCGCCGCCCTCGGCGTTTCGCTGCTGTGCGTCTCTGCCACGGCCGGCGCCCAATCCAAGCTCCTTCGCTTCCCGGCCATCCACGGCGACCGCGTGGCGTTTACCTACGCGGGCGACATCTGGACCGCGCCCGCCACGGGCGGCACCGCCACGCGCATCACGGCGCACCCGGGGATCGAGGTCTTCGCCCACTTCTCGCCCGACGGCAAGTGGCTGGCCTTCACGGGGCAATACGACGGCGATGAACAGGTGTACGTGGTGCCCTCCACGGGCGGCGTGCCGAAGCAGCTGACCTTCTACCCGGCGCGCGGACCGCTCACTCCGCGCTGGGGATGGGACCACCAGGTCTACGGCTGGACGCCCGATGGCAAGAAGGTGGTCTTTCGCTCCGTGCGCGAATCGTGGACGACGAGCATCACGCGCCTGTTCACAGTGCCGATGAACGGCGGACCGTCCGAGCCGCTGCCGATGCCCGAGGCGGGGGCTGGCGACTTCAACGCCGACGGATCGCAGGTGGTCTACTCGCCCATCTTCCGCGACTTCCGCCCCGAGAAGCGCTACGGCGGCGGGATGGCCAATGACCTGTTCATCTTCAACACGAAGACGAACGACGCCAAGCGCATCATTGACGACGCGCGCTCGGACCGCGACCCGGTGTGGATCGGCAATACGATCTACTTCAACTCGGACCGCAGCGGCACCTTCAACCTCTACGCCTACGACGTCGCCTCGGCGAAGACGACGTCAGTGACGAAAAGCACGGTGTGGGATGTCCGCTGGCCGACCAGCGACCGCGCCGGACGCATCGTCTATGAGATGAATGGCGAGCTGCACGTGCTCGATACGCGGAGCGGGCGCAGCACAGCGCTGAGTATCACCGTGCCGGACGACGGACTGTGGAAGCGGCCGTCGCGCGTTTCGGCGGCCAACAACATCGAGGGATTCGCGCTGTCGCCCAAGGGCGAGCGGGTGCTCCTCACCGCGCGCGGCGACATCTTCACGATGCCCATCGAGCGGGGCCCGACGCGCAATCTGACGCGCTCGAGCGGCGCGCACGATCGCGAGGCGGAGTGGTCGCCTGACGGCTCGCGCATCGCGTTCATCTCGGACAAGACGGGAGAGGAAGAGCTCTACGTCGTGGACCCGATGGGCGAGAAGGCGCCGGAACAGTTGACCACCGGCGGCTCCGCACAGCGCTTCGGCCTGCAGTGGTCGCCCGATGGCAAGCGGATCGCCTTCCGCGACAAGGACGGCAAGCTCTACCTCTACTCGTTCGAAGACAGGAAGGTCACGACCGTCGCGTCCACCGTGCGCGGGCAGATTGGCGACTACGACTGGTCGCCCAACGGTGGGTTCCTGGCGTTCAGCCTCCGCGGCGAGAACGGCAACGGCCGCGTCCACATCTGGAGCCCGAAGGACAACCAGCTGTATCCGGTCACCGACGGCGTGTTCAACGCCTACAACCCCGCGTGGGACCCGGACGGCAACTATCTGTACTTCCTGAGCGACCGCGACTTCGCGCCGCAGATCGCGCGCTTCGAATACAACTACGCGGCCAACCGGACGACGGGGATCTTCGCGGCGGCGCTGCGCAAGAACGTGAAGCATCCGTTCCCGCCGCAGAGTGATGAAGCCGTCGTGGCGGACGGGGGCACGGGAACGGGCACGGGGGGGAAGGCAGCGCCGGCCGAGTTCACCGTGGACTTCGACGGACTCTCGGCGCGCATCACGCGCGTGCCGGTGGAGTCGGACAACATCGGCGGGCTCGGCGCCATCAAGGGGACGCTGGTGTATGCGGTGGGCGGGGCGGGATTCAACGGCCGCGCGCCGGACCGTCAGCGCCAGCTCAAGCTGTTCACCTTCAAGGACCGCCGGGCCAGCACGCTCGTGGAGAACGTAGGCGGGTGGGCCATCTCGGCAGACGGCTCCAAGATCGTCGCCAGCTCAGCGGGCCAGTATGCGCTGTATGATGCCACGCCGGCCGGGGCCAACTCACGCAAGGCGGTCAGCACAGCGGGGTTGATGGTGGATCGCGTGCCGACCGAAGAGTGGAACCAGATCTTCCACGAAGTGTGGCGGCGCTACCGCGACTACTTCTACGTCGGCAACATGCACGGCTTCGACTGGGCGGCGATCGGCAAGCGCTACGAAGGATGGCTGCCGTACGTGGCGCATCGCAGCGACCTGAACTACGTGATCCAGGAGATGATCTCGGAGCTCACGGTACAGCACACCTACATCGAGGGCGGCGACTTCGAGATGCCGACGCGCATGGCGGTGGCGTTGCCCGGCGCGCGGTTCGCGTTCGACGCGGCCAGCGGCAAGTACCGCATCAGCAGGATTCTCACCGGGCAGAACGAGGAGACCATCTACCGGTCGCCGCTCACCGAAGTGGGCGTGAACGTGAGCGAGGGCGAGTATGTGCTGGCGGTGGACGGCATGCCGCTGAGCGCGGACCAGGATCCGTATGCGCTGCTCCGCGGCAAGGCCGACCGGCCGGTGACGCTCACTGTGAACGCTAAGCCCACGACGGACGGCGCGCGCAGCGTGACGTACACGCCGGTGACGAGCGAAAGCGATCTCAACTATCTCGACTGGACGCAGCGGAACCGCGAGATGGTGACGAAGCTCTCTGGCGGCCGGCTGGGCTACATGCATATCCCCGACATGGGGGCGCCGGGGATCCGCGAGTTCATCAAGTGGTTCTATCCCCAGCTCGATAAGGAAGGGCTCGTCGTTGACGTGCGCGCCAATGGCGGCGGCAACGTGTCGCGGATGCTGATCGAACGGCTGCGTCGCAAGGTGCTGGGGGTGAACTACGGGCGGGTGGGGAACTCGCTTGGCAACACGTACCCCGATGCCGTCTTCCGCGGCCCGATGGCGACGATTCTCGACGAACGCTCGTCGAGCGATGGCGACATTTTCCCCTACATGTTCAAGCAGGCCGGGCTGGGCCTGCTGATCGGCCGCCGCTCGTGGGGCGGCGTGGTGGGGATTGGCGGCGGCGTGCCCCTCATTGACGGGGGCTCGATCAGCGTGCCGGGGAGCGGGCTGGCCAGCCCCGACGGACAGTGGGTGATCGAGGGGTACGGCGTGGATCCGGACATCAATGTCGAGAACGACCCGAAGTCACTCATCGCTGGGCGCGACCCGCAGCTTGAGCGGGCCGTGTCGGAACTCATGAAGCAGCTGGAGGGGAAGAAGGTGAAGCTTCCGCCGATGCCGGCGGGGCCGGTGAAGCGGCCGTGATGCGGACGGTGCGATTGCCGTTTGCGGCCGTGGTCTGCGCGCTGGTGGCCACCAGCGCGACCGCGGCGCAGGACCCACCGCCCAAGCCAGCCGCTCCCATCTGGAGCGGCTCGCTGGGTGCGGGGCTTGCCTCGACCACCGGCAACACCGACACGCAGCACTGGAACGTCTCGTTCAAGGCGAACCGGAAGCCGACGACGGGGCTGGCGTTTGCCGCCGAGGGGCTGATGATCCGCGGCAGCAAGGACGGCAAGCTGAGCGCCGACAACAGCCTGCTGCGCTCGCGCCTCGACCTGAAGTACGCCGACAAGGCGTACGTCTTCGCCCAGGCGCAGTACCTGCGCAACCCGTTCAAGTCGATCGACTATTTCTGGGCGAACACGGCGGGGATGGGTTACCGCTTCTTCGACTCCTCGGCGGGGACGTTCTCCGTGGACCTCAGCGGCGGCGCGTCGTGGGAGAAGAACGTCGGGAAGCCCGTGCGCACCCACAGCGCGATTGCCTTCGGCGAGAAGTACGCGAAGGCGCTCTCCAAGACGGCGACCTTCACGCATGCGTTTTCGGGCAACGTCGTGGCCGATGACGTCGGCAACGGACTGTACACCACGAGCGTCGGCGTGGCCGCCGCGGTCACCAACCGCACGCAGGTGAAGGTGGAGGCGCTCGACACGTATCGCACCACGCCGCCGAGCGCGGCAATCAACAAGCGGGACCTCTCGACGGTGGTGTCGTTCGTCTACAAGTTCTGAGCGCCATGACCGAGACCGGAGATCCCTCAGGTCACTCTCACGCCCGCGCATACGCCGGGCTCGCCCTCGGCGTGCTGGCGTGCGCCGCGATGCTCCTCTCCGCACCGCCCGAGGGCATGTCGCTCCCGGCGTGGCGCACGGCGGCCGTCGCCGCGCTGATGGCGACCTGGTGGGTCACCGAGGCCATCCCGATCGCGGCCACCGCGCTCGTGCCGATTGTGCTGTTCCCCCTGCTCGATGTCGCAACGGTCGAGGCGACCACGGCGCCGTACGGGAACCCGGTGATCTACCTCTTCCTCGGCGGCTTCCTCATTGCGATGGCCCTCGAGGGGTGCGGACTGCACCGCCGGTTGGCGCTCGCCATCTTGGAGGTAGTCGGCACCAAGCCCGCCAGTCTTGTCTTCGGGTTCATGACGGCGACCGCGCTGATCAGCATGTGGGTGAGCAACGCGGCAACCGTCGTCATGATGCTACCGATGGCCACGTCGGTCATCGCGCTCGCCCGCGCCAACGTCGGGTCGAATGACCCGGTGGTGCAGAAGCGCCAACGCTCCTTCGAGGTGGCGTTGCTGCTCGGCGTCGCCTACGCGGCGAGCATCGGCGGGCTCGGGACGCTCATCGGGACACCGCCGAATGCGCTGTTTGCCGGCTTCATGTCGTCCACCTACGGCGTGCGGATCGGATTCGCCGAGTGGATGCTGCTCGGCGTGCCGATCGTAGTCATCGGCTTGCCGTTCACCTGGCTGCTGCTGGTGCGCTGGCTGTATCCCGTCGGCAAGGAGCCCATCGCCGGCGGCGCGGCGATGCTGCACGCGGAACGCACGGCGCTGGGACGCATGTCGTCCGCTGAGCGGCTCGTTGCGGCCATCACGGCGCTCACGGTCGTGGCGTGGGTCACGCGTCCGCTTATCGAACGCTGGATTCCGGCGATCTCGGATACCGGCATCGCGATGACCGGCGGCCTTCTCCTGTTCGTGCTCCCCTCATCGTGGAAGCCACGGCGTGTGGCGCTGTCGTGGAAGCAAGCCGAGCGCCTGCCGTGGTCGGTGCTCGTCCTGTTCGGCGGCGGGCTCTCGCTTGCCGCGGCGATCCAGAGGTCCGGACTCGCCGATTGGATCGGCAGCTCGCTTAGCGGACTCGCCGGGTGGCCGATCATGATTGTGATCTTCTCGATCACGACGGTGATCGTCTTCCTCACGGAGCTAACGAGCAACACGGCGACGGCCGCGGCCTTTCTCCCCGTGGTGGGCTCCCTGGCGACGGGGATCGGCGCCGACCCGATGCTGCTCGCCCTGCCGACGACGCTGGGGGCGAGCTGCGCCTTCATGCTTCCCGTCGGGACGCCGCCGAACGCGCTGGTCTATGGCACTGGCGCGCTGACGATCCCGCAGATGGCCAAGGCGGGGTGGTGGCTGAACGTCTTCTTCATCGTGGTGATCTCGCTGGCCTGCTACTTCTTTGGTGGAATGGTGGTCGGCGCGCGATGACGACCGCGGCGACGCCTCTTCTTCTCAGCGCTCAGCGGCGTGCCAGGGCGGTGCAGGCGGCTGGCGTGTGGTGCCTTGTCCTGAGCACCGCCGCCTGCGGCGCCGCGCGGACGCCAGCCCAGGGACCGACGGCGCCTCACGCGGCGCGCGCCGTGAACACGCTGCGGAAACTGCCTTCGGTGTCGGCCCTCCATTGGGTGAAGCCGAGCGTCCTCATTACCGACGCCACCAGCGAAGACGATGAGAGCGCGACACTCGGCGCTGCCCGCTCGATGCGGCTCGACGTGGAGGCCGTGCTGAAAGGGGCGCGTTGGGCGGTCATCGACGCGGACACGGCGCCGTTCAAGGCTACGATTGCGATTGCTCAGCGCGTAAGAACTGAGGAGGAGCGACGGGTGATTCCCGGCACCGAGGCGGTGCGGCAGAGCTGCACCGGCCGTAGCTGCCCGCCGCCGCCGCCGCCGCGCTACCAGACGGTAAGCGTGCAGCGCCAAGTCGCTCGAGCCGTGTTCGTCCTGCGGCACCGCGACGGAGCACGCTTCGAGTACGCGCTGGACCACATTGATCCCAAGACCTCTGGCGGCGCCTTCGCTAAGCAGGTTATCACCCTGCTGAAGGCGCGCTGAGCCCCTCAACCCCCCATCAGGAGCCTCCATGACCAAGAGCGCTCGATCCGTCCTCGTCTTCGGCTGGTATCTCGTCGGACTCGGCGTCATGCTGGTCGCCCTCCCGAACGTGATCCTCGGGATGTTCTTCCTGCCGCTGACGAACGAGGTGTGGCTGCGCGTGGTCGGCATGCTGGTGCTCTGCCTGGCGTACTACTACATCAACGCCGCGCGCGCGGGCTTGCGGCCGATGCTGGAGTGGACGGTCCACGTACGCGCGACGGTCATCGTCTGGTTTGCGGCGTTTGTCGTGCTCGGATTCGCCGAGTGGCCGCTGATTCTCTTTGGGGTGGTGGATGTGGCCGGGGCGCTTTGGACGCGCGCCGCGCTGCGCGCGGAGGCGCGCGGTTGACCATGCCCGGCATCCGCTCCCGGCTCCCCGATACCGGCACCACCATCTTCACGGTGATGTCGCAGCTTGCGGCGGAGACGGGCGCAGTGAACCTGGGGCAGGGGTTCCCGGACTTCGACATTCCCGATGCGCTGGCGGAACTGCTCGCGCGCGCCGTGCGCGACGGGAAGAACCAGTACGCGCCAATGTCCGGGCTGCCCGTCTTGCGCGAGGCCATCGCCGCGAAGACGGAAGTGCTGTATGGGCGCCGAGTAGATCCAGCGGCTGAGATCACGGTCACCAGCGGCGCCACCGAGGCGATCTTCAACGCCATCCTGGCCGCGGTGCAGCCCGGCGATGAAGCCATCGTCCTCGATCCGAGCTACGACAGCTACGAGCCCGGCATCGTGATGGCCGGCGGGCGCTGTGTGCACGTCGCCCTCCGCGACGCCGACTTCTCGGTGGACTGGGAGGCGGTGCGGGCGGCGGTGACGCCACGCACGCGGCTCATCATCGTGAACTCGCCGCACAACCCGTCGGGCGCCGTCTGGTCTGCCGATGACGTCGCGCAACTCGCAGAGCTGGCCGAGGCGCACGATCTGCTGGTCATCTCGGACGAGGTGTACGAGCACATCGTCTTCGACGGCCGGCGCCACGAGAGCGCGCTCTGCCACGAGGCGCTGGCGGCGCGGACGTTTGTGGTCTCGTCGTTCGGCAAGACGTACCACTGCACGGGATGGAAGGTGGGCTACTGCATCGCGCCGGCGCCGCTCACCGCGGAGTTCCGGAAGGTGCACCAGTACAACACCTTTGCCACCAACACGCCGGCGCAGTGGGCCTTTGCGGGGATGCTGCGCGACCATCCGGCTCATCACGCACAGCTTGGCGCCTTCTACGAGTCCAAGCGCGACCGATTCCGCGCGCAGCTCGAGCAGACGCGCCTGCGCCCGTACGCGGTGGGCGGGAGCTATTTTCAGCTCGTGGACTACTCGGCCATCTCCGACCTGTCCGATCGCGAGTTCGCCAACTGGCTGTGCATGACGCACGGCGTGGCGTCGATCCCGCTTTCGCCCTTCTACGCCTCGCCGCCCGAGGGGCAGCGCATCGTGCGCCTGTGCTTCGCAAAGCACGAGGCAACGCTCGACGCGGCGATCGCGCGGCTGGAAAAGGTATGACGACGCGCGAACGCGGTCGGACGGCTGGGGGCGGCCCGTGAGCGCGCCCGACCTGCGGGTACTGCTCGTGCAGGCCGACACAGTCTGGCACGATCCGGCCGCCAACCGCGCCCGCCTTGGCGCGTGGGTGCGCGACGCGGAGTCGGCTGACTTGATCGTCCTGCCTGAGACGTTCACCACCGGCTTCTCGAACGAGGCCGTCGCCACGGCCGAGACGATGGACGGCGAGACGGCGGCATGGATGCGCGCACTCGCCGCCGAGCGGAACGCGGCGGTCACGGGGAGCATCCAGTGCCGTGACGACGGGCGTGTCTACAATCGCTTGCTCTTCGCGACGCCCGACGGCACGGTGCGGCGCTACGACAAGCGGCATCTCTTCCGGATGGCGCGCGAGCAGGAGTGGTATGCGCCCGGGCGCGAACGGCTCGTCGTCGAGTGGCGCGGCTGGCAGATCTGTCCGCTGGTCTGCTACGACCTGCGCTTTCCCGTCTTCTCGCGCAACCGGATGGATGGCGCGCGTCAGGCGCCGGAGTTCGACCTGCTGCTCTACGTCGCCAACTGGCCGGCGCCGCGGCACGAGGCGTGGCGCACGCTGCTGCGCGCCCGCGCGATGGAGAACTCGTGCTACGTCGTCGGCGTCAACAGAACCGGCACGGACGGCAATGGCCATCCGTACCTCGGCGGCTCAATCGCCACCGATCCGCTGGGCAAGGCGCTGGCCGAATGCGATGCGGCAGCGCAGGCGGCGCTGGCGACGCTGTCGCTCGAGCGGCTGCACGAGCATCGACGGAAGTTCCCGGCACATCTCGACGCCGATGCCTTTGCGATCCTCGACCCGTGACGCGTCGCATCGAGCAACCACTCGCTGGCACGGCGGCCGAATGATCACTGTCAGACCGATTGGCGTGGTCCGGAGTCCGTACTCCGACACCACTCAGGTGCCGAAAGGGACGGGCGCGAAGCACGAAGCCGAGGGGGTGCTGGAGCTGCTGCCCGAGTTCGAACCCGCGCTGACCGACATCGAGGGGTTCTCGCATCTCTTCGTCATCTGGGTCTTCGATCGGTCCGACGGTTTCGACCTGATGGCGCAGCCCCCCAACGCTAACCGGCCGCACGGCCTCTTTGCGACGCGGTCGCCGCGGCGTCCCAATCCCCTTGGCCTCACGGTGGTCGAACTGCTCGGCCGCGATGGCCCGCGCCTGCACGTGCGCGGCGTGGATATGCTCGACGGAACGCCGATCGTGGATCTCAAGCCCTACTTGTCGAGCGTGCCGGCCGAGCGGCTTCGCCGGGGGTGGATGACGGAGGCGGAGCGGCCGCGGCCCTAGGAATGCCGCCATCACATTGCGGTGAAGCGCGCGGCATCCGAAGATTCAGGCAGGGAACAACGCGTGGCAGGTCTTCTGCTTCCCCAAACAGGACCCGGAGGATCCCTCATGGCGAAAAAGCACAACACCAAGGTTCCGGACTTCAGCTCACACAAGGCGCAGCAGCGCCTGCCGAAGGGCGCCAAGGATCAGGCGCCGCCGCCGCTCGCCGCGCACCCCGCGCCGCCGGTGGTTCCCAAGGCGCACGCTCCGAAGACGTCGGGCCACCGCGGGGCATAGGCGAGCGCCCGCTGGCACCGCGCGCGCATGCAGGGGAGCCGCGGTGCCTCCGTGGGCGGTGGTGAGCCGAACCCGCGTACGCCGTCCGCATGAGAGACACGAACGCCTCGATGACCGATTCGGCCACCCGCCGTGCGTGGTGGCCCGACCTTTACACCGTCTGCGTGGAGCTGCGCGCCATCGGGCGCCACGACATTGCCGACGAGCTTGACCGCTCGGTCGCCGGAAGCGCCACATCGGGGGAACTGCTGGGGAACATCGGGCTCGTGCTGCGCACGCAGGACGTGCAGCGGTCGCGCCTGACGCAGGACGGTCGCCGGGCGTGGGACGCGATCATGCACGACGTCAACCAGGATGCGCCATTGCGGCGCGCCGCGTACCGCTGGCGCCGGCTGTTCTGGCCATGAACGAGTCGCGCGCCGCCCTCGTCACCCGCAGCCGTCGGCTGAACCTCGCGACCCTCGCGTACAACGCGCTCGAAGGGGTCGTTGCGATTAGCTCGGGCCTCGTCGCCGGCTCGGTGGCGCTGATCGGATTCGGCATCGACAGCGGCATCGAGCTGTCCGCGTCGTTCGTGGCGCTGTGGCGGCTTCGCCACGATGCCGACCCGTCGCGGCGTGAACGGGTCGAGCGCCTCGCGCATCGCCTCATCGGCGCGCTGTTTCTCGCTCTCGCGCTCTACGTGACGGTGGAGGCCACGCGGGCGCTCTGGAACCGCGAGGCGCCCGACGCGAGTCCGATCGGCATCGCGCTCGCCGCCGCCTCAGTGCTCGTGATGCCGTGGCTCGCCCGGGCGAAGCGGCGCGTCGGCCAGGCGCTGGGCAGCCGCGCGCTCACGGCGGAGGCTACGCAGACCTCGCTCTGCATGTGGCTCTCGGCGATCCTGCTGGCGGGGCTGCTGCTCAACGCGATGCTGGGCTGGTGGTGGGCCGATCCAGTGGCGGCCCTCGCCATGGTGCCCATCATCGCGAAGGAGGGCGTTGAGGGGATCCGTGGCGCGCCGTCGTGCGGCGACGACTGCCACTGCGCGCCGGTGGTAGTCGAGTAGGACGCGCGGCGGGCTCGCGCAAACGTCAAACGCCGGGCGGGCGCTTCTGCGCCAGCCCGGCGTTCCTGTCTTCCCACTCTCTCGCGGCGAACGCCGCGCGCCCTTACGGCGCTGGCGTGGCGACCACCACCAGCTTCTCGAGGCTCGCAACGACGGCTCCGGCCGTTCCGGGGATCGCGGCGGACTTCTCGATCTCCGTCCCGAGCTTGCGCGCTTCCGCAATGGCAGCCGCCTGTTCGGTGCTGGGCTTCGCGCCGCCGTACATCAACGCACGCTCGTAGTGGAAGGCCAGCCGATCAAGATCGTTCGCGGCGGTGGGGATGTTGTCGGGACGCGGCCGCTGCAGCACCGCCTTCACCAGCAACAGGTGGTGATGCGCCAGCGCGAGATCGATCTTCTGGAACTCGGAATCGAGCGACTTCACGTCCTTGACGGTGCCAGCCCGCAGGGCGGCCGCCAGTTTCTCCAGATTGCTCTCGGCGTTGAGCAGATTGGTGCCGACGGTTTCGTCGCGGCAGCGCCCCACCTGCGTGCGGACGCCCAAGCTCGCCATCAGCACAGAATTGGCGGCGTTGCGCGGCTGCCCGGCGACGAACTCCTTGCGCGCTCTCGTGAAATCGATTTCCTCAGCTTGCGCGCGCAGGGCGGCGGGAGTCGCCACGAGGGCGGCGGCGAGCAGGAACACGGAACGAATCGACATAGCATCCTCCGCAGACGGGCACCGCAACGCCTCCCGCTCGGACGCACCCGTGCGCGCCGACACGGCAGAAAACGCAGGTCCCGTAGTGAAATTCTGTGACACGCCGAAGGGGGGCGCAGTCGGGAAACGCCTTAGATACAGTACTTGAGAGAGACTACAGAGAAACAACAGAGAGACAACAGTTAAGACGGCGAGGGGCGCGACCCACTGTCGCCCCAGCGGTACTGTTGTCTCTCTGTTGTTTCTCTGTTGTTTCTCTGTTGTTTCTCTGTTGTTTCTCTGTTGCTTATCTCTTCCCGAGTAGCTCCAGCACTCCCAAGCTCATGATGGGCAAGTACGTGATCAGCAGCACCCCGATGCCCGTGATGACGAGGAAGGGCACGATGTGCCGATAGAGGCTTGTCAGCGGCTGGCCGAACCGGGACGAACTGAGGAAGAGGTTCAGGCCGACGGGCGGCAGCAGGAAGCCCATCTCGAGGTTCGCGAGGAAGATCACGCCCAGGTGCACGGGGTCGATGCCGAAGGCCACGCCCATCGGCGCAATGAGCGGCGCGAGGATGATGATCGCCGAGTAGATCTCCAGCACGCTGCCCAGGATGAGCAGCAGCACGTTGAGCGCGAGCAGGAAGACCATCGGCGACGAGATGTGCTGCTGGACCCACGCGAGGATGGCGTCGGGGATCATCGCGTCCACGAGGTAGTTCGTCAGCCCCATCGCCACGCTCAGCAGGATCAGCACCGCCCCCATCAGCGCCGCCGACTTGAGCAGGACCTCGGGCAGCTCGGTGAAGATCTTGATGTCGCGCGTGACGAAGCACTCGACGATGATCGTGTACGTCAGCGCCGCCGCCGCGGTCTCGAGCATCGTGGCCGTGCCGGTGACGAACAGCCCGATGATCAGCACGGGGAGCAGCAGTTCCCACTTGGCTGCCCACGCGGAGGCCGCCACCTCGCGCCAGGCGAAGGCCTGGCGCGCCTGCGTTGCCTTGCGTCCGACCACGATGCCGTAGCCGGCGGTGAGGACGACGAGGAGCAGGCCGGGAATCAGGCCGGCGAGGAAGAGCTGGTCGGCAGGCACCGAGGCTTCGCGCGAGCTGGCCACCACGCTGTACAGAATGACCGGGAGGCTGGGCGGGAAGAGCAGCCCCAGCGAGCCCGACGCGGTCACG
Source organism: Gemmatimonadota bacterium (assembly GCA_016871855.1). GTDB lineage: Bacteria > Gemmatimonadota > Gemmatimonadetes > Gemmatimonadales > Gemmatimonadaceae > PNKL01. The sequence goes on from VHBQ01000009.1 coordinate 42,290, forward strand.
AGGCCGAGCGAGAATCCCTCGGAGTACCCATCCTTGCGGAGGATGGGATACACCAGCCCGCCCAGCGCGATGATCGTCACGCCAGAGCCGCCGGTGAAGGTCGTGAAGACGGCGCAGACTGCCGCGACCATCACGGCAATGCCACCGGGCATCCAGCCGAACACCGCGCGGAAGAAGCGCACGAGCCGTTCCGCCGCCGCGCTTTCCGCCAGCACATATCCCGCGGCCGTGAGCAAGGGAATGGCCGGGAGCGTGGGCGACGCGACCAGCCGGTACACTTCGGCGGACACCGCGGCCACCGGCACGCCTTCGGCGAAGAAGAGCACCAGCGCGACGCCGCCCATCGCCACGAAGACCGGCGCGCCGAGCAGCGCCGCCGCCAGCACGAGCAGCGTCAGCGGCCAGAGATAGTGCGCGTATTCCAGCGGCACGAGGCCGAGCGCGAACGCGCCGCCCACGCAGGCGAGCGCGATCGCGCGCCCCCACCACTTGTCGGACGCGAGCCAAACGAACTGCAGGGCCATCACGCCCATCGCGACCGGCATGATCAGCTCGCTCACCCACTGCGGGATGCCGATCGAGAGCATCTTGGGCTCGATCCGGTTCGCCGCCACCACCTTCGCGCTCGCGTAGGCGAGGATGCCGACGATGGCCGCCGCCACCGCGTAGGACAGGAGGCGCGTCGCCTGGCGCCAGACGCCGTCGCCGAAGAACTCAGCGGTGGAGAGCGTCAGGTGCTTGGCCTGACTGGTCGCGGCCATGCCCCCGACGAAGGCGAGCCACAGCGTCAGCTGCGTCACGTACTCGGCGGTTCCCACGAGGTGGAAGCCGCCGAGCGGACGGCCGATCATGTCAATGAGCGGCAGCGTCGTTGCCAGCAGCAGGGCGATGACGAGGGCGCCCTGTTCGGTGCGCCGAAGGGCGGTGACGACGCGACTCACTTCTTCGCGGCGCCCGGACGGCGGCGGTACTCGTCGCGGAAGCGCAGGGCGTCGTCGAATGCGTCCGCCGGCACCACGCCGCCGCGAATGATCGGCATGCCCGCCTCGACGGACCTCCGCCACAGGTCGCGGGTGCGCGCATCGACGGGCACCACGGTGAGACCGGCCTTCTTCATCGCCGCCACGTCACGGTCGTAGCCGTCGCGGATCGCCTTCTGCAGCTTGGCACCCGCGTCCCGCGCGATCTTCAGCAGCTGCGGCCGCAGCTCGGCGGGAATGCGCTCCCACGTCTCCTTGCGAATCACCGTGGCTCCCATCAGGATCTGCACCGGCAGGTCGGTCATGAACCGCGTCTGCTCGTAGTAGCGGGTGATGAGCGCCACCTGCGGCGGGGCGAGGAACGCCTCGAACAGGCCGGTCTGCAGCCCGGTCACCAGCTCCGTGGACGGTGCCGGCCGCGGGTCGTACCCCATGCGCTTGTACGCCTCGGTCGTCTTCACGTCGCCGGCCCAGCTGAAGAGCTTGAGCTTCTTCATCTGGTCAGGCGTCGCCGCGGGCGACTTGGTGAAGAAGTGGTTCCAGCCGCCGTCCGCCCAGTTGAGCACGACGAAGCCCTTGGCCTCAAAGCTCGCCTCCAGCTTCGGGCGCATCCGTTCGAGCACGGCGTACACTTCCTCGTAATCGTCGAAGGCCAGCGGAATGCTCAGGGCGTAGATGCCCCGCTCGATCTCGCCAAGCCCCGCGGAGGTGAGCACGCCGGCATTGAGCGTGCCCAGGTTCATCTTCCGCACGACATCGGGGTCATCCCCCTGCCGGCCGCCGGGATACAGCAGTACGCGCACCTTGCCGCCCGACGCCTTGTTCCACTGGTCGGCGACTTCCTTGAGGACGAGGAACCACGACGAGTTCTCGGGGACGAGCGTGGCCATCTTGACCGTCACCGGCGCCTGCGCGCGCAGTGGCTGCGCGAGGGCGACGATGAGGGTGAGCAGCAGGGCGAGGGGCGCGTATTTGCGAAGCATGTGGTGTTCAGTGGTTAGTCGACAAACAGGTCGTCAATGCGGCTCAGCAGCCAGCGGGCCCGCCGCTGGTTGATGACATTGGCCAGCCGCTGGGCCGGGTCCTTGCTGATGTCCACCGCGAGCGCCTGGTTCAGGAGCGTCTCGAACTCCTTCCGATTGTTCTCGTTGATGGACACCATTTCGGCCATGCTCACGAACGGCGCCGCGCGCCGCCCGTCGGCCAGCTGCGTGGCGCGCGCGAAATGCTCGCGCGCCTTGGCCATCGAGCCGCCGGCGGCCGCGTGGCCCGCCTCCCAGGCCAGCAGGAAGTCGTGCACAGCGCCGAGTTCGTACACCTCATCGAGCGCGAGCACGCGGCGCATCATCTTCTCCATCGCCGTCTGCCGGATGGCCAGCTCGGCGTCGTTGACGTCGATGGCCAGCGCGGCCGCCCACGACGCCGCGGTCCAGTAGAGCAGCGGGACGTGCTTCCGCTGCGTGCGGGACAAGGCCGCGTCCGCGTCGGTCAGCAGGCGATCGCGGAAGCCGGGCACGTCCACCTCAATGCCGCGCAGGCCGTATTCCGCCGCGCGCAGATACAGCCGCTTGGCCCGCTGGCGCAGCTGGGTCGCCTTGTCGAGGTCCTGCGCCTCGGTGAAGTCGGCTTCCTGCTGAATGAACGCGTAGCCGTACTGCGTGAAGCCGGAGACGGCGGCGGTCAGAAGCCCTTGATGGCGCGGCGCCTCGTCAATCAGCCCCTCGATGGTCTTGAGCGCGAAGGGGATCGCGTCGCGCACCAGCTCGGGATCGTCGTCCCGGGCGAACGTGGACGAGCTCCCCGAGGCGAGGGCATCCCCCAGCGAGTTGATCGCCATCCGCTTGATCGAGCAGCCCGAGAGGGTGAGGGCCAGCCCGGCGAGCGCCACGGAGCGAAGGTGGGATGAGTGCAGCAGGGGCATGAATCTCCGGCCGGATGGACGGTTGAGACTGTTAATAATGCGCGCGCACCCGGAGCAAGGCGACCCTTGCGTTGGCGGTGCGAGCCTCTTCCGGCCCCCGGTCAAAGGTGCCAGTCCATGACAAACTACGCTGATATACCCCGCGCGGATTCGGCCGTTCGCCGCAGATGAGCCGCCTTCGTAGAATACGGGATGACGCTCTCTCGTTCCCTCCTGACCGCCGGCCTGGGCGTCTTGCTCTGGCCCGCCGGCGCCGCGACGACGGTGGACGCGCGCTCCGCGGCGGATGTCCCGCACTCGAACGCCGCGACGGCAGAAGCCGCTCCCCGCCAACGCACCCTCTTCGACTTCGACTGGCGCTTCCACGCCGGCGAGGCGTTGGGGGCTCAGGCAAGCGCGTTCGACGACGCGCGCTGGGAGCGGGTCGACTTGCCCCACGACTTCATGGTCGAAGGCAAGGGCGACCGCGTCGCCGCCGCAGACGGTCGTGAACCCGATGAACGCGGCGCGCATCTCGCCATGGCACCTGACGGGCCCTTCGATCCGAGAAGCCCCGGCGGCGCCGCCAGCGGCTATCTCAACGGTGGGATCGGCTGGTATCGGAAGACCTTCACGCTTCCGGACGGCGCCGCAGCGCGGCGTGTCTTCCTGGAGTTCGAAGGGGCGTACATGAACTCCGAGGTCTGGCTCAACGGCGTCTCGCTCGGCGTGCGTCCGTACGGCTACTCGAGCTTCACGTACGATCTCACGCCGCACCTCAAGGCGCCGGGAGCGCCGAACGTCGTCGCGGTGCGCGTGCAGGTGAAGCAGCCGTCGTCCCGATGGTACTCAGGCGCGGGGATCTACCGGCACGTCTGGCTCACCGTCACCGAGCCGGTGCGGCTCGAGCAGTGGGGCGTTGTCGTGCGCAACGCGCGAGTGACCGACGCGCGTGCCGACCTCGCGGTGCGCGTCGAAGCGCGCAACCACACGGCCGCCGCGGTGAATGCGCGCGCCGAGGTCAGCGTGCGCGACGCGGCCGGCCGCGTGGTCGCGACGGCGAGCGCGCCGGTCGCCCTCCCCGCCGACGGGCGCGGTCGCGCGGAGGTCAGTGTGGTCATCCCGACGCCGCGGCGCTGGTCAGTAGCGGACCCGTATCTGTACGACGTGCAGGCCACGCTGCGGGTGACGGGGCGCGCCGTGGACGCCGAGCGCGTCGCGTATGGCATTCGCACCATCGGCTTCTCGGCGGACAGCGGCTTTCTGCTGAACGAGCGCCGCCTCCCGCTCAAGGGCGTCTGCCTGCACCACGACCTCGGCCCGCTGGGCGCGGCCGCGTTCGATCGCGGCATCGAGCGGCAGTTGGAGATCATGAAGGCGATGGGCGTCAACGCCATCCGCACGAGCCACAATCCGCCCGCCCCCGCGCTCCTCGATCTCGCCGACCGCATGGGCTTCGTGGTGATGGACGAGGTCTTCGACGAGTGGAAGGTGAACAAGACGCGGTTCGGCTACGGCCACTATTTCGACGAGTGGAGCGAACGCGACACGCGCGACATGGTGCGTCGCGACCGCAACCACGCGAGCGTCGTGATGTGGAGCATCGGCAACGAGATCCCGGAGCAGGGGGACACGGCGCGCGCCGAGGCGATGGCCACGCGACTGGCGACGTTCGTGCGCGAGGAGGATCCCACCCGTCTCGTCACGGCCGGGATGGACAACCCCAACGGCGCGCTGCGCACCGGCTTCGCCAAGCCGCTCGACCTGTTCGGCATCAACTACCACTTGGGCGTCTACCCCACCGTGCGCGGGTTGAAGGCATTCAGTTCCGAGTCGTCCTCGGACTACAGCTCGCGCGACCAGTACAACCTCGTGTTGAACCTGCGCACGCCGCAGGTGATCAACCGGCTGAACGGCCACGTGTCGTCGTACGATCCGGAAGGGCCGCCGTGGGGGAACAGCGCCGAGGCGCAGTTCAAGGCGATGCGCGACAACCCGCACATCGCCGGCGAGTTCGTCTGGACCGGCATCGACTACATCGGCGAGCCGACGCCGTTCGCGTGGCCCAATCGCAGCTCGTCGTTCGGCATCGTGGACATCGCCGGCTTCCCGAAGGACCGCTTCTACCTGTATCAGAGTCAGTGGCGGACGGAGCCAATGGTGCACGTCCTGCCGCACTGGAACTGGCCGCCGGAGTACGAGGGAAAGCCGATCCCGGTGCGGGCGTACACGAACGCCGAGTCGGTCGAGCTCTTCCTCAACGATCGGTCGCTGGGCGTGCGCACGTGGACCGGCGTGCAGGATTTCCACCTCGCGTGGGAGGTGCCGTACGCACCGGGGGCCCTGCGCGCGGTGGCGAAGCGCGGCGGCGCCGTGGTGGCGGAGCACCGGGTGGAGACGCACGGCGCGCCCGCGCGTCTTGAGCTGCGTGTGGACCGGCCGACGATCCGGGCCGACGGGCAGGATCTCGCCTTCGTGACGGTTCGCGTGCTGGACGCCCAAGGTCGCCTCGTGCGCGCCGGGGGAAACGTGGCGGTGCAGTTCGCGTTGTCGGGCGGCGGCAAGATCGCCGGCGTGGACAATGGCGACCCGACCAACCACGAGCCGTTCGTCGGTCCGACGCCGTCGAGCGCGCGGCACCAGACGTTCAACGGGCTGGCGCTGGTGGTGATTCGCGCGCCGCGGGCGGCCGCTCTGCTCACTCTCGACGCCAAGGCCGACGGCCTCGCCGCCGCGAGCGCGGCGGTGCGCGCGCGCTGAGCGTTCGCCCAAGCGAGACGCGGGGGCGCCAGCGATCTGCGTTGGCGCCCCCGCGGCGATTGTGTATCGCTACTTCAGCGTGGGCTCACCCTTGAGCGGGGCGGGCTCGGTCTTCAGCAGGTCGAGCACGATCACCTCGTTGCGTCCCGCCTTCAGGAATGGCGCCGGGGCATAGAGCCGGAACTGCGGCCCGATCTCCCAGAACCGGCCGAGGTTGTGCCCGTTCACCCAGACCACGCCCTTGCGGTAGCCGGTAAGGTCGAGGAACGTGTCGGCCGGCTTATCGAGCGTGAACTCGCCGCGGAAGAACTGGCCGGGACGCGGCGCGGCGTCCGGCGGGGCGGAGGCTGGCGTGTCGGCGCGCAGCCCCGTCACCCACGCCGACGTGAGCGGCAGGAGAAACACGTCCCAGTTGAACAACGTCATCCCCGACAGCGCGACGCGATCGGTGATCCCTTTTCGGTCGATCATCGCCTGCGCGAAGTTGATGTGCCCCATCCCCTCGACGAGGATGTCGAGCACCGGATTGGCCGAGGTCGCCTTGGGCAGTTCGATGCTGTTCTCGCCGAGCCGCCGGTCGATGGTGCCGACGAAGACGCCGTCCACGAAGACCGTCGCGTAGTCGTGCAGTTCGGTGATGACGAGCCGGCCGCTCTTCCGGCCGACGAGCGTGGTGCGGTACAGCACGAGCCCCTGGTTCTGGCCGTAGTGCTCGAAGGGCCTTGGATGCACGGCCGTGATCGGCGTTGGCAGGTTGGCCCAGAGCGACGTGTGGCGCCGCATCTCGAAGGCGGGGATGGGCACGGCCGGAATCGGCGCGGGCACGGGCGGCACGCTCGTCCCCGCGGGCAGGGCCGCCAGGATCTGCGCGCGCAGCATCTCGTACTTGGGCGTCGCGCGCCCCTGCTCGTCAATGGGCGCGTCGTAGTCGTAGCTCGTGACGTCGGGCTCGTATCCCTTGCCGCCCGAGTTGGCTCCCGCGGTGAAGCCGAAGTTCGTGCCGCCGTGGAGCACGTAGAAGTTGAAGGACTTCCCGTTCTTCAGCAGGAATTCGACTTCCCTGCGCAGGTCGTCCACCGACGGCGCCGCCCACTTCTCGCCCCAGTGCGTGAGCCAGCCGGGATACGTCTCAGACGAGAAGACAGGCACGCCGGGGACGATCGAGCGCGCGAGCTCCCAGTGCTTCTCGTCGGAGCCGCTGTCGAGGCCAACGGCCGCCCCTGGCAGATGCCCCGCCTCGAGCATGTGCGCCGTCGGGCCGTCGGCCGTGAAGAACGGCACGTCCACGCCGTGGCGGAGCCAGAGCTCCTTGAGCCGCGCCATGTAGGCGCGGTCGTTGCCGTAGCTCCCGTACTCGTTCTCGATCTGCACCATCAGGATGGGGCCGCCGCGCGTGACGAGGAGGGGACGCACTTCCTGCGCGAGCCGCACGATGTAGCGCTCGGCGGCCGCCATGTATGGTGGATACATCGACCGGATGCGCAGCTCCGGGTCGCGCAGCAGGTACGGCGGGAGTCCGCCGAAGTCCCACTCGGCGCAGACGTACGGTCCCGGGCGCAGGAGCACCCACATCCCTTCTTCCTGCGCGATGCGAATGAAGCGCGCGATGTCGCGGTTCCCGTCGCGGAAGTCGAAGCGCCCTTCGGTTTCCTCGTGGTAGTTCCAGAAGATGTACGCGGCGATGGTGTTGAGCCCCATCGCCTTCGCCATCTGGATGCGGTGGCGCCAGTACTCCGCGGGAATGCGTGCCGGGTGCATCTCGCCGGCGCGGATCTGGAACGGCTTGCCGTCGAGGAGGAAGTCCGTGGCGGAGAGCGCGAAGGTGTGGCGCGGCGATGCGGCCGGGCGGCCGCCGGCGGCACTCGGCGCGGACTGGGCGTGCAGGGCCGGCGCTGCGGCGAGCGCGGCGAGAAGAAGGAGCAGGCGTGGCGTCATCCCACGAATGTGCGGCGGCGCTCACGGCGCCGCGAGAGCCGCCGGGTCCGGGACGGCGGCAGCGCAATCGTGGCTATCCGAGGTCGCGTCCACGCCCCGGCCCGCCTAGTTTTCCCGGTCTATGAACATCCGCATCCTCGTGACCGGCGGCACGTTCGACAAGGAATACAACGAGCTGAACGGGACGCTCTTCTTCAAGCACACCTATGTGGAGCATATGCTCCAACGCGGGCGCTGCGCCCTCGATGTCACCGTCGAGGTGCTGATGATGAAGGACTCGCTGGAGATGAGCGACGCCGACCGCGCGCACATCGTGCACGCCTGCCGCGACTGCGACGAGTCGCGCGTGGTGATCACCCACGGGACCGACACGATGGTGGAGACGGCGAAGGCTCTCGCCGCCGGCGTCCCCGGCAAGACGGTGGTGCTGACCGGCGCGATGGTGCCGTTTGCGTTCGGCAGCTCGGACGGGCTCTTCAACCTCGGCAGCGCGCTCTCCTTCGCGCAGACGCTCCCGCCGGGCGTGTACGTCGCGATGAACGGTCGCTACTTCCCGTGGGATCGCGTGCGGAAGAATCGCGCGCTGGGCGTCTTCGAGCCGCTGGATGCCTAGCGGGCCGCGCGCCATCTTCCCCGACTCACGTATCTCCCACTCCGCTATGCGCCGCCTGCTAACCGCCGCTTTCTTTGCGCCCGCGCTGACGCTGGCACAGACGCCGGCCGCCATCGACAGCATCGTCACCCACGCTCTGCGAACGTTCGGCAACCAGGGGGTGGCCGTCGCCGTCGTGAAAGACGGCCAAGTGATTGTCGCCCGGGGATACGGCATCAAGAAGCTGGGGACGACGGATCCCGTGGGGCCGGACACCCGCTTCGGCATCGCGTCGAACAGCAAGGCGTTCACGGCCACGGCCATCGGGATCCTCGTCGAGGAGGGGAAGCTCGCCTGGGACGCGCCGGTGATTCGCTACCTCCCCGAGTTCGCGATGTACGATCCGTTCGTCACGCGCGAGCTCACCATCCGCGACCTGCTGGTGCACCGCTCTGGCCTTGGCCTGGGAGCCGGCGACCTGCTCTGGTGGCCAGCGTCGACGTACGACCGCAAGGAGATCGTGCGCCGCCTCCGGTTCATCAAGCCGGCGACGTCGTTCCGCTCAGCCTACGCGTACGACAACGTGCTGTACCTGGTCGCCGGCGAGGTCATCGAGCGGGTGAGCGGGCGCACGTGGGAGCAGTTCGTGAAGGAGCGAATCCTCGACCGTGTGGGGATGACGCGCAGCACGGTGCGCCACAGCGACGCGGCAGGCCCCGACGACGTGGCGACCACGCACGCAGAGATCGAGGGGTCGGTGCGCGTCATCGCGCCGCTGACCAGCGACAACACCAATCCTGCCGGCGGCATCAATGCTGGCGCCCGCGACATCGCCAAGTGGCTGCTGGTCCAGCTCGACAGCGGCAAGCTGGCCGATGGCGCGCGTCTGGTGAGCGCGCGCACGGCGCGCGAGATCTGGACCGGGGTCACGCCGATGGCCGCGTTCCCCTCCGCGCCGGAACTCGCGCCGCTGACGAAGCAGTTCAATCTCTACGCGCTCGGTTTCCAGACTAACGACTTCCGCGGCCGCAAGATGCTGTGGCACACCGGCGGACTGCCCGGCTACCTGTCGTGGCTGGGGTTCATCCCGGACGCCCGCGTGGGCGTGGCGGTGCTCACCAACACTGAGACGCCGATGTACGCGGCGCTGGGGTGGTCGCTGCTGGACTACGCGTTGGGCACCAAGCCGCCGTGGGACTTCGTTGGGGGCTACGCCGCGGTGAACAAGCGCCAGCGTGACGCGCTGGCGCGGCAACGTACGACGACCGCGGCGGCGCGGGATTCGCTGAGCAAGCCCTCCTTGCCGCTCGCGAAGTACACGGGCACCTACGAAGACGCTTGGTACGGCGACGTGAGCGTGTCGCTCGCGAACGGTAAGCTGCGCCTCTCGCTCAGTCACACGCCGCAGCTGCAGGGCGACCTCGTGCACTGGCAGCACGACACGTTCATCGCGCGGTGGGACGATCGCGAGATGCGCGCCGATGCCTATGTCACGTTCCAGCTCAGTCCCGATGGGAGCATCGACCAGGTGAAGCTCCGCGCCTTCGATCCAGACACGGACTTCTCCTTCGACTTCCACGACCTGCTGCTCCGGCCGCGGCGCCCGCGGTGAGGCGCGTCCAGGCCAGTCTTGCCGTGCTGCTGCTGTGCGCTTCCGCGGCGCCGGCGCGCGCCCAGCAGGCGATCACCGCGCGCGCCGACAACGACGCGTTCAACTTCTGGCAGCTGCCGTGGGTGCGCCCGGACGAGGAGTACACGAGCGGTGTTCGCCTGACGGTGACACTCGACGGCGCGCCCCGCTGGGCGCGCCCGTTCCGGTGGGCACTCGGCGCGTGCGCGCAGGACGCCGCGCGCTGTGCGTCGCGCGAGTACGCGGTGGGGCAGGACATCTACACGGCTGTGCGCCGGAGGGGTTCGGCGAATGCGGTGCCCGGCGGACGGCCCGACGCGGCCGTGCTCTGGGTCAGCGCGCGCAGTCGAGTCGCGCGCGGCCGCTCCGTGCGGGAGCTGTCGTGGACGGTGGGCGTGACGGGCAAGCCCAGTCTCGCCGAGGCGATGCAGCAGGTGTTTCATGACCTTGCCCCTCGCATGAACCGCCCGATCACGTGGGGACCGGAGCTTCCCGCCGAGCTGGTGATTGGCGTTGCCCATGACCGCTCGCGCGCCGTCGACGTCGGCGCGCTGGAGGTGCGACCGCACGTCGGCGTGTCGCTCGGCACCCTGTTGACTGAAGCGCGGGCGGGCGTCGCGATGAGCCGCCAGCTTGTGATTCCCATGGGCGCGATCGGCCGGCGATTCGGCGCCGTGACGGCGGAGGTCGTGGCCGATGCGCAGGGGCGAGCCGTCGCTCGTAACGTCGTGCTGAGCGGCACCTACTTCCGTGACAGCCCGCGCGTGGCCCTGCGCCCCTTGGTGGGCCAGTATACGGCGGGCCTGCGCCTCGGATGGCGGATGCTCGAGGCGTCGTGGCTGGCCAACCAGACCGGGGCCGAGCATCGTGGGCGAACGCGCGCGCACCGATGGTCCACGCTCGAACTGCGCTGGCGACCAGCGCGTTAATCCGACGGAGCCCCCCATGGCACACGACAACGACAAAACCGATGACCTGCGGTCCCGGCTGACTCCACTGCAGTATGAAGTCACGCAGTGCAGCGCCACGGAACCGCCCTTTCGCAACGCGTTCTGGAATCACCACGAGCCCGGCCTCTACGTGGACGTGGTCTCCGGCGAGCCGCTCTTCGCCTCCACCGACAAGTTCGACTCAGGAACGGGCTGGCCGTCGTTCACGCGCCCCGTGTCGCCCGCGTCGGTGCGCGAGCACGAGGATCGCAGCCACGGCATGCGCCGCGTCGAGGTGCGCTCCGAGCGGGGCGATTCGCATCTCGGGCACGTCTTCCCGGACGGCCCCGGTCCCACCGGCATGCGATACTGCATCAACTCCGCCTCGTTGCGCTTCATTCCGGTGGAGCGGCTTGAGGCGGAGGGCTACGGAGAGTACCGAACGCTGTTTCCGTAGCGGAACGCGGAGGGGGTAGGGGCGAGGCGAGGGGGTTGGAGGGAGGGAACGGGGGATGCGGCCCGACATCACGCGCATCACCGATAGGGGACGCCCGCTGGTGCACCGACCAGCGGCACCGGGGTAATTTCCTGACGACCTCCACCGCGAACCCGATGCGCCCGCTGTCCATCCTCCTGCTCGTCCTCGCCGTTCCGCTGGCCGCCCAGCAGCCGGCGGCCGCTCCCTCGGCGTCCGTTCCCGACTCGACCGTTGCGGATACGGTCGCGCCCGGGATCGTGCACACGTATCTGGTGCGCGGCGCGGGGCCGTGGCGCGCGCACGTGGTGCGCGTCGCGCTGCGCGACGGGCGTTACGCGGTGCGCAGTGTGCGCGCACTCGATTCGCTGCGCGGACGCGAGACCGTGTCGGCAATCGTGGCGCGCGCGCAGCGCGAGGGGCGCGACGTGCGCGTGGCGATCAACGCCGACTTCTTCGACGTGCGCACCGGCGAGAGCGTGAACAACCAGGTGAGCGACGGCCGCGTCTGGCGCGCGCTGCCGTGGAGCGGCCGGCCGCGCGCCCCGATGCGCAGCGCGCGCGGGCAGTTCGGCGTGACGCGCGATGGGCGCCCCGTGATCGATCGCTTCGTTTTCGCCGGCACGGTGCACGCCCTGCGCGCGCAGTGGGCGCTCGACGGGGTGAACGTCGTTCCTGCGAACGGCCAAGGCCTCGTTCTCTGGCTGCCGGAAGGGAATGGCCGTTCGCGCGCCGACTCGTCCGGCACGGCGCGCGAACTGCGCGTGCGCGTGATGCGCGGCAGTTGGCGCGACTCGTTGCTGCTGCGTAGCGCGGGGCAGCCGGCCGCCGCCGATTCCGCGCCGCTTGCCGCGGGGGAAGCGGCGCTCGTCGCGTATGGATCGGCGATTTCGCGGCTGGACTCGATCGCCGCGTTGCGTGGCGTCTTTGACATCCACGCGTCGTGGATTCCGTCGGTGGGCGCCATCGAGCAGCTCATCGGCGGATGGCCGGTGATCCTGCGCGACGGCGTGCCGATGGTGGAGGACGCCGCCACGCGCGAGTTCACGGCCAGCGGCAACGCGAACGTTCGCCATCCCCGCAGCCTGGTCGGCTTCGACGCCGACACGAGCCATCTCTTCCTGATCGCCATCGATGGACGCAGTTCCGCCAGCGTGGGGATGACGCTGGCCGAGGCCGCCGACTTCTTGCGCACGCTGGGGGTGTCGCACGCGCTCAACCTGGACGGCGGCGGTTCGACGGCCCTCCTCGTCAATGGCCGCGTGGTCAACCGGCCGAGCGATCCGCAGGGAGAGCGCAGCGTAGCGAACGCGCTGCTGATCGAGACGCGGCCGGTCCGTCCGTAATTGCCAGCGCCCACTCGCGGCGCACCCGCGTCGCAGTGTCGGCGCAGCGACTTTGTGCGGCGATTCCCGGTGCGACGTCGGTCAAAGGTGCACGAAACTTCAGGGGTTCGCTTGACCCGATAATTGGTCAAAGCAGTTAATGGTAAACTCGGTTGACGATGGCGCCCCCGCACGATATCGTGGGGGCGCTGCTTGCCCGGAGATACTATGCAATTGGCTTCCTCCACCCCGTCGCCGGGGTCGGTTGCTGGTGAGCCTGCGCACTCCGCCACACACGCGCGACTCGAGTCGGAGTGGTTGGACCCGACCTTGCTTGCCGACGTACGTCGGCACGGCCGCTTCGATGCCCACTGCCTGAACTGCGGCGGCTGCTCGGTCGCCTGCGAGTTGAGCGACGAGAGCCTCACGCTGCCCCGGCGTCCGCTGCGCGGCGTGCTGCTTGGCCTGAAGGCGACCACGCGCGCGTCGCTTGAGCCGTGGGTCTGCCACGACTGCGGCGATTGCGCCATCGCCTGCCCGCAGAAGGCCAATCCCGCGGAATCCATGCGCACGCTGCGCCGCTACCTCACCGGACAATACGACTTCACTGGCTTGTCCCGGCGCATCCTGCGGTCCAAGGCCTGGCACCTCGGTGCGCTCGGCGTCGTCTTCGCCATCGTGCTCGCTCTGCTCGTTGTGTACCACCTGTACTGGGCTGAGCTGACGATGACTGACTTCGTCGGCACCGCGCTGCCGATGGAGCACATGTTTCCGAAGATCAAGTACTTCACCTGGATCGTCTACGGCATCCCGCTGGTCTTCCTCACGCTCCACGCCTGGCGCATGCAGCGCCTGACGATGGGGCGCCTGGGCGTGCCGCTTCGGCACTACTTCATGGAAGCGTGGATGATCTTCGTGCAGGTCGTCACGCAGAAGCGCATGCGGCAGTGCCCGGCGGAGCAGCGCCGGCAGCGCGCGCTCGAGCTGTTCAAGAGTGAGGGCAAGGAAGCCGGCGTGCACCTGGTGCCGCGGCGCTGGATCAAGCACTGGCTGATGGCCGCCGGGACGATGGCGATGCTGGTGATCACCGGGCTCTTCCTCGCCTGGTTCCAGACCGACGCCGTGCACGCGTGGTATCACCCGCAGCGTCTCCTTGGCTACGTGGCCACCGCGTGCATCCTGTGGGCGACGACGGACATCCTCGTGCGCCGCGCGCGCACGCCGCGCGCCGAGCGCCGGCCGAACGCGCTGGCCATGCCGCTCCTGCTCTGGCTGACCGCCGTCAGCGGCATCGTCGTCCACGTGGTGCGCGTCCTCGGGCTCGAGCTGACCACGCACTACGCCTACGCCGCGCACCTGCTCATCACCGTGCCGATGGTCGTCGTCGAACTGCCGTTTGGCGAATGGGCGCACATGATTGACCGCCCGCTCGCCCTGTACTTCCACGCCGTGCGCCTGCGCGCCGCCGCGGAACAACCCAGCGAGGCGGGCCTCGTGCCCGTGCACACCTCATGATTGCACCGCGCACCCCGCCGGTCGGCGCCGCCCTCGTGGTTGGCGGCGGCGTCGGAGGCATCCAGGCGGCGCTTGACCTCGCCAGCGCCGGCATCAAGGTCTACCTCGCGGAACAGAAGTCGGGCGTCGGCGGCGTGATGGCCGAACTCGACAAGACGTTCCCCACCAACGACTGCGCGATGTGCACGATGGCGCCGCGCCTCGCCGAACTGGCTCGGCACAAGGACATCGAAATCATCACGCTGGCCGACATCGAGCAGGTGGAGGGAAGCGCCGGCGACTTCGACGTGACGCTGCGCAAGCGCGCCCGGTTCGTGGATGAATCCAAGTGCACGGGCTGCGCGGCCTGCGCCGAGGTGTGCCCGGTGGAGCTGCCGTCGGCGTTTGACCACGGGCTCAGCACGCGGCGGGCGATCTACCGCCCGTATCCGCAGGTGGTGCCCAACGTCTTCGCCATCTCCCGGCTGGGCGTGTCGCCGTGCCAGGGCGCGTGCCCGATCCACCAGAGCGCGCAGGGCTATGTGACGCTCATCGCGCAAGGTCGCTTCGAGGAGGCGCTGCAAGTCATCCTGCGCGACAACCCGCTCCCTTCCATCTGCGGCCGTGTGTGCACGCATCCGTGCACGGCGGCGTGCACCCGCTGCTCGATTGACGATGCGGTGAACATGCCGGCGCTCAAGCGGTTCGTGACGGACCAGTTCCCGGGCTACGAGCTGCCGAAGGTGACGGTCGCCGACCGCCCGGAAACGGTCGGCATCGTCGGGGCGGGACCGGCCGGACTGATGTGCGCGTGGCAGCTGCGGCAGCAGGGCTATCGTCCGGTCATCTATGAATCGCTGCCCGTTGCGGGGGGAATGCTGGCTGCGGGGATTCCGGAGTTTCGCCTGCCGCGCGAGGTGCTCACCGCCGAGATCTCGCGCTTCACCAACGCGGGGATTGACATCCAGCTGAACACGCGGCTGGGCCGCGACGTAACGCTGGACGAGCTGCGCGAGCGGCACGCGGCGGTCTTCCTGGCCATTGGCGCGCACGTGGAACGCGCGCTCGGCGTGCCCGGCGAGCATCACGCGGGCGTGCTGGGCGGCGTGGAGTTCCTGCGCCGCGTCAACCTCGAAGGTCCCTTTGCGCTGGGCAAGCGCGTGCTAGTCATCGGCGGCGGCAACTCGGCGCTC
>VHBQ01000010.1 GCA_016871855.1 Gemmatimonadota bacterium
GGCGCGGCGGCGCGCGGGTCGACCCAGGCGACGATGCGCCCGGCGCGCAGCAGCGCGGCGCGGTGCGCCACGCCGGCGAGCACGCCGAGGTCGGCCGCGCCGAGGAGCACGGCAATGCCACTGGCGGCGATCACCTGCAGGGCGTGCCGCATCGTGCGGCGAGCCGATGGATCGAGACCGTCAAGCGCGCTGTCGAGGGCGATCAGGCTTGGTGTCCCCTGCAGCGCGGCGGCCAGCGCTACGAGGCGACGGTCCACGGGCGCCAGCGCGCCGACCCGCGTGCCGAGTTGGTGCACAAGCCCGATTCGTGCCGCCCAGAGTTCCTCGACCGCCACGCGCTCCGCCCCGAGGAGTTCGCGCTGAGCGGCGGCGAAGCGCAACGCCTCGCGCACCGTGAGAAACTCGTGCAGCACGGCATGCGACGGGACGAAGGCGGCGAATCGCACGGGACAGACCGGCGCGCCCAGCCACGTGAGCGAGCCCGAGTCCTGGCGCAGCATGCCGGTGGTGATGCGCAGGAGCGTGCTCTTTCCCGCCCCGGGCGGGCCGGCAATGCCGACGATCTCGCCCTCCTGCACCTCGCCGCTCGCGCCGTCGAGGGCCACGACGCCGCCGGCCCGGCCGGTGAACGCCGCGCCGTAGCGCTTGCGAAGGTTGATGAATGAGACGACGGCGTCGGACACGGGGCGCTCCGGTGAGGACGCGACGAAGGTGCGTCCAACGACCGGAGTGCGTGTCACCTTTTGCTCGCACCACGGAGCGAAATCCCGCGCGAGGATTCCGTGCGCGGCGCGGGTGCGGGCGGGTTGCGGTCGCGTGCCGCTAGGCGGGGTCGACGGCGGCCGGCGCCGCGTCGTCGCCATACGTGCGCTCGACCAGCAGCTTGCGCACGACGACGAGGAGCACGGCGAGACCCGGCACGGCCACGAGCAGGCCCAGCGGGCCGAGCAGCTTGCCGCAGATGAGCACGCTCATGATGGTCAGCACCGGGGGCAGGTTCGCGTGCTTGTGCATGATGAGCGGATTGACGAGCTGGTTCTCCACGAAGTGGATGACGAAGCCGAACGCGACGACAAGCAACGCGCGCAGCCAGTCGCCGTCGGCGAGGACGAAGAACGCGGGAAGGAGCGACGAGACGAGCGTGCCGAAGAACGGCACGAGGGCCACGAGCCCGGTGAAGATCCCGAACGCGAGGTAATACGGGACACCGAGCAGCCAGAGACCGAGCGCGGTGAGCGCGCCGAGCACGAACATCGCGAGGAGCTGGGCGAAGGTCCACGCGCGCAGGGCGAGCGTGACGCCGCGGATGACGTCGCGTGCCGCCTCGCGGTGCCGCGGCGGGACAAGCGAGATGAACAGGTCGCGGTAGATGTCGGGGCGCAGCGACAGGTAGAGCCCCATGATGAGCACCGACACCAGGTTGATGAGGCCGTGGAGCAGGCCGAACACGCGCGGCCCAACATCGCCGACGAACTCGCGCACCTCTTGCACGGCAAGCTGGACGAGTTGGTGCTCGCCTGGGCGCACGAAGTCGCCGACCCCCGGAATCCCGGCGAGCATGGCCTCGAGCTGCGCCTCCCACGTGGGGATATAGCGCGGAAGCACGGCGAAGAGCTCGCGCGTCTGCTGAACGACCGGGCCGACGAGCAGAGCACCGATGCCGATGACGGCGAGGATGGTGCCGGTGATTGCGGCGACGAAGGCCGCACCGCGCGGCAGGCGCGTGCGCGCGATCAGGAAATCGGTGGCGGCGCCGAGGTAGACGGCGAGGAGCACCGCCAGGAAGAGGAGCAGAAGCAGGTCGGCGACGCGCCCCGCCAGCCAGACGAGGAGCGCCGCCGTCGCCACCCCCGCGAGCGCCAGGCCGAAACGGCGCGGCGCCTCAGCGGGACTCAACTACTTCTTCTCCCGTCGCACGTCTTCGACCTCGGCGTGGACCACTTCCTCGCCCGCGCCGATCTGGCGCGGCGCGCCGGACGAGCCGGCGCCGAGCAGCCCCATCTTCTGCTTGAGCGCCAGCAACTGCTGGTCGGCGCTCGCCGCGCCGGCCACCTTCTCCAGCTGCTTGAAGTCGTGCTGCAGGCGATCGCCGGTGAACTCTTCCTCGATCTCGGTGCTCGCCTTCAGCATGCGCTCGTTCTGGTCGATGCGCTCTTCCATGCGCGCGAACGCCTCGAACGCCGACTTCTCCGACATCGACGACATCGTCTCGTTGATGCGGGCCTGCGCCTGGGCGCGCCGCTGGCGGGCGAGGAGGAGGTTCTTCTTGCGCTTGGCCTCTTCGATCTTGTCGTTGAGGTCGCGCAGCGAGTTCTTGAGCTTCTCGGTCTCCGCCTGATGCGCCGTCCACGTGGTCTCGAGCTGCTGGGCGTGCGCAAAGTGCTCGCCCTGCCGCATCAGCGCCTGCTTGGCCAGGTCGTCGCGCCCTTCCTTGACGGCGAGCATCGCCTTCTGCTCCCAATCCTGCGCCGCCTTGTACTCGGCCTCGGCTTGGTCCTTCAGGCGCTTCTCGTCGGCGATCGCCGCGGCCACCTGCTGCTTGGCCTTCTGCAGCTGCGTCCGCATGTCGACGACGATCTGGTCGAGCATCTTCTCCGGATTCTCGGCGCGCGAGATCAGGTCGTTGATGTTCGACTTGAGGAGCGTGGTGAATCGTTCCCAGATGCCCATGGTCACTTTGCCTCGGTGATCGCCGCCAGCTCGCGAAGATGCGCGGGAAGGGCGAGCGTGATGCTTTCGTAAGCGGCCTGAAACTCGGTGAAGTCGAGGTGCTCAAGCTCGAGCGCCTCGGTCAGCACGATGGCGCCGTTGTCGATGCCGTAGGAGCCGTGCAGGAGGTCGGTGGCGTTGAACTCGAGCAGGCGCCGATTGAGGCGCGCCGCAACGGCGTCGCTCGCCGGCGAGTCCATCACCTTGACCCGCAGCACGACCACGGGCGGCGAGTGGTGGACGACGACGTTCATATCGAACTCGCCGCCCGGGTTGACCGTCCAGAGCCCCGTCTCGATTTCCTGGTACGAGGCGCCCTCGCTCGACAGGCGGTCGAGGAACTTCTCAATGTCTTCGCGATTGACCATGGTCATTCCTTCGTCAGCGTGTGCGGAACATACGCGTACGACTGCTGGGGAAGTTTCACACTGACACGGGGAGAACGCCAGTCAACGGCGTGGAACGAGGAGGAGGTAGAGGCGAGGGGACGAGGGCTGAGGCGCGGGACGGAGAGGACAAGGTTCTCGTCCCCCGTCACCATCCTCCATCCTCGTCCCTTTGCCTCTACCTCCTCCCCGTCCCCCTACGTCCTCTTCAATTGGTATAGCCTCTCCCTCGCCAACCTGCGCCCAGTGGGAGTCGCGGCAAGCCCTCCCCCCGCCGTCTCGCGGTAGCGGACGTCCATCTCGCGCCCGATCTGGCCCATCGTATCGATGACTTCGTCGGCCGGGATGGCGAACTCGATGCCGGCGAGGGCCATCTCGACGGCGGCGAGGGCGATGGCGCTGCCCGTGGCGTTACGGAAGACGCACGGAAGCTCAACGAGGCCGCCAAGCGGGTCGCAGACGAGGCCGAGCGTGCCCTGCTGCGCGAGGGCGACGGCGTGACCGACCTGCGCGGGTGTCCCGCCGAGCATCTCGACGGCGGCGCCGGCGGCCATTCCGGCGGCCGCTCCGGTCTCTGCCTGACACCCGCCTTCGGCCCCGCTCAATGAAGCGCGCTCGGCCACAACTGCGCCGATGAGTCCTGCGGTGGCGAGGGCATCAATCAGCGCGTCGTCGCCCAGGCCGCGCGCGTCGGCAAGGCCAGTGAGCACCGCCGGCAGGACGCCAGCGCCGCCGGCGGTGGGGGCGGCGACGATCACGCCCATCGCGGCGTTGACTTCCTGCACGGCGAGCGCGCGCATCAGCACGTCGCGGAACGGAGTGCCGGCAAGCGGGCCCCGGGGGCCATGCCGTAGCTTGGCGGCATCACCGCCGACGAGTCCCGACGCGCTCTTCAGGTCGCCGGCCGCGCCGCGTCCCACCGCTTCGCGCATCACGGCCAGCGCGCGTCCCAACGCCGCGCGGATCTCGGCAACCGGGCGGCCGTGGTCGAGCGACTCGGCCTCGAGCGCGACTTGGCTGAGGCGCAGGGCGCGGGATTCGGCGTCTTGTATCGCGGATGCGAGGGAGGAATACATGAGTCGCGGAACGAGGAGGAGGTAGAGGCGGGGGGGGACGAGGCTTGGGGAGGGGGACGAGGGACGGGACGCGGTCAGGCGCTGACCCGATCCAACCTCCGCACCCAGCGCACCCATTCCAGCGCACGGATGTGCTCGCTTACCTCGTCGCCCGGCGGGTCGTCGACCTCGATCACCATGAACGCGTCGCCGCCACGCCGCTGACGCGAAACGCGCAGGGTCGCGATGTTGACGCCGTCATCGGCGAGCAGGGTGGTGATGCGCGCGAGCGACCCGCGCGTGTCCTCGGCAACGAGCACGATCGTGTGGTGGTTGCCGTGCACCTCCACGGGGTAGCCGTCGATCTCGTTGACGAGAATGCGGCCGGCGCCGAGCGACGAGCCGATCATCACCGCCGTACGCGCGCCGCGCTCGACGGTGATGCGCACCGAGTTGGGGTGCACTTCGCTCTCCTCGCCCAGTTTCACCTTGGCGAAGGTGAAGGCGAAGCCCTCGCGCTCGGCGATCTCGAGGGCGGTGCGCAGGCGGTCGTCGTCGGGGCGGAAGCCGAGCAGTCCGCCGACGATGGCCTTGTCGGTGCCGTGTCCCTCACCCGTGCGCGCAAAGGAGCCGTGCAGCTCGATGCGCGCTTTCTCCGGCGTGCCACCGACGAGGTTGCGCGCGATCAGCCCCAGCCGGCACGCGCCGGCGGTGTGGCTGCTGCTCGGGCCCACCATGACGGGGCCGATGATATCCAGGATGGAGACCATGATTGATGAACTGGACTGAGGATTGCGATTGAGGATTGCGATTGAGGACTTGGATTGGCGATTGGCGTCAACAACCGTCTACCGTCCACCGTCTACCGTCTACCGTCACTTCCCCCCGCGCAATACTCCCCTGAGAAACTGCCCCGTGTACGACGCCTTAACTGCCGCCACCTCCTCCGGGGTCCCCGCCGCGACGATGCGTCCGCCACCGGCACCGCCGTCGGGGCCGAGGTCCACGATCCAATCGGCGGTCTTGATGACGTCGAGGTTGTGTTCGATCACCAGCACGGTGTTGCCGCGGTCCGCGAGCTTGTGCAGCACGTCGAGCAGCATCCGGACATCCTCGAAATGCAAGCCAGTGGTGGGCTCGTCGAGGATGTAAAGCGTGCGGCCGGTATCGCGCTTGCTGAGCTCGGTGGCCAGCTTGACGCGCTGGGCCTCGCCGCCGGAGAGCGTGGTCGCGCTCTGGCCGAGATGGATGTAGTCGAGGCCGACGTCGTGCAGGGTCTGCAGTTTCTGCGCGATGCGCGGCTGGTTCTCGAACAACGAAAGCGCGTCCTCGACGGTCTGGTCGAGCACCTCGCTGATGCTCAGCCCGCGGAAGCGCACGTCGAGCGTCTCGCGATTGTACCGCTTTCCCTTGCACGTCTCGCAGGTGACGTAGACGTCGGGGAGGAAGTGCATCTCGATCTTCACGAGCCCGTCGCCCTGGCACGCCTCGCAGCGCCCGCCCTTCACGTTGAACGAGAAGCGGCCGGGACCGTAGCCGCGCATCTTGGCCTCGGGGAGCTCGGCGAAGAGATCGCGGATCGGCGTGAACAGCCCGGTGTACGTGGCCGGGTTCGAGCGCGGCGTGCGCCCGATGGGGCTCTGGTCGATGTCGATCACCTTGTCGAGGTGTTCGAGCCCCGCGATACGACGGTGCGCGCCGGGGATGACGCGCGCGCGGTAGAAGTGCCGGGCCAGCGCGCGATGCAGGATGTCGCTGATCAGCGTGCTCTTCCCCGAGCCGGAGACGCCGGTGACCGCCGTGAAGCAGCCGAGCGGCACCTCGAGCGTGATGTCACGCAGGTTGTGCTCGCGCGCGCCTTCCACGACCAGATTTCGGCGCGGATCGCGCGGGCGCCGCTGGGCGGGGACGGCGATGTGCTTCTCGCCGCGCAGATACGCGCCGGTCAGCGAGCCCGGCGTGGCGATCACCTCGTCCACCGTGCCGTGGGCCACGACCTCTCCGCCGTGCTTCCCCGCCCCGGGGCCGAGGTCGATCAGATAGTCGGCGGCGCGAATCGTCTCTTCATCGTGCTCGACGACCAGCACCGTGTTGCCCAGGTCCCGCAGGCGCTTGAGCGTGGCCAGCAGGCGCGCGTTGTCTCGCTGGTGCAGGCCGATGCTCGGCTCGTCGAGGATGTAGAGCACGCCGACGAGCTTGCTGCCGATCTGCGTGGCGAGGCGGATGCGCTGCGCTTCGCCGCCGGAGAGCGATTCGGCGGAGCGGTTGAGCGTGAGGTAGTCGAGACCGACATCCACCAGGAAGCGCAGGCGCTCGCCGACTTCCTTGAGAATCGGGCCGGCGATCTCGGCGTCGAGGCCGCGTCGCCCGTTGGCGCGCAGCGGGACTTTCTCGATGAACGCCAGCGCATCGGCGACGGAGAGGTCCACGAGGTCGCCGAGGTTCATCCCTTCGACCGTCACGGCCAGCGACTCGGACTTAAGGCGTGAGCCGGCGCACTCGGGGCACTCGGCCACGAGCATGTACTCCTCCAACTCCGCGCGCACGTTGTCGCTGGTCGTCTCCGACCAGCGGCGCTGGACCGTGGAGAGGATCCCCTCCCACTTCACGTCGCCGCTCTTTGCGGGGATGCCGTGCAGGAGCGCGTCCTGCGCTTTCCTGGGGAGTTTGCCCCAGGCGGTGTTCAGCTCGAACTTGAGCTGCTTGGCGAGGCCGGGGAGGATGACGCGTCGCAGGTAGCCGTCGGGCTCGCCCCACGGGAGCACCACACCCTCGAGCAACGAGATGCTGGGATCGCCGAGCACGAGTTCAGCGCTGGCGAGGCGGCGCACGCCCAGCCCGCTGCACGCCGGACAGGCGCCGAACGGCGAGTTGAACGAGAAGTGGCGCGGCTCGAGCTCGGGCAGTGACAGGCCGCAGTCAGGGCATCCGTAGCGCTCCGAGAACAGGTGCGGCGTCTGTTTGCTCCCTTCGTGCCGCCGGATCTCCACGAGTCCTTCGGCGAGTCGCAGTGCCGTTTCCACGGAGTCGGCCAGGCGGCCGCGGTCGCTCGCGCGCACGGTGACACGGTCCACCACCACGGCGATGTCGTGGTTCTGCCGGCGGTTGAGCGCGGGCGGATCGGCGAGCTCCACGAGTTCGCCGTCCACAATGGCGCGAACGAAGCCCTGCTTGCGCGCATTCTCGAACAGGTCGCGGAACTCGCCCTTTCGGCCCCGCACCAGCGGCGCGAGCACCTCGATGCGTGTCCCCTCGGGCCAGCCGAGCAACACGTCGGCGATCTGCCCGGCGCTCTGCCGCTCGACGGGACGCCGACAGTTCGGGCAGTGAGGCGTACCCGTGCGCGCGTACAGAAGGCGGAGGTAGTCGTAGATCTCCGTGACGGTGCCGACGGTGGAGCGCGGATTGTGCCCGGCCGTCTTCTGCTCGATGGAGATGGCGGGCGACAGTCCCTCGATGGAGTCGACGTCGGGCTTCTCCATCAGCCCGAGGAACTGACGCGCATACGCCGAGAGCGACTCCACGTAGCGGCGCTGCCCTTCGGCGAAGATCGTGTCGAAGGCCAGCGACGACTTGCCCGACCCCGAAAGCCCCGTGACCACCGTGAGGCGGTTCCGGGGGATCGTGACGTCGATCTCCTTGAGGTTGTGCTCGCGGGCGCCGCGGACGACGAGGGCTTCTTCGGCCATAGTCTTTAAAGATGGCGTCAGGACGCGCGGGATGGGAGCCGAACCGGCGCCGCGAACCGGGGGGCGGCCTCGGAGAGCACCTGGGCGGTTGGCTGAGTCGCCGTTCCGCTGGCTAGATTGTTCCTTTCGTCCTCCTCCCCCCGACCAACCGTGACGACACGGGACCAGCGCCCGACTCCCCTCGGCCTCGGCTACGACCCTGCCCAGCTATCGTTTAGGGATGTCGAGGCCGTGCCGCAGCTGCGCGTCGAGCAGGAGGCGGAGGGTCGCGATGCGAGCCAGACTGCGGCGGTCAGCTTTCGCGAGCCGCCTGTCTGTGGCGAGTACACCTACGACGACGTGGAAGACGCCGGGCCGAGTTGGTCGGTGCGCATCGTGCAGGAGGCCGAGCACACGCCGGCGGCGGGACGCGGGCGGCCGTCAGCACCCACGCGTCCGTATATGAACGCGCCGTCGACGCCGAGCCGTCCGCCCGGCGTCACGAGGCCCAGCACGAACGGCGCGAGGATGCAGCCGGCTCCCGGCGCCGGCGACGGGGCGCGCCCCGCCGCTCCGCGTCCTTCGGGCGCGTCGCGTCCATTGGCGGCGCGCACCGTACCCGACCCGGCCCCATCACGCCCGGTGTTCGGCGCCGTGCCGAGCGCGGCGCTGGATCCACTGCGCCGCTCCACCGAGCTGTCACCACGCGACGCCGATGCGGCGATCGCGTACGCCAATGCCCTCGAGAAGCTGGGAGAGGCCACGGCATCGCTGGAGGCGCTCGACACCTGTCTCCGCGCCGGTGGCGACGAGATGCGGCTGATCTGCGCGCGGGCGTTCCTGCTGGGCGGCCGCCTGAAATACGATCTCGCCGAGGCTGAACTCAAGCGCGCGGCCAAGCTGCGCGCAGACGACCCCGAACTGCACCTGCAGGTCGGCATCCTGGCCTGTCGCCGCGCGCGCTGGCGCGACGCCGTGGAACCGCTCGCCAAGGCAGCCGCGCATCGCGCCGATGACGCGCTGGGCCACTTCTACCTTGGCGAGGCGTTGAATCACGTGGACCGGCTGGCGGAGGCGCTGAGCGCGTACGAGCGGGCGACCGTGCTCGATCCGGCCAACTGGCGAGCGTTCAAGGGTGTGGGCATCGTCCTCGACCGCCTGGGGCGTCGCGCGGATGCGGCCGTGGCGTATCGTCAGATGCGCGAGGTGCAGGGCCGGTGAGCCATCGCCGCGTGGGACGATGGGCGCCCCAACGGGCGCGCAACGGCCGCGGCCGGATTCGCGTGGTCGCGGCGATCGCGCTCCTCGCCGCCTGGGCTGGCGGCTTTGCGCTCCTCGTGCGGCGCGAGTTCTTTGTCGGGCAGGCCGAACGGCTGGCCGAAGCGGCGATGCGGCTGAGCCCTGGCGCCACGTTCTACGCCGTCGAACAGAACGGAACCCGCATCGGATTTGCCTCGACGACTATCGACACGCTGCCGACGGGCATCGAGGTCACGGACTACTTCGTAGCCGACCTCCCGCTCGCCGGCCGCGTGCACCGCGCGTCGGCGCGTTCCGTGGTGCTGCTCTCGCGCGCGCTCGCCCTGCGCACGTTCGATGTGCAGGCGGAGGCGGCCGAGACGCCGATGCGCGTGGTGGGGCGGACGGAGGGCGACAGCGTCGTGATCTTCACGATGGACGTGCCGGGCCAGCCCGCCGACACGCAGCGCATCGCCGTTCGCGGGCCCGTGCTCGTGCCGACACTCGCACCGCTAGCCGTGGCGCTCGGCGAGTCGCCGGAGACCGGGAAGACCTACCGCATTCCGACGTTCGACCCCCAGCAGATGCAGTCGCGCGACGTTGCGCTGACGGTGCGCGCCGAGAGCGTCTTCGTCGTGGACGACTCGGCGCGCTTTGACGCCGCCTCGCGGCGCTGGACGAGCGCGCTGCGCGACACGGTGCGGGCGTGGCACGTCGTAGCTGAGGAGGGAGGCTTCGACGGGTGGGTGGATGCGCAGGGGCGCGTGGTGGTCGCGCAGCAGGCCACCGGGATTACCCTGCGCCGGATGGCCTACGAACTCGCCTTTGAGAACTGGCGGATCGCGCGCGGCGCCGCCGCGGCGACCGAGCCGGAGCGCGACATTTTCGAGAGCACGGCCATCTCGGCGGGCGTGCGTCTGGACGCGGCGGCGCTGCCGCGGCTGCGCGTGCGCCTGCTAAGCGTGCCGCTCGCCGGCTATGCCCTCGACGGCGGCGTGCAGAGCCTGCGCGGCGACACGTTGGTGGTGGAACGGGCGAGGCTGGCGGCGACGTCGTATTCCCTGACGACCCGCGCCCCGGAGTTCCTGGCGAAGTTCCGCGCGGAGCTGGCCGCCGAGCCCCTGCTGCAGGTGACCGACATCGCGATCGTGCAGAAGGCCATTGCCATTGCCGGACTCGAGCGCGACGCGCGCCGCGTGGCCGAGCGACTCCACCGCTGGGTGTATGACTCGCTGGCGAAGGAAGTGACGTTCAGCGTGCCCAATGCCCTGCAGGTGCTGCGCACGCGGCGCGGCGACTGCAACGAGCACACGCAGCTGTACGTGGCGCTGGCGCGGGCCGTCGGCATTCCCGCGCGCATTGCGACAGGACTCGCGTACGTGCGAGGCAAGTTCTACTACCACGCCTGGCCCGAGGTCTGGCTGGATGCGTGGGTTCCCGTGGATCCCACCTTTGGCCAGTTCCCCGCCGACGCCGCGCACCTGCGGTTCGTGGTGGGGGGGCTGGCGCAGCAGGCGGAGTTGCTGCGGTTGATTGGAAACCTGCAAATACAGACGGTGGACGGTGGACGGTAGACGGTTGATACTGGCCGCTCCCGTCCACTGAACTCCTCCGCCTCATCCACCGTCCACCGTCTACCGTCCACCGTCCCCTCATGATTCGCCTGACTGAGCTCACCAAGCACTACGGTTCCTTCGTCGCCGTGGACGGCCTCGACCTGTTCGTGCCGCAGGGGGAGCTGTTCGGGTTCCTCGGGCCGAACGGTGCGGGAAAGACGACGACGCTGCGGATGATCGCGGGCATCCTGAAGCCAACGGCGGGGCGCGTGGAGATCGGCGGGGTGGACCTGGCGACCGATCCGATCCGCGCGAAGGCGAAGCTCGGGTTCATCCCGGACCGCCCGTTCATCTATGAGAAGCTGACCGGCGGCGAGTTCCTGCGATTCGTCGCGGGGCTCTACGATCAGCATGGCCCGCACGTGGAGCACCGGGCGCGCGAACTGCTCGCCCTGTTCGATCTCGAGGAGTGGCGCGACGAACTGGTGGAGAGCTACAGCCACGGCATGCGGCAGAAGCTGATCATCGCCAGCGCCTTCGTGCACCGCCCCGACGTAATCGTCGTGGACGAGCCGCACGTGGGGCTCGACCCCAAGGCGATCAAGATCCTGCGCGACCTGTTCCGCGAATACGCGGCGCGCGGACACACGATCATGATGAGCACGCACACGCTGGCCACGGCGGAGTCGCTGTGCGACCGGATCGGCATCATCGTGAACGGGCGGATGCAGGCGCTCGGCACGATGGATGAGCTGCGCAACTCGGCGACGTACGGCGGGAGCGGCTTGGAAGAAGTCTTCCTGCGCCTCACTGGCGAGAATGCGGCGAGGAATCTGATGGATGTGTTGGATGCGTAAGAACAGACGGTGGACGGTGGACGGTGGACGGTAGATGACGGACACCACTGGTCAGGCGAACGGCGGCCTCGGGCACGCGTCCGCCCTGCACACCACCGGAGCGCACGCGACGGTGGCGAGCCCGGACGCGCCGCTGCTGTGGATCCTGATGCCGAAGTGGCTCACGGCGCGCGCGCGGGCGATGGCCGGCGAGCGCGGGCGCGGGGCGCGCTTCGCCATCCTCGCCACCGTCGGCCTGCTGTTCTGGGGCTTCATCTTCGGGCTGCTCTATCGCCTGCTCACGTACTTCAAGGGCGTCCCCGAGATCGGCGAACTGCTCGCGGACAAGCTGCTCGGGCTGATGCTGGTGAGCTTCTTTTCGCTGCTGCTGCTGTCCAACGTCATCACGGCGCTGTCGTCGTTCTTCCTCGCCAAGGATCTCGACCTGCTGGTGTCCGCACCGGTGGACTGGCTGCGCGTCTACTCGGCGAAGCTGATGGAGACCACCATCTTCTCGAGCTGGATGGTGGTGCTGATGGCGATCCCGATGTTCGCGGCGTATGGCATCGCCTATGACGGCGGCTGGGGCTTCGCCCCGTTCATCGCGTTCGCGCTGGTGCCCTTCCTGGTGATCCCGTCGGTGCTGGGGAGCGCCACGACGCTGCTGCTGGTGAACATCTTCCCCGCGCGCCGCACGCGCGACATCCTGAGCGTGATCGCGGTGATGACGGCCGGCGGCATCGTGCTGCTGTTCCGGCTGGTGCGGCCCGAGAAGCTTGCGCGCCCGAGGGGTTCCGTTCGCTCGTCGACTTCATCGCGGTGCTGCGCGGCCCGACGTCGCCGCTGCTCCCCAGCGAGTGGTTCCAGAAGTCGGCAATGGGCTATCTGGCCGACCGTCCGGACTGGCTCTCGCTGTACATGCTCTGGTCCACGGCGGCGGCGCTGGTGGTGCTCGGCGCGCTGCTGCACCGGACGCTCTACGCCGCGGGCTTCTCCAAGGCGCAGGAAAGCGCGGAACGCTGGGCAAAGGCGGGAGCGGTGCAACGGTTGGCGATGCGCGTGCTCGCGCCGCTGGGCACGCTGAAGCGCGAGCTGGTGATGAAGGAGGTCCGGCTCTTCTTCCGCGACACGACCCAGTGGAGCCAGTTGATCCTGCTCGCCGTGCTCGTCGTCGTGTACGTGTTCAACATCAAGTACCTCCCGCTGCGCGGCGAAGGGATCACGTTCTTCCTGATCAACGTGGTCCCCTTCCTGAACCTCGTGCTCGCCGGGTTCGTGCTCGCCTCGATCGCCGCGCGCTTCATCTTCCCGGGTGTCTCGCTCGAGGGACGCACGCTGTGGCTGCTGCGCTCGAGCCCGCTGGCGATGCGCGACCTGCTCTGGGCCAAGTTCTGGGTCGGCACGCTGCCGCTGCTGCTGCTCGCCATCGGTATCGTGGGCGTGACCGACTACTTGCTGCAGGTCTCAACGTTCATGTTCCTGGTCTCGATCTTCACGATCACGTTCATGACGTTCGCCATCGCCGGGCTGGCGATCGGCTTCGGGACGCTCTTCCCGCAGTTCGAGACCGAGAACGCCGCGCAGATTCCCACGTCGTTTGGCGGCCTGCTCTTCATGATGGCGTCCATCGGGATGATCGGCGGGACGATCATCCTCGAGGCCCGGCCAGTGTATGGTTATCTTGCGGCGCGCGCATTCAACACGGCGGCGAGCCCGGTGGAGATGGTCCTCGGGTTCGGCGCGGCGATGCTGCTGTGCGTGGCCTGCACGGTGATTCCCATTCGAGTGGCGCTGCGGCGCCTGGAAGCCACGGAGCGCGGATGATCAGCCGCCCAACCGAACGCGATATCCCAGCGATCGTCGCGCTGAACAACATGTTCGCCCCCGAGGGGAAGACGCTCCTTCGCACGCCGCAGTTCGTGGAGGAGCATCTCGCCGATTACCTCGTGCTGCGCGACG
Organism: Gemmatimonadota bacterium; assembly: GCA_016871855.1. Lineage (GTDB taxonomy): Bacteria > Gemmatimonadota > Gemmatimonadetes > Gemmatimonadales > Gemmatimonadaceae > PNKL01. The sequence goes on from VHBQ01000010.1 coordinate 13,409, forward strand.
AGAACAGCCGCGTCGTCGGGTGCGTGGCGCTCGACGAATACTCGCCCTCGCTGGTGGAACTCGTGGGCCTCGCCGTGCACCCCTCGGTGCGCGGCCGCGGCTACGGCATCATGCTCATCGAGGAGATTGCCGACCTCGCCCGGCGCCGCGGCTACGACGAGATGTTCGCCACCTCGTTCTCCGAGGCGATCTTCGAGTCGTGCGGCTTCCTGAAAGAGAAGCTCGACGAGTTTCCGGAGAAGGTGCTGCGCTACACGCGCATCGACCGCACCGAGGTGGAGATGTCGGAGAAGCACTGCTTCTCCCGGGTGCTACGCCAGACCAGCCAGCCGGCGGGGTAGGCGCGGGTTCGCTGGTCGCGCGATGCGGGCGGCGCGCGAAGCGCCGCCCGTTCAGCGTTTCGGCGGCCGCACCAACGGCCACATCACGTAGGCCACCGCCAGGACGCCCAGCGCGAGCCCGATGAGCAGCGCACGGTTCATGGCTCGTTCCCGCCGGGCGGCTGCGCCCCTGCGACCAGCGCCGCCACTTCGGTCGCCTCCGCCATCTGTCCGGGCTCCGCCGTTTCTGCTGATTCCGCTTTCCGGCTCGGCGCGAACGCTGCCACGAGCGCGGCCAGCGTACTGACGAGCACGGCAAGCCAGAGCAGCGACGCGCCCGGCACGAAGCGCACGTCAAGCACCGCGTCGGCGGTGTTCGCCTCGCGCACGTCGACGCGGAGGTCTTGCAGCACGCCGGCTGAGGTGCCGGCGCGGTCGAACTGATCCACGGGCTGGCCGCTGGAGCGGGCGAAGAGCGTGCGCACCTCCGCGGTCAGGTACCCGCGCGTCGTTCCGCCAGCGGACGCGCGCAACGCCAGCACGCTGGAGATGACGTCCTGACGGCCTACGCGCGAGACGCCCTCGAGCGCGATCATCCACAGCGAGCCAAAGGCGTCCGCAGCGCGCGCGCTCTCGCCTTCGCGAACTGCCAGCGTCGTGCTCGACCCGACACTCGTGACCGACAGGGCAACCGCGCCGACGAGTACGGACCCGAGCGCCACACGCAGCGCCGTGGCGCCGATGCCGCGCTCACCCTGCTGCGTGCGCATCGCATCCACCACCAGCGCGGCGAGCGCGGCGAGAGCCAGCCACGCCGCCGCTCGCCCAGCGGCTCCCGCGGCGAAGTCGTGCACGCCGCTCCATCCGCCGGCGCGGCGCATGGCGAGACCGGTCAACGCGAGTGAGAACGCGACGAATCCTGCGGCGATGGCCGCGTTGGCGGGCCAGCCGCGCAGGGCGGCGAGCAGGAGCAGCGCCGCGCCGGCCAACGCGAGCGCCGTGCCATCATGCACTGGCGCCCATTGCCAGTCTCCCGCCCAATAGCCGTCGCCGTAGCGCCGCCGCCAGTCGAGGAGCGTCGCGACGAGCAGGAGCGAGAGGCATGCGGTGGCCCAACGGCGCGCCGGCTCGCGCCAGCCCGCGCCTCCCATCGCTCCCATCACCGTGAGCACCGCCGGGATCATCACCAGCGTCATGGCCGCGTAGCCAACCGGCGCCTGCAAGAGGGCCACGGGGCGCATCCATTCAAGCGGCACGCCGCGTCCGTCGTCCGGAGGGAACGGCAGGCGCAGGAACGGATTGACGTCGAAGGCTGCCAGCGCGAGCACGGCGAAGAGCATCAGCGCGAGCAGGGCGCCCGTCCACGCGCGAAGCACCGATCCCCGGCGCAGGGTCGCGGTGGCCAGGCTCGCGCCGCATCCGAGCACGACCGCCCACAGGAGGAGCGTCCCCGAGGGTCCGGCCCACACGGCGGCCATTCGGTAGGGCGTCGGCATCACCCACGACGACCAGACCGCGACATACCGATACGTCAGGTCGCCGGTGGCCAGTGCCCACCCCAGCCCGGCCATCGCCAGCGCGACGAAGAGCGATGCCGCGTGCACGCCTCGCTCGCCGCTGGAGGTCAGGTCGTCGCGCGAGGTCATCGCACCGGCAAGCCCGAGCGCCGCCCCCCACCCGCCAAGGAGGAGCGCCAGCCAGAGGGCGAGTTCGCCGAGCTGGGTCAGGCCGGAGGTCCCTTCATCGCGGCGCGCCGCACGCGCGCCATCAGATCATCCACCTCGCGCTCGCGCTGGGCGCGCTCCGCGGGCGTCCACGCCGCCGAGTGGCGATCGAGCTCGCGTACCTGCTCGAGCATCTCGTCGATCAGCGCGCGCAGGATGAAGTTGCTGCGTCGCTGGGATGGCGGGGAGCCGGCGGCGGTGGATTCGGTCATCGGCGAGTAGGAGGAGATTTCAAACTTGTCGCATGTCAGCGCGAAAACCAAATGGTCAGGCGCGGCGACCGACGCCACACGGCGCCGCCGTGGCGCCGGCCTCGCATCACCGATCCACCTGTTTCGCTATGACGGTGGCTCCGGCGCCACCGACGGCGTCCCACGCGAGGTCGCGCCAGCTCGCGCTGCGTCGCGCCGGATGTCGGCGATCGTACAGTTCCTTTCCCACGCCAACGGCGATGGTCACGAGCGACGCCCGCTGCGCGGCCACGGTGTAGCGCGCGTCGCGCCGGAACACCGAGTACGCGGCGCCCTGCACCACCGCGGACACCGCCGCGTGCAGGTACTTGTCCCGGGCGAACCACGGGTCGTTGGCGCGCGGCGGCGGACCGCCCGTGAAAAGAACGAAGGCCAGCGTGAAGTTCACGGCGCCTCCACGAAGCGATACGGCGGTCGGAACACCCCGCGATCGGTGACGATGGCGCTGATGAGCGACGCCGGGGTGATGTCGAACGCCGGATTCTCGACCGGGACGTCGGGGGGCGCCACGACCTGCCCGCCGACGCGTCGCACCTCGTCGGCATCGCGCCGCTCAATGGGGATGGACGCGCCGCCGAACAGACTGGCGTCGATAGTGGACGACGGCGCGGCGACGTAGAACGGCAGGCCGTGGTGATGGGCCGCGACCGCATGTCCGTAGGTACCGATCTTGTTGGCGATATCGCCGTTGGCGGCGATGCGGTCAGCGCCGACCAGCACGAGGTCCAGGCGCCCCTCGCGCATTAGCGCGGCAGCCATGCTGTCGGTGCACACGGTCACCGGAATCCCCGCCGCGGACAGCTCCCAAGCCGTGATGCGGCTTCCCTGCAGCAGCGGACGCGTTTCGCACGCGATCACTTCGACGCGCCGCCCGGCGGCGGACGCGGTATAGACAGGCGCGAGCGCGGTGCCGATGCCCGCCGTGGCCAGCGCCCCAGCGTTGCAGTGCGTCAGGACGCGTGCGCCGTCGGGGAGCAAGCCTTGGCCATGCCGGCCGATCGCGTCGCACATCGCGATGTCCTCGGCCAGAATCCGCTCGGCCTCGGCCGCCAGCGCATCGAGCAGGTTCGCCTCCGCGACGATCACCACGCGACGCAGGCGCGCCATCGCCCACGGCAGGTTTACCGCCGTCGGGCGCGCGCCGGCGAGCCGGTCGAGCGCGGCGAGCAGCGCGGCGCGATCCGGAACGCCCGCGCGCGCGAACGCGGCGATTACTCCGAGCGCAGCGGCCACGCCAATGGCCGGCGCGCCGCGCACGGCAAGCGTGCGGAGCGCCTCGTCCACCTCGTCGATGGTGCACAGCTCACGCTCAACGACGCGTTCGGGCAGGAGGCGCTGGTCGAGAATGCGCAGCCGCCGGGCGTCGGAACTCCAGGTGAGGGCGCGGGGGATCAAACGGGGTGCGGGGAGCAGGGAACAGAGCGAGGTGCTGGGAACAGGGAACAGAGCGAGGTGCGGGGTGCAGGGAACAGGGTGGGGTGCAGGGGAAGAGTGCGGGGGTGGGGCGCGAGGGACAAGAGTCTCGTCTCCTCCTTGGCCCCTGCACTTCACCCTGCTCCCCGTTCCCTGCACTTCACTCTGTCCCCCTCCCCGCCTCACCCCTATTCTTCTTCATCCCTTCGCGCACGCCGCCATGCCCTACGAATTCCTTCTCGTGGATGTCACCGACCGCATCGCCACGGTGACAATCAACCGCCCCGACAAGCTCAACGCGCTCAACGCCCGCGTGCTCGAGGAGCTCGACGAGGTCTTCACGGAGTTCGCCACCGACCGGCTGGTCGGCGCCGTGATCGTCACCGGCGCGGGGCGCGCGTTCGTCGCGGGGGCGGACATCGCCGAGATCGCCGCCAACGACGCGGCGGGGCTCGAGCGGCTGTCGGCACGCGGGCAGGCGGTCTTCACGCGCATCGAGCGGCTGCCGAAGCCGGTCATCGCCGCCGTGAATGGCTTTGCGCTCGGCGGCGGCTGCGAACTCGCCCTCGCCTGTCATCTGCGCGTCGCATCGGAGCACGCCAAGTTCGGGCTCCCCGAGGTCAAGCTGGGGTTGATCCCCGGCTACGGCGGGACGCAGCGCCTACCGCGACTCGTCGGCAAGGGACGCGCGCTGCAGCTCATCCTGACGGGCGATCAGGTCGACGCGAACGAGGCCCATCGGATCGGGCTGGTCAACGCGCTGGCCACGGCAACGACGCTGCACGACGTGGCGCGCTCGATCGCGCTGCAGGCGGTGAAGAACGGCCCGGTGGCACTGGCACGCGCAATCGCCGCCGTCAACGAGGGGTTCGACCAGCCGGCCGACGAGGCAATGGGAATCGAGGCGCGGCACTTCGGCGCGCTCGGCGGCACGAAGGACATGGCGGAGGGGACGTCCGCGTTCCTCGCCAAGCGCGCGCCGCAGTTCACGGGCGAGTAGGCGTGCGCGCTGGAACGACTTCGCTGGCCGCGCGACGGCCGAACGGCACGCGGTGACCGCGCGCGTGACGGAGCGGACGACGTGACGGCGCGCACGCGCGTGTCGGCGCTGGCCGTGCGAGACTTCCGCAACCTGGAGCGAGTGGATCTCACGCTCCCCGAGGACGGCATCGCGATCGTCGGCGAGAACGGCCATGGCAAGACCAGCCTGCTCGAGGCCATCGCGTACGTGGAGCAGCTCCGCTCCGTGCGCGGCGCGCGTGACCGCGACCTGGTGCGCTTCGACGCGCCGGCGTTTCACGTGCACGCGTCGGTGCACGGACCCGATGGAGCGATGCAGGTGGGCGCCGGCGCCGACCGGACCGGGCGCAAGCGGGTGACGCGCGACGGGGTGGAGCTCACGCGCATCACCGACGCGCTCGGCGCGCTGCCCGCGGTGCTGCTCGCGCCGCGCGACGTGTCGCTGGTAGCCGACGGCCCGTCAGAGCGGCGCCGCTTCCTCGACATCGCGCTCGCGCTGACCGCGCCCGCGTACCTGCGCGCGCTGCGCCACTACCGCGCGGCATTGGATCGCCGAAATGCCGCGCTGCGAGACGCGGGCCGTCACCGCCGCGGGGCCGATGCCGCCGCGGCGTGGGAGCCCGCGCTCGCCGAGCACGGGGCGGTGCTCGTCGGCGAACGCCGGGCCTGGGTGGAGGCGCACGCCGCGGAGTTCACGCGTCTCTCGCACGCGATCGGGGAGCCCGGCCGTATGGCGATGGCCTACGCCACGGCGCTCCCGGCAGATGGCGCCGTTGCCGATGCGCTGCGCGCCGCGCTCGAGCGCACGCGCGAGCACGACCTGCGGCGCGGCAGCACGCACGCGGGTCCGCATCGCGACGACCTCGCCCTGACGCTCGACGGGCGCGACCTCCGGGTCGTCGGGTCGGCGGGGCAGCAGCGGACCGGCGCGATCGCGCTGCGACTGCTGGAGGCGGCGACGCTGCGCGAGCGGCGGCAGACGCTTCCCGTGCTGCTCCTCGACGACCCCTTCGCCGAGCTGGACAACCGCCGGGCGGCGCGCGTGCTCGAGTTGCTGCTCGAGGCCGGCGTCGGCCAGGTGATCCTGTGCGTGCCGCGCCCGGAGGAGATCCCGCCCCGCTTCACGAAGCTGGCTCGCCATCGCATCGCCTCGGGCGTGTTGTCGGAGGAGCGGTGAGCGAGCGCCGGCATGGGCCGTCGAAGGTCGGCGATGCGCTCGCCGAGCTGCTCGCCGAGAGCCCGCTTGGGGCGCGCATCGCCCGCGCGGAGGTGCTGGGACACTGGGGACCCGCCGTTGGGCCGCAGATCGCCGCGGTAACGCACGCGCGGGCCATTGCCGAGAACGGGGTGCTGACCGTGGGTGTGAAGACCAGCGCGTGGATGCAGGAACTCTCGATGATGGAGCGGTCGCTCGTCGAGAAAGTGAACAAACTGACGGGGAAGACCGTGGTGAAGCGTATTCGGTGGGAACTGCTCCGCTAACTCGTTGCTACTAAAGCGCTTACAGATGACCGCCCCGGTTGCGTTCCGGGGCGTTTTTAATTATAGTATTGGGGTTGTGGAGAAACGGTCGAAATTCGGCCTTTCTTTGGAGATCTCCCACCGCCCTTTTTGCGCGCGCCATGGCCAAGACGAACGACGCGGCTGAATCGCACTACGACGCCTCCGGCATCCAGGTCCTCAAGGGTCTCGAGGCGGTCCGCAAGCGCCCCGGCATGTACATCGGGTCGACCTCGGCTCGCGGGCTGCATCACCTCGTGTACGAGGTCGTCGACAACTCGATCGACGAGGCGCTGGCCGGGTTCTGCGACGCGGTCTCGGTGACGATACACGCCGACAACTCGATCACGGTGGTGGACAACGGGCGCGGCATTCCGGTGGACATGCACCCCACCGAGAAGCTGCCGGGCGTGGAGCTGGCGCTGACCGTCCTGCACGCCGGCGGCAAGTTCGACAAGGAGTCGTACAAGGTGTCGGGCGGCCTGCACGGCGTCGGCGTCTCGGTGGTGAACGCGCTCTCTGAGTCGCTGAAGGTGTGGATCAAGCGCGACGCCAAGGAGCACTACATGGACTTCGTCCGTGGTGACACGACGACGAAGCTCAAGGTGCTGGGCAAGGCGGGCAAGGAGACCGGCACCAAGGTCTGGTTCAAGCCCGACCACGAGATCTTCACTGAACTCGAGTACGATTACGCCACGCTGGCGTCGCGCCTGCGCGAGCTGTCGTTCCTGAACAAGGGCGTGCGCATCACGCTCAAGGACGAGCGCGCCGAGAAGGAGAAGGAGGAGACCTTCCACGCCAAGGGCGGCCTCAAGGAGTTCGTGCAGTTCCTCAACGCCAACCGGCGCTGCCTGCACAACGAGATCCTCTACGCCGACGCCGAGCGCGACGGGATCGGGATCGAGATCGCCCTGCAGTACAACGACGGCTACAACGAGACGATGTTCTCGTTCGTCAACAACATCAACACGCACGAGGGCGGCACGCACCTGACCGGCTTCAAGTCGGCGCTGACCTCGGTGATCAACAAGCATCTCGACAAGTCGAGCGCGGCCAAGAAGGACAAGGAGCTGCGCCTGAGCGGCGACGACGTGCGTGAAGGGATGACGGCCGTCCTCAGCGTGAAGGTGAAGGAACCGCAGTTCGAGGGGCAGACGAAGACGAAGCTCGGCAACTCGGAGGCCGAGACGGCGGTCAAGACTTTCGTCAACGAATGGCTCGCCGAGTATCTCGAGGAGCACCCGCGCGTCGGCAACATCGTGATCGAGAAGGCGCTGGCCGCGGCGCGCGCCCGCGAGGCGGCGCGCAAGGCGCGCGACCTGACGCGCAAGAAGTCGGCGCTCGACGTGGGCAACCTCCCCGGCAAGCTCGCCGACTGCTCGCTCAGCGACCCCGCGCTGTGCGAGCTCTACCTCGTCGAAGGCGACTCGGCGGGCGGTTCGGCCAAGCAGGGGCGCGACCGGATGTTCCAGGCCATCCTGCCGCTGCGCGGCAAGATCCTCAACGTGGAGCGCGCGCGCATCGACAAGATCCTGAGCAACGAGGAGATCCGCACGATCATCACGGCCATTGGGTCGGGGATCGGCGAGGAGGACTTCTCGCTCGAACAGGCGCGCTACCACAAGATCATCATCATGACGGACGCGGACGTGGACGGCGCACACATCCGCACGCTGCTCCTGACGTTCTTCTTCCGGCAGATGCCGCAGCTGATCGAGAGCGGCTTCATCTACATCGCGCAGCCACCGCTGTACCGCGTGGCGAAGGGGAAGGAGGAGTACTATGCCTTCGACGAGGTGCAGCGCGCGGAGTTCGCCACGCGTCTGGGCGGCGGCGAGGAGGGCAAGGCCAACGTCGCGATCCAGCGCTACAAGGGCCTCGGCGAGATGAACCCCGAGCAGCTGTGGAAGACGACGATGGACCCGGCGACGCGCACGATCCTCAAGGTGAGCATCGACGACGCGGCGCAGGCGCACCAGCTGTTCGAGACGCTGATGGGCGATGAAGTGGAGCCGCGGCGGGCGTTCATCGAGGCGAATGCGAGGTTTGTGAGTAATCTCGACATCTAGGAAAGATCGAGGACACGGACCGAGGATTCCGATCGAGGATTTCGATTGAGGATTACGATTGGCGATGGGCCGGGGCGCAGGACGCTCCGGCCCATCGGCGTTCTCGGCGCTCCTGCCTCTCAGGGCATGCGCCGCGCGCCGGTCCGGCGCCTGGCGAATTGCCCCGCGCCGCGGTCGGCTGCAAGTTGGACGGCGAGCGTATTCCTCCATTTCCGGGAGTCCCAATGACCGATGACGCCGCTGCCCCCGCCCCGACGCCACCGAAGGTGTCGCTGGCCGAAGATTTCGTGGACATCTTCACCTCCCCTCGCGAGGTGTTCGCGCGGCGCGCGACCTCTGGCTTCGGCGCGATGCTGCTCATCGTCACCATCGTCCTCGGCGTGATGTTCTTCCTGAACCAGGGGACGTTCCGCGACATCATGGAAGCCGAGATGGCGCGTGGAATGGCCGAGGCGGCCAAGCAGAACCCCGGGATGACCGCCGAGCAGATGGAGACCGGCAAGAAGGTCGGCGAGTTCATCGCGATGTTCGGCGGCTTCGTCGGCATTCCCATCGCACTCTTCTGCGTGGGACTGGTCACCTGGCTCACGGGCCGCCTCTTCAGCACGCCACTCTCGTACACCGCCGCGACGATGGTTGCCTGCTACTCGTATGTCCCGCGCATCCTCGAGGCCGTGGCCACGTCCGTGCAGGGCATCCTGCTCGACACGACGGGCATGCGCGGCCGCTTTGAACTCTCGCTCGGCGTGGGGCGCTTCCTTGATCCGGAGATGTCGCCGGGATTGCTCGGCCTCGCCGGACGCATTGACGTCTTCACGCTCTGGACCACGGTGCTGCTCGTGATCGGCCTGATGGTGGTCGCGAAGCTGCCGCGCGAGAAGGCGGTGCCGGCCGGGGTCGTCGTCTGGGTGCTGGGTGGGTTGCCAGCCATCTGGACGTTGGCGAAGTCGGCGCTCTTCGGCTGACGTCTCGCGCCGGCCATTCGCCACCGGCGTCCCGATGCCTCACTGACTTTCAGGACTCCCTTGTGACCCAGAATCGTCGCGACTTTCTCAAGCACTCCGCTCTGGCCGCCGGCGCGGCGGCGGCCGGCGCGCTGACGCCGGCGCGCGCTGCTGCTGAGCCCGCCCCGCGAACGCCGGCTCGCCGCCGCGCGGCCAAGATGACGCTGCGCTTCCGGCCATACACGCTCGAGCTGCGGCACGTCTTCACCGTCGCGACGTCGTCGCGCACCACCACGCCGGTGGTGCTCACCGAGATCGAGTACGACGGCGTCACCGGCTACGGCGAGGCGTCGATGCCGCCGTACCTCGGCGAGTCGCACGAATCGGTGCTTGCGTTCCTCAAGCGGGTGGACCTGTCGCGCTACGACAGCCCGTTTGAGCTGGAGACCATCCTGCCGGAGATCGACACGATCACCTCGGGCAACGCCGCGGCGAAGGCCTCCGTGGACATCGCGCTCCACGACCTGGTCGGCCGCCTGATGAAGCAGCCGTGGTACAACATCTGGGGCTTCGACCCGAAGAAGACGCCGTACACGTCATTCACGATCGGCATCGACACCGAGGACGTGGTGCGGCAGAAGACGAAGGAGGCCGCCGAGTACAAGGTGCTGAAGGTCAAGCTGGGGCGGGACACCGACAAGATGATGGTGAACACCATCCGCTCGGTGACCAATGCGCCGATCACCGCTGACGTGAACCAAGGGTGGAAGGACCGCGCGTTCGCGCTCGACATGCTGCACTGGCTCAAGGAGCGCGGCGTGGTGATGGTGGAGCAGCCGCTTCACCGGGACCATGTGGACGACTGCGCGTGGCTCACGGAGCGCAGCCCACTCCCGATCATCGGCGATGAGGGGGTGCAGCGCCTCGCCGATATCCCGCGGGCGAAGGGCGTCTACCACGGCATCAACATCAAGCTGATGAAGTGCACCGGGATGCGCGAAGCACACAAGATGATCGTGCTCGCGCGGTCGCTGGGGATGAAAGTGATGCTCGGCTGCATGACGGAGACGTCGTGCGCGATCTCCGCCGCGTCACACCTGTCGCCGATGGCGGACTGGGCCGACCTCGACGGCGCGCTGCTCATCGGCAACGACGTCTACGACGGCACCACCGTGGTGAACGGCAAGGTGACGCTGCGGGACCGGCCGGGGATCGGGGTGCAGCCGCTGAAGAAGTAGCGCGCTACGGCTGCAGCGGCGCCGGGCCGAACACGCGCCGCCCCCGCACGACGCTCAGCGCGAGCTCGTCGCTGTAGTTGGGCGCCTTGGGATCCATGCTGTCGATGCGCACGCCGTAGCCGCCGCGCGAGCTGATCACCTGCTTGCCCGGCAGCCAGATGCCGACGTGCGTGATGCGCTCGCCGCGCTCGGCGGTCGCCTTCGATCCGAAGAAGAGCAGGTCGCCCTTGGCGAGGTGTGCGAAATCGTCGCCGAGCGACACCTCCGTGCCCATCAGCGCCTGCTGATTGGCGTCGCGATTGAGCTCCATGCCGTTGAGGCGGAACGCGATCTTGGTGAAGCCGGAGCAGTCCATCCCCTTGGGCGACGTGCCGCCCCAGAGATAGGGGACGCCCACGAAGCGCTTGGCGGACGCCTCGACGTTGTCCGCGGTCAGTTGGCGCGCCGCCTGCCACTTGGCGTAGTCGACAACGAGCCGACGCTCGATGAACCCCTTGCGGCCGTCGGGCGTCTCGACGGCGCGCCACTTGCCGCGCACGCCGCCGTCCTTGAACAGCACCAGCGGCACGGCGTCGCTCACCGGCAGCGAGGTGGTGTCGGCCTTCTCGCGCATCATGCCGAACGCGCCGGTCATGATGACGCGCGGCCCGTTCACCCACGCGTCCACGCCCGCCTGATTCGTGAAGTGCATCACGCGCCCCTCGAGCCAGCCGAGGTAGCGGTCCGCGCTCTGGATGTAGTACCAGTCGCCCTGCTTCTTCAGCACCTTGAGCACCATTCCCATCATGACCTGCGTGGCTAGTTCCGCGGAGTTCGCGGGGTTCGAGCGCACGTTGCCGACGCTGACGGTCACAATGCCGAACGGCGTGGCGGCCAAGGCGGGGTCGGGCAGGACGCGAATGCTGTCCAGCACCGGGCCCAGGCGCACGCTCTCGAGCGCGGCGAGCACCGCACGCTTCGCGTCGGCCTGATCCACGTCGCCGCGCGCGACGAGCTGCGTGGCTTGCTGTACGCACGCGATGTCGAAGACGGCGACCCGGCGGTCAGGAGCAAACGTGGCGCGCACGGGGGCGAGCGCCGCCTTGCAGGGATCATCCTGCGCGAGGAGACGGGGGGATGGCGCGGCGCCCGACGCGATGAGGGCGGCCAGCAGGCAGAGCACGGAGTGACGTCGCATTATGTCGACCGGAACTTGTTTGGTGTTTGGCGGGAGACCACCGGAAACTTGCCGGCGCCCGCGAAGCGACGCTAGCAAGTCGGCGCTCGCGGAGTTGCGGGCGAGCCGATCGTCCTACGGCCGCTTGCGCGCTGGTTGGTTGGCGCCGTTCTGTCGCAGGATCAGCCCGGCGACAGCGCCGGTGCTGTCGCGCGTGAACGAGATCTGCGCGTCGACGACCTTCAGGAAGAACTCGTCGTCCTTCTCGGCAAACAACGGGAACTTCGGCTGGCCTGTCGCCTGCAGGTACAGCTGCGTGGCGTCCCGTGTGATGACGATGGCAAAGGTCGGCGCGAGGTCGAAGGTGCCGACGTAGCGCTCCAGCGTCGCCTCAGGAAGCGCCACCGCCGTCCGCTGCTTCGGCACGGGCGGCAATGGGAATCCCGGCTCGAGCAGGCGGAAACCAACCTCATCGACGCTGGTCGCGCTGTTCGCGAGGACGACCACGCCTTCGCCGGTCCTCTCGCTGTAGCCCGTGAAGCTGCGATAGCCGCCCGTGCCGCCGTTGTGGAAGACGATGACGTTCCCTGAGGGGAGGCGCAGGCGGTGCCACGCCAGGCCCAGCGCGACGGCTGGGGAGCCGCCGGGACGCCGCGCGCCGTGCGTAAGCGCCATCGTCGCGCCGAGGGGCGCCGATGTCGAGTCGGCGTTCGCACGGATGTAGGTCAGCATGTCTTTCACCGTGGAACGCAAGGCGCCAGCCCCTTCGAGGGTCCGAATCTCCCAGCTCGCCGCCAATGCGCCGTCGGGGGAGTGCCCGGGCGCGAGGCGACGGCGCTGCGCGTCGGTGAGAGTAATGCGCGTGTCGTCCATTCGGAGAGGCTTCAGCACGCGCTCGGTGACCGTTGCCTCATAGCTCTTGCCCACGTACAACGCGAGGGCGTGACCGAGCAACCCCGTGCCGAGATTCGAGTACTCATAGCGCTCGCCAATACCGCGAGTGAGCTGATACGACCGCAGGAAGTCGTACAGCTGCGCCGGCGTGTAGTCGGCGTACGGATCGTTGGGATTCCTTGGCGCGAAGTTCGCCGGCATGCGCGGCAGGCCGGAGGTCTGCGTCGCGAGGTCGAGCAGCGTGATCTGCTTGCCGTCCCGCGACGGCACGACGGTGCCCGGCGGGAGGTACTTCGCCACCGGATCGTCGAGCGCGACCTCGCCGCGACGCACCATGTCGGCGAGAATGGCGGCGGTAAACGTCTTGGTGATCGAACCGATCTCGAATACGGTGCGCTCGTCGAGCGGCGCGACCCCGGCCTTCGGTCCGTAGGCGACCGTGCGTCGGACGCCCCCCTTGTCGACGACGCCAACCACCACGCCCGCCCAGACGCCGGCGTCCACGCGCGGCTGGAGGATGGCGAGAATCGCGGAATCAGAAGGCGCTTGTGCCGCGAGCGGGAGCGCGACCGGAAGCAGCGCCAGTAGGACGATGCGGCGAGGCAAGCGAATCATGGGCGTAACCGACGCTTTGGATGTGGACCGGGAGCGAGACGTGGGATACTACGGTCGGCGGCGGTCGTTTGTTTGAATCGTCCACCGTCCACCGTCGACCGTCAGCCGTCAACCGTCAGCCGTCCCCGTACTCCTCCACTCCCGCCGCCGTCACCCGATGACTGACCAACGGCGGTGGCACGAAGTCCTCGTCACCGATGGTAATGGCGCTCGCGAGACAGGCCTTCCCGGCGTCGATGCCGGCGTCGTCACGCGCGTAGATGACGGCGAGCGGCTGGCCGCGCGTGACACCCTGTCCGGGGCGAACCAGGATGTGGAAGCCGACCGCGGGATCCACCGTATCCTCCATGGTCAGTCGACCGCCGCCGAGCGCGATGATCCCGCGTCCTATGACGCGTGGGGCCACGGTCTGCACCGCGCCGGCGCGAGGAGCAGTGACCACGGACTGCCGCGGCGCCTGCGGCAGCACGCCACGCGGGTCATCCACCACGCGCGGATCGCCACCCTGCGCCTCGACGATGCGACGGAACATCTCGAGCGCGCTGCCGTCGGCGATGGCCGACTCGAGCTGCCGCCGCGCTTCGCCGTGGTTCGGCGCCAGTCGACCAAGCACGAGCATCTCGGCCCCGAGCGCAACGGTCACCTCGCGCGTGTCGGCCGGACCGCCGCCGTGCAGGATGTCGAGGCTCTCCTCGATCTCGAGCGCGTTGCCGCAGGCGACGCCGAGCGGGTGGTGCATCGACGTCATGAGCGCGACGGTTGGGCACCCACACCGCTCGCCGATGGCGACCATGGTCTGGGCGAGCTGCGTGGCCCGGTCGAACTCCGGCATGAACGAGCCCGAGCCCGTCTTCACGTCGAGCACGAGGCCCGTCAGCCCCTCGGCGAGCTTCTTGCTCATGATGGACGCCGCGATGAGCGGGATGGCCTCGACGGTCGCCGTGGCGTCGCGCAGGGCGTAGAGCTTCTTGTCGGCGGGGGCGATCTCACCGGTCTGGCCGATGAGGGCGCACCCCAGCCGCTCCACCTGCGCCTTCGCCTCGGCCAACGAGAGCCGTGTATTGAAGCCGGGGATGGCCTCGAGCTTGTCGAGCGTTCCGCCGGTGTGTCCGAGCCCTCGGCCGCTCATCATCGGCACGGCCACGCCGAGCGTGGCCAGCAAAGGGGCGAGTGGAATGGAGGTCTTGTCGCCGACGCCGCCCGTCGAGTGCTTGTCGATGACCGGCTTGCCCAGTCCTTTGAAGTCCAGCCGACCGCCGCTCTCCAGCATGCCTTGCATAAGGGCGAAGCCCTCGTCCGCGTCCATGCCACGGAAGAAGACCGCCATAAGGAGGGCGGAGACCTGATAGTCGGGGTACCGTCCGGCCGCGTAGCCCGCGGCGAACGCGCGCCACTCGTCCGGGGTGATCCGGCCGCCGTCGCGCTTTCGGGTGATGAGGTCGAGCAGGTGCATTGACCGTCCGGCGACGCGCCCCGTACGTTCCTTTGTGGCCGGGGAGGGCGCACGCCCCCGGTCACACGCACAACGATGCAGTGCGCCAAATGTCACGGGGGGCGACCCCCCCAGCGGGAGGTTTGCGTGACCAACCCCACGGCGAATCCGGTGGACGCCGGCGAGGAGATCGTCCGGTTGCAGGCACGCGTCCGCGAACTGACGCGCGAGAAGGAGCACCTGCTGGCCATCGTCGACATCCTGCAGGAGATCTCGAGTTCCCTGCACTTCGTGGACATCCTGCAGAGCATCGCCGGCAAGCTGGGCAAAACCTTTGGCCTGGACCGCTGCTCGATCTTCCTCGCCGGCGAGCGCGAGGGCGTGCGACTGGTGGCGAGCTACGAGGACGCGTCGATCCGGAACCTGGTGGTGGACCTCGACCGGTACCCGGAGCTCAAGCGCGCCTTTGAGAGCGGCGAGACGGTGTTCATCCCCGACGCCGTGAACGATCCCGCCTACCTGGCCGTCCGCTCCGAGCTCAACGCCCGGAACGTCCGGTCGATCATCGTTGTTCCGATCAAGTGGAGGCAGGACGTCATCGGCGCGATCTTCCTGCGCACGGAACGCGACGCGATGCCGTTCTCCGACGCCGACGTGCGGTTCACGCAGGTGGTGGCCGAACTGACCGCGAAGGCGCTGCGCAACGCGCACCGCTTCGAGGCGCTGCTCCGGTCCACGGAAGACAAGCAGCGCGACTCGCGCCGGGCTGATCTCGAGCGCATCGCGCTGGTCGCGTTCCTGCGGCGGCTGCTCGACCGGTACGCCGGCGCGCAGGATCATATGTGGGCGGAGACGCTGCTCCCCAAGGCGTCGGATGAGGAACTCGAGCGCCTGGTGGAAGTGGCGCTCAACGTGGTCGCCGAAGAGGCGAAAGGCTAACCCTAGCAGGAGTGCCACACTGATGATGCTCAGCAAGAAGCTCAATTCGCTGCTCAACGCGCAGGTCGGTCACGAACTCGCCGCGTCGCACCAGTATGTGGCGATCGCCACGTATTTCGACCGCGAAGGACTGCCCGCGCTGGCCAAGCACTACTACGCGCAGGGGCTCGAGGAGCGCGATCACGCCATGCGGCTGGTCCGCCACGTCCTCGACAGCGACGGCGACCTGAAGATCCCGGCCGTCCCGGCGCCGAAGATGGCGTTCAAGACGGCCCTCGAGGCCGTGAAGCTGGCGCTGGAGAGCGAGATGCGCGTCACCGCGCAGATCAACGCGCTGGTGGACCAGGCCGTCACCGACAAGGACCACCTGAGCCGCAACGCGCTGGAGTGGTTCGTAAACGAGCAGCGCGAGGAAGTCAGCTCGGCCAGCCTGCTCGTGGCGATGGTCAAGCGCGCGGGTGAGGCCAATCTCTTCTTCGTCGAGAACTTCGTCGCCCAGGGCGGGATGGCAGAGGGTGAGGGTGGCGAGGGTGGCGAGGGCGAGTAGCCGACGGGTGAGCGCACCGAAGCACGGCCGGCAGGTGGCGGCGTGAGCCAGCCGGCAGCTCGCGCCGCCTGGCTGCGCGAGGCGCTCGAACGGGCGTCGCACGAGTACTACGTGCTCGACCGGCCGTCGCTCAGCGACGCCGAGTATGATGCTCTCTTCCGCGAGTTGGCCGCGCTGGAGCAGGCGCATCCGGAGCTGCGGACCGCGGACTCCCCCACGTTGCGCGTCGGCGCCGACGTGGGGGCGTCGCACCTGGCGAAGTACGCGCACCTCGTGCCGATGGGGTCGCTGAGCAACGCCTTCAGCGACGAGGAGCTCGAGGACTGGGCGGCGTCGGGCCGGGAGATCGCCGGCGAGGACTTCGACCGTTCGGGGTTCTGCTGCGAACTGAAGATCGACGGCGCGGCGATCAGCCTGACGTACCGCGACGGCGTGCTGGCCACCGGCGCCACTCGCGGCAACGGCGCGGTGGGCGAGGATGTGACGGCGAACGTGCGCACGATTCGCGACATCCCGTTGCGGCTCGCCGGCAGCGGATGGCCGCCGCTGATCGAGATCCGCGGCGAAGTCTACATGACCTTCGAGGGGTTCGAGCGGATGAACGCCGAACGGGCGAAGGCCGGCGAGCCGGTCTTCGCCAACCCGCGCAACTCGGCGGCCGGCGCGCTGCGGCAGAAGGACCCCGCGATCACCGCGCGGCGTCCGCTGCGGTTCTTCGGCTACGCGTACGCGGTGCCGGGCGTGGCGTCCCTGCCCTTCGCCACCCAGTGGGATCTGCTGGAAACGCTCGCAAGCTGGGGCATCCCCGTTGCGCCACATCGCCAGCGCTGCGCGTCGCTAGCCGAGGTGCACGGGTGGGCGCATGCGCTCGAGAAGACACACCGGGCCGCGCTGGCCTTCGCGATCGACGGAGGCGTGGTGAAGGTCAACACGCTTGCGACGCAGGCCGAACTCGGCTCCACGGCGGGGGGGCGCGAGCCACGCTGGGCCATCGCCCGGAAGTTCGCCCCTGACGTCGCCGAGACGCGGCTGGTCAACATCGAGATTCAGGTGGGGCGCACCGGGGTGCTGACGCCGCGCGCCGTGCTCGACCCCGTGGAGATCGGCGGCACCACGGTGACGTACGCCACGCTGCACAACTTCGACCTGATCGCCGAGAAGGACCTGAGGATCGGCGACATCGTGCAGGTGAAGCGCGCCGGGGAAGTGATCCCGCAGGTGCTGGGGCCCGTCCCCGAAAAGCGCGACGCCGCGGCACCGCCCGCGCCGTTCGAAGCGCCAACGCGGTGCCCGGAGTGCGGAACGCCCGTGGTGCGCGCCGAGGGCGAAGTCGCCGTGCGCTGCCCAAACGACCGCTGCCCCGCGCGGCATCTTGAGGAGCTCATCCACTTCACGGCGCGCGGCGCGATGGACATCCGCGGGCTCTCCGAGCAGCGCGTGCACCAGCTGCTTGAGGCGGGGCTCATCAGCGATCCGGCCACGCTGTACGACCTGAGCGAGGACGTCCTCGCCGCGCTGCCGCGGCTTGGCGAGAAGAGCGCGCAGCAGTTGGTCGCGGCCATCGCCGCCTCGAAGGGGCAGCCGCTCTCCCGCCTGCTGTTCGGCCTTGGCATTCCCGACGTGGGGGAGGAGACAGCCAAGCTGCTCGCCCGCCGGTTCGGCACGATGGAGGCGTTGCGAGAGGCGCCCGCAGAGGAGATCGAGGCAATCCATGGCGTCGGTCCGTCGATCGCCGAATCGGTCAGCGGGTGGTTCAGGTCGCCGGAGAACCGCGCGCTGGTGAAGGCGCTCGCCACCCGCGGCGTGAACATGACCGAACCGGAGCGGGCCGAGGCCGAGGGCGCACTGCTCGGAATGAAGGTCGTCATCACCGGCACACTGCCCTCGTTGGGGCGCTCGGAGGCCAAGGAGCTGGTGGAGCGCGCCGGCGGCAAGGTGACCGACTCGGTGTCGAAGAACACCGACTTCCTCGTGTGCGGCGCCGATGCCGGCAGCAAGCTCGACAAGGCGCGGGCGCTCGGCGTCGCGGTGATCGATGAGGCCGAGCTCTTGCGCCGGATTGGTCGGTGACCCCTACTTTGACGGATATGCCCACCAACTTCGCCCTCGCCTCGACGCCGCTTGTCGCGCTCCCCCGTCAGTCGCTGGCCGCGCTGCGCAGCGCCCTCATCCGCGACCTCGGTGGCAACTACGCCACCTACCTGCAGGAAGCGGGGTACGCGGGCGGCGAGCCGGTGTTCGCCTCGTTCCGCGAGTGGCTCGCCTCGCGCGGTGGAAATGCCGACGCCGTCACGTATGCGGAGTTCCAGGGACTCGCCGCCCAGTTCTTCCGCGAGACGGGTTGGGGCACGCTGCAGATCGGCAGCCTGAACGACGTGGTGATCACGCTCGACTCAACCGACTGGGCCGAGGCCGACCCGTCGCTGAACATCGGGTTTCCGGCGTGCTACTACTCGATGGGCCTGCTCGCCGATTTCTTCGGGCGCATCGCCGGTTCCCAGCTCGCCTGCTATGAAGTGGAGTGCCGTTCGAACGGCGCCGCGCGGTGCCGGTTCCTGCTCGGCAGCGCCGAGGTCATCGGCCAGGTGTACCAGCGGATGACCGAGGGTGTGGACTACGCGACGGCGGTGGCTGAGCTGGCGTAAGGGCTACTGCCAAGGGAGAGGAGCAGGGAACTGCAACTGCATACCACGAAGACGGGAAGGTCACGAAGGACCGCGAAGGACTTCCTGAGGGGAACGACAGCGCGCCACGCAGGTCTCTGCGTGGCGCACTGTCGTTCCTACAAGGTTTTCTTCGTGCCCCTTCGAGCCCTTCGATCCTTCGCGGTGGCAGTGACAGGCGCCCTTCAGTACCCACCCGGATCGTCGAGATAAACCGCCGCGTACTTCGGATTCGGCTGCAGGTCGCCGTTGATCAGGATCTCGCGATCCCACGGCAAGACGATGGTGCTCTCGGTGGCCAGCGCGTGGAAGTCGGGCTCGTAGGCACCGCAGCGAAAACTGACGGCGGTGCGCACGTCGCTGGCCCCGGCGTTGACCAGCGCCGCTTTCGCCAGCCGCATCGTCTCGCCGCTGTCGCAGGTTTCGTCGACGAGCAGGACATTGCGACCGCGCACCTGTCCCGGGGCAGCGCCGAGCACGGCGGGCGTCTCCCGGATGCTCGCGGTGCCAAACCGCCGGCTGATCATGATGGAGTGGAACTCGCAGCCGAGGATCGAGGCGACGACGCATCCCGGGACCACGCCCGCCGTGGCCACGCCGACAACGACCTCCGGGGTGAACTCGCGGGCCACCTTGAGCGCCAGGGCCCGGGACAGCTCTCCAAAGAGCGGCCACTCGACGTGCAGCACGCCCTTGGCGGGATCGACGGCGGTTTTGCGCGGAGACAAGGCGGAACTCCGATCTGAAGGTGCAGGGTGCTGGGAGCAGAGTGGAGTGCAGGGGGCAGAGGTGAGGGAACTCCCCGCTCTCCCGCCAGCGGGGAAGGTATGGGTCGCCGTGGACGCGCGGAAGCGTGGGTGGGCTCGCGGTTGCCGGGGTATAGAGCCGCACGTAGGTTGTGCCGTTGGGCACCGCCCGCGCGTCTATAGATGGTTCCGCTAGCGGCAATCACGCTGGCGGCCGTGTCTCTTTCCCATCGAACCCGCCGCGCCCTATGTCCTGGTGGAGCCGCCTCTTCGGCGGAAAGTCCGACAGCGAGGCCCGACCGCAGCGACTCGACTACTTGAACGAGGCGCTGTTGCTGGAACGTCAGGGTGACTACGACGCGGCCATCACGTCGTATCGCCTGGCGTTGCGCGACCATCCGGACGACCTGCGCGTGCTGCAGAACATGGCAATCGCCTATTCTCGCACCGGTCGGCTCGACGAGGCGATTCGTGCCTATCGGCGCGCGCTGGAACTGGATCCATCGCTGTCCGGCGCCCACTACGGCCTCGCGTTCCTCCTCATCAAGCGGGGGGACGCGGTCGGTGCCGAGAAGCACCTCGAGGCATTCGTGGCGCACCCGCCGTCGGGCGCGGAAGCCGAGCGGTGGATCAAGCATGCGGAGGCAACGCTCGAGGCGTTGCGCAATCCGGGTTCGGGCGGGGCGTCCGCCGAGCCAAGCGAGGGCTAGGTGGGCAAGGTTCTCTCCATCGTCAGCCAGAAGGGCGGCGTCGGCAAGACGACGACCGCGGTCAATCTGGCCGCGGCCTTTGCGCGTCGCGGGATGAAGACGCTGCTCGTCGACGTGGATCCACAGGGCTCAGTGCGCTTCGGCGTCGGCCTGCGCCAGGGGGCGGACACGCGCGGCTTCGCCGATTACTTGCGGGGAACGCGCACGTTGCGCGAAGTCATCCTGCCGACCGCGCTGCCCTGGCTGCGGGTGATGCTGGTCGGCACGGTGACCGACGGCGCGGACCACACGGACTACCAGACGCGCGTGGCGGCAAGCGACCTGCTGCCGCGCATGCTGAAGGCGGCACGCGATCGCTGCGACGTGGTGGTCGTGGACACGCCGCCGGGGCTCGGCCCGATCGCGCGGCGCGTGCTCGAGAGCACCGACCGCGTGATGGTGCCGCTCCAGGCGGAGCCGCTCGCGCTGCAGACGACGCCGCAGATCCTACGCAGCATCCAGGACGTCGTAGCGAGCAACCCGGAGCTGACGCTCGACGGCATCCTGCTCACGATGGTTGAGGCGGGGAATCCGGCGTGCGAGCGCACGGTGAAGTACATCCGGGAACACCTGCCGGCCGCGATGGTCTGCGACGTGATGATTCCCCGCTCCTTTGCGCTGGCCGAGGCGTTCGCGGCCGGCCAGCCCGCGGTCGTGCGCGAGCCGGCTGACCCCGCCAGCCAGGCGTATGTGAACCTCGCCCTGCGGGTCGCCGAGCGGCTGTCCGCCAGCGCCGAATGAAGCGCGCGCCCGCCTGGGCGGCCGTGGCCGTGGTGATGGCCGGGCTGGTGGGCGCCTGCACCGAGGTTGGCACGGCGCCCGACGGCATCGTCGCGTTGGCGTTCGACACACTGCCCTACCCGTCGGTGGTGGCCGGCGACACGCTCCGCGATTCCACGGGGAAGGCATCGCCGTTGCGCGCCATCGCGTACAACGCGGACGGCGACCGGATCGCCGAGCCGGCGATTCGCTTCATCGCGCTCGACACGGGCGTGGACATCTCAAGCCAGGGCCACCTGATCGCGACGACCCGCACCAGCGGCACCGTGCGCGTCGTGGCGACGGCCGCGTCGCTGCAGTCGTTGCAGAAGACTGTGACGGTCACGCGCGCGCCGTCCGCGTTCGGCGTCTCGGGGAGCGCCGCCGACACGCTGCGCTACGCACTCCCTGATGCGGCGACCAACGTGAGCAAGACCATGGCGGTGAAGCTGACCCGCGACAGCGCGGGCACGACCGTCGGCGTGCCGGGCTTTCTGGTCAGCTGGCGGCTCACCTTCCGCGGCCAGACGATTGCGCCCGGCGACACGACGCTCGCGTCCCTGTGGGACGACGCCCGCAAGGTGAGCGTCGTGGACACCACTTCGACGGACGGTGGCGCGGGGCGCGCGCTGCGCGTCCGCGCCAACGCACTGCCCGCGTCAGCTGACTCGTTTGTCGTGTACGCCTCCGCCCGGTACCGCGGGGCGCCAGTGGCGGGAAGCCCCGTAAAGTTCGTAATTCACTTCCGTCCCAAGACGGCGCGCTGACCGCGGTCCCCTCCGCCCGGCACGCCATTCCCCCTGCCGAGTGGAGTCCACGATGCACGCACAGGGAGGCCCGCGTCCCGCCCCGGGCACGCTGAATCACCTGTTCTTCGACGCCATGGCGTCGTTCAACCGGCCCGACGCGATGAACGTGCGCGTCGGCGCGGGGCAATGGCAGTCGATCTCCCATCGGGAGACGGAGCGCCGGGTGCGGCTGCTCTCGCTCGGGTTGCAGGCCCTCGGCTTCGCACCCGGCGACCGGATCGCGCTGATCTCCGAGAACCGCCCGGAATGGGCGATCGCCGACTGGGCCTGTCTCACTGGACGCTTCGCCGACGTGCCGATCTATCCATCGCTCCCCGCGGAGCAAGTGGTGCATCCGCTCAACGACTCGGGAGCCGTGGCGGTGTTCGTGTCTGGCGAGACGCACGGCGCCAAAATCGCGGCGATTCGCGCGCAGTGCCCCGCCCTGCGGCACGTGATCACGTTCGGCGAATCGCTGTGCACCGGCGCCGACCTGACGCTCGCCGAGGTCGAGGCGCGCGGCGCGACGGTGGACGGCGCCGAGCGCGCGGCCCGCTGGAAGGCGGACGCGCTGGCCGTGCAGCCGGGCGACCTGGCCACGCTGATCTACACGTCGGGAACCACGGGCCTGCCCAAGGGAGTGATGCTGTCGCACGACAACATCTTCTCCAACGTGCAGGCGACGCTGCAGCGGATACCCTTCCAGCGCGACGAGGTGGCCCTCTCGTTCCTGCCGCTCTGCCACATCTTCGAGCGAATGGGCGACTACTGCTTATGGGCGATCGGCGCGGCCATCCACTACGTGGACAGCTTCGACACGGTGCCCATCGCGCTGCAGGAGGCGCGGCCCACGTTCGCGATGTCGGTGCCGCGGCTGTACGAGAAGATGTACGCCCGGGCCTTCGAGAACGCGCTGGCCAGTGGCGCCTTCAAGAAGCGCATCTTCTTCTGGGCGCGCGCGGTGGCCGAGCGCTGGGCCGACCAGCGCCTGGCCGGCCAGCATCCGCACGGTCCGCTGGCCTGGCAGTACGCGCTCGCCCAGAAGCTCGTGTTCAGCAAGATCAAGGCGCGCACCGGCGGGCGCATGCGCTACTTCATCTCGGGCGGGGCGCCTCTGTCGCCGGAGATCAACAAGTTCTTCTACGCCGCGGGGCTGACGATTCTCGAGGGGTATGGCCTCACCGAGACGTCGCCGGTGATCGGCGCGAACACGCCGGGTGAGTTCCGCATCGGCACCATTGGCCGACCTGTGCCCGGCGTCGAGGTGCGGATCGCCGCGGATGGCGAGATCCTCACGCGCGGGCCGCACGTGATGCAGGGCTACTGGAACCGTCCTGACGCCACCGCGGAGGCGATCGACGCCGAGGGCTGGTTCCACACGGGCGACATCGGCGTGCTCGAGGACGGGTACCTCCGCATCACCGACCGCAAGAAGGACATCATCGTGACGGCGGGCGGCAAGAACATCGCGCCGCAGCCGATCGAGAACGCCTTCAAGACGAACAAGTACGTGTCGCAGGCCGTGATGATCGGCGACAAGCGGCGGTTCCCGGTGGTGCTCATTGTGCCGGAGTTTCCCGCGCTCGAGCGCTGGGCGGCACTGCACAACATCTACTGGACGGAGCGCGAGCAGCTGCTGCAGATGCCGACGATCCAGCAGAAGATGGAGAAGGAGATCCGCGAGGAGTGCGAGCGGATGAAGCTGGCGAGCTTTGAGACGCCGAAGAAGGTGGCGCTGCTCGTGAACGACTTCACGCTGGATCGCGGGGAGCTGACGCCGACGCTAAAGGTGCGGCGGCGCGTGATCGACCAGAACTACGCGGCGCTGATCGAGACGCTGTATCAGGGGAGCGGGGAGTAGCGGCGGCGGCCGACGGCTGGCGTTCTGTGTGAGACGGCGAAGGCGCGGGGGGCGTCTGACGGCTTCCGTTGCGCGAGAGACGGCGAAGGCGCGGGGGGCGTCTGACGGCTTCCATGAGACATAAGCCGTCGGACGCCCCCCGCGCCTTCGCCGCGCCACCTTGGCGCTTCGGCCGTCGGACGCCCGCCGCGCCTTCGCCTTCCCTGTGTGGCCCAACGGCCGTCGAACGCCCCCGCGGCCTCGCCTGCTACCTTCGCGCCCGCGACAGCGGCACGACGTCGCCGGCCTTTTCGGCCACCCAGTGGCGGTCGTCGCGCGCCAACTCACGTACGCCGGCGGGCATCGTCGCCATCGCGGGAGCAACCAGCCGGCCGCCGGGCCGCAGAAGGCGCACGGCGTCGGCGGTGCGCGACGGCGTCGCTCGATCGAGCGCGATGCCGTGAAAGGCCGCGGAGGCTAGCGGCCAGCGGTCGCCGACGCCGCGAAGGGTGCCCTCCGCCGCCTCGCGCAGCTCGCTCGGGGGGTCGGCCAGCAGGACCGCGACGTCGAGCAAGGCATGCAACGCATCAGTGAAGCTCGCCCATCCGCCGTCGAGCAAGTAGAGGCCGCGCTCCTCGAGCTTCAGGAGCGCCGCGAGACGCATCGCCTCATCCTCGCCGACTGGCATCGGCGTCGCGGCCACGCGCGCTCCAAACCACACCTCGCCGCCGCGCATCGCGTACTCGGCGCCGCACTCGGGACAGCCGAGGGTGGCCGCACGAAGGTCCCGATCCTCGACACGGTCAGCCGCGACGACAAGCCACGTCTCGGCGTGCTCGGCCGGACAGCGCAGGCGGTCGATGAGCTCGACGAACATCGCCGGCGCTACGCCGGCGACAGCCGAAGCTCGTGGACAGTCATGTGCGGCGGCTGCGTCACGGCGTACAGCACGGCGCGCGCCACGTCGTCGGGCCTCAGCATTCGGTGGCGCGGAGACAGCGTCTTCCCCAGCTCCGCCTCGTGCGACTGCCAGATGTCGGTGTCCACGGCCCCGGGCGCGATCAGGGTGGCCTGCACCCCGGAGCCGCGCGCTTCGGCGTAGAGCACCTCATGCAGGGCGCGCAGGCCATACTTGGAGGCGCTGTAGGCGCCGTTCATCGGCCAGATGTTGCGGTCCGCCACGGTGCCGATCGTGACGATGTGCCCGCTCCCTCGCTCGCGCATCGCCGAGAGGAACGCGCGCAGGACGCGGAACGGCGCGGCGAGGTTGAGCTCGAGCGTCGCCGCGAACTCCTCGGGATCCTGCTCATGCAGCTTGGCCCGCGGGTAGACGCCGGCGTTGTTCACGAGAATGTCGGGCGCACCGCCAGCCCACGTCGTCACGGCCTCCGCCACGCGGGCGACGTCCGCCGCGCGCGTGCAGTCGGCGGCGACGGCGAGGTGCCCCGCGCCCAGCTCCTGCGCGAGCGCGTGGAGCGCATCGGCGCCGCGTGCGACGAGCGCGAGGCGCGCCCCCGCGCCAGCCAGCTGCCGCGCCACGGCTGCGCCGATGCCGCGCGACGCGCCGGTGATCAGCGCTGAGCGGCCAGCCAACGGCATGGGCACGGGAACGGACACGGACCTAGCGGAGCGGGTGCGACGGGCCGTGGGCGAGGCGCAGGAACTCGTCGCGCGTCTTGGCGTCGTCGCGGAACGCGCCGCGCAGCGCCGACGTGATGGTCTTGGAGTTCTGCTTCTCGACGCCGCGCATCATCATGCACAGATGATACGCTTCGATGACGACGCCGACGCCGGCCGGCTTCAGCACGTCTTCGATGGCCGCCGCGATCTGCTCGGTGAGGCGCTCCTGCACCTGGAGCCGGCGCGAGAAGATCTCGACGATGCGCGGGAGCTTGGACAGTCCGACGATCTTGCCGTTCGGGATATAGGCGATGTGCGCCTTGCCGAAGAACGGCAGCATATGATGCTCGCACATCGAGTACAGCTCGATGTCGCGCACCATCACCATCGAATGGTGCTCCTCGTCGAACACCGCGTCACCAACCACGTCCTGCACGTCCATCTGGTAGCCGCGGGTCAGCCAGGTGAGCGACTTGGCCACGCGGCTGGGCGTCTTGGCGAGGCCGTCGCGCGCTGGCTCCTCGCCGAGCAACTCGAGTTGGCGGCGCACCAGGTTCTCGAACTCGAGGTAGCGGTCGCCGCCGATGTCAGCGGGCGCGCCGACGTCGTCGAACGGATCCACCGCCGCATCGAGGCGGGCGGAGCGCAGCGGACGGGGGGACCGGGGGGCTTCAGCGGCCATCGTATTCGACCCAGTTGTTTTCGGTTTCACAGAGACGGAGGCGGGTCAGCGTGCGCGGCTTGAGCGCCGGCTCGAGGACACGCCAGAACATCAGAACAATGTTCTCGGCGGTCGGATTTGTTCCCGCCATCTCCGGGACGTCGAGGTTGAAGTTTCGGTGATCCACGCGGTCGAGCAGAGACGCCTGGACGAGACGCTTGAGCTCGCCGAGGTCGATGACGTAGCCCGTGACCGGGTCCGGCTCCCCCGTCACCGAGACTTCGAGGGTGTAGTTGTGGCCGTGCCAGTTGGGCCAGTTGCAGGGGCCGAAGAGGCGCGCGTTCTCGTCGTCGCTGAGCGCCGGATTGTGGATCCGGTGGGCGGCGTTGAAGGTGACGCGGCGGGTGACGGTGAGGCGGGGCATGGAGGGAATGTAACGTCGCCTGGTCGGGGTGCGTTCCCGGGGGGTGACACAACGCCCCGTCCACCGAGGTGAACGGGGCGCTGCGATCAAGCGGAACGAAGCGGGGTTTTTGAAGCCCTGTCGAATGTTGAGCCCCTCACCCGGCTTTCGACTTCCCCCAGTGAGGGCATGTCGGCAACTGAGATGTCGGGAGCCACTCGGAGGACTTGTTGGCTCAAAAAAGGAATCCGCTTCGCCCCTTCGGGTTCAACGTTAGCATCGGGGCGGCGACCGGGAAAGAGCGGTCGCCACGCAGCGGGATCCACCGGCCTTGCGCGAGCCGCGCGGTAGCCGCGCGCCTCCGCGCCTCTTAGCTTGCACGCCATGCCCTACATCGTCTCCGGCCTCGCGCTGATCGCCATCTGGGGCGTCGTCACGGTCCTCACGGCGGCGCCGGGGTGGATCCACCTGCTCCTCACGGCTGGCCTGGCGCTCTGGATCTACGGCATGGTGAAGCCAGGCGCGCGCCACCCGGAACGTTAGATCTCCCAGTTCGAGAAGATCACGCCGGACGCCGGAATGACCTCGGCGTGCCCGGCGAGCGTCATTCGCAGGTCGGTCCAGCGCACGCGCGCCCCCATCGCGATCAGCGCCTGATACGCGGCCGGGTAGTCGCCCTGCACGCGCACGGCGGCACGCGCGCACCCATTCTCTCGCGCGAAGCCGCCGACGGCCCTGAGCAGCTCTGGCAGCGCCGCCGTCTCGCGCACGGCGAGCTTCAGCACGCGCGTTTCCTCGCGCGGCCGCCCCTCCACGAGCGCTGCCTCGTGGCAGAGCGCGAAGCCGTCCAGGCCGTGACGCCCGCGCAGCAGCACGGTGTCGCCGATGCCCAGGGCGCGGGTCAGCCGGATCTCGCGCGTGAAGTCCACGCCGGGCTGCAGCGCATCCACCATCGCGGCGCACTGCGCGATCGCGGCGTCGCCATCCGCGGCGCCGAGCGTGCCGAGTCGAGTGAACGCCGCGGGCTTCGCATCGAACGCCAGACTGACGGTCATCCGTCCCGGGATGAACCCGAGCCGTGAGTAGAAGCCGATGTTGTCCATCGTGCGCGGCATGGTCTCGAGTCCGATCACCGAGCAACCGCGCGCGCGCAGCAGCGCGATGCCCGCGGTCACGATTTCCTTGCCGAGTCCCGTCCCCTGCCACTCCGGACGCACCGCGAGCGGACCCATCCAGCCCTCCGCGCCCGACTGGTGCGCCACGTTGAACGCGACGAGCCGGTCGTCCAGATCGACCCAGCACATCGCGCCGTCACCCGCGTCCTCGATGGCATAGCGCCAGATGGCCGGGTTCAGCGGCGGCACGCGCACTCCTGAAAGGCCGTCGCGCCGATACCGCTCCGAGAACGCCTCCGAGAAGAGGTGATTGAGCGGCCCGATGTCGCCGACGGCCAACGCGCGCCGGTGCAGGCCGTGCGACGTGGGAGCGCTCACGCCGCGCCTCCGTCATCCACGGCGCCGGCGGCGGCGAGCAGCGCCTCGGCGTCGGGCGGCTGGTCGGCGTCGCCGCGCGCGATGCGCGAGGCGCCCGACTTCTCGTCGTTCGCGATCACGAACACCTGGTCGAGCCCGTCACGCACGTCGTCGATGTGCGTGATGACGATCACCTGGTCGAACCGGTCGCGCAGCGCGCGAAGGAGCGCGATGACGTTCTGTCGTCGCGTCTCGTCCAGCGAGCCGAAGACCTCGTCGAGGATCAGCAGGGAGAACGGCTGGCCGCTGCGCTCGGCGATCATCTGCGAGATGGCGAGGCGCAGGACCAGATTGGCGAGATCCTCCTCGCCCCCGGAGATCACCTGCAGCGGGACGCCGTCCTCGAGGATCGAGATGCGGTACTTCTCATCGAGGTCCAGTTCGCTGTACCGCGCATCGGTGAGCGCGGCGAGGAAGCCGCTCGCCAGCTCAGAGATCTCCGGGCGCATCTGGTAGTTCAGGTCGGTGCGCAGGTCCGAGTAGGCCCGGTACAGCTCGTCGTGGAGCCGCTTTTCCGCCTCCACCTGCTCAAGCCGCTCGCGGCGCTCGGCCAATTCGCGCTGGGCGGCCGCCACGCGGTCGCAGTCTGAGCCGGCCAGCCGCGACTCCGTGTCGGCGTTCAGGACGGCGAGCGCCGCGCCCTGCACGGCCGCCGCCGCCTGCGCGTGCTCGTCGCGCAGGGCCGCGTACTCCTCCTCCGAGTGC
The DNA here is from genome assembly GCA_016871855.1 of Gemmatimonadota bacterium. GTDB lineage: Bacteria > Gemmatimonadota > Gemmatimonadetes > Gemmatimonadales > Gemmatimonadaceae > PNKL01. The sequence continues at coordinate 41,937 of VHBQ01000010.1, forward strand.
GCGATCGTACCGAGCCGCGAGTCGATCGCCGACCGCTTGCCCTGCGCCGCCGCCATCGCACGCTGGGCGGACTCAAGTTCACGCCGCAGCGCCGGCTCGCGCTCAACCTGCGTCGTCAGCCGATTGGCTTGCGTGCTGAGCTCGGCGAGCTGCTCAAAGCGCGCCTCGAGCGCCTGGTGGTGCGCCCGATCGTAGCCGCCCGGAAGGGCGGCGAGTTCCGCGTCGAGCGCCGCGTACCGCTGCTCCTTCTGCCCCAGCTCGCGCGCCAACTGCTCGAGCTGGTCTACCGCCACCTGGGTGCGCGCCAGCTTGCGTTCGAGCGCGCTGACTTCCTGCATGGCCTGCCGACGCTCCTCGTCGAGCGCCGCGATGTCCTCGGGCATCGCTTCGAGCTGCTCGAGCCGCTGGCGGAAGTAGAGGCCGTCGGCGCTGACCGCCTCGAGCTGCGTCTCGAGGAATTCCATCACGCGATGGTAATGGTCCCCCAGCGGACGGCTGCAGGTCGGGCACTGCCCTTCCTCGCCGGCCGTCTTGAGGCGCTCCTTCTGGTCGCGCAGCTCCTGGTACTGCGTGCGCAGCGCGTTGCGCCGCGTCTCCGCTTCCTGCCGATCGCGCACCCACTCGGTGCGGCGCAGCTCGAGCCGCCCCTGCAGTTCGTCCAGCCGCCGGCGTTTCTGCTCCATCTCGTCGGTGAGCTGCTCCTCCACCGTCGGCGCGGTCTCAAGGCGCGAGCGTCCCTCGCGCAGGTGCTGCAGCTCGGTGGCCAGCTCGTGCGCGGCCTCTTGCAGCGCCTGACGCCGTCCATCGGAGACGGCAAGCTCGCGCTGGCGCGTCAGCTCCTCGCCCACGTCGTGGAACGGCACGAGCGCCTCGGCGAGCGGCACCAGCGCCTCGCGCGCGTCGGCGACGTGGCGCAGCTCCCCCCCCACGCGATCGACGGTGCGGGCGAGCCCGCCGAGTTCGGCCTCGAGCACGCGCCGCTCGGCGTCGAGCCCCTGCAGCTCCTCGCGCGCCCGCTGCGCGTCCGCCCAACGCGGATGCAGCGCCCCGAGCTCCTGCTGCGCGCGCGCCTGCTCCACCGCGGCCGCCGCGGCGCGTGCCTGCGCGTCGCGCAGCCGCGCCTCGGCGTCGGAGAGCTGGCGCGCCAGCGCGTCCGGATCGGGCATCCCCGCGCGCATGCCGTTCGCTTCGTTGCGCAGCGCCTTGCGACGCTCGTCGCACAGGTCTTGCGCGGCACGCAGCTTCTCGTAGCCCAGCACGCGCGACAGGAACTGCGCGCGCGCCGCCGCCGTGAGCGTCGCCATCACGGCGAGCTGCTTCTGCGCGGTGAAGTACGTGTTGTCGAACTCCTCGAGCGTCATGCCCAGCGTGCGGCGCACGACGTCGGTCACCGCCGACGCGCCGGTGGCGATGGGCCGCTCGCCGCCATCCACAAACAGGTCCGCGGTCGTGAGCGCGCGCACGAGGCGATACCGGTGCCCGCCGAGCTCGAAGTCGAGCTCGATGCGCACGGGCGAACGCGCGCTCGCGCGGGCGAAGCGGATGGAATCCACGGTGCCGCGCGTGGCGTCGCCGCCGTAGAGCGCCCACTTGATCGCCTCGAGGATCGTGGTCTTCCCCGAGCCGTTCGGACCGATGATCCCTGTCAGGCCGCGGTCGAACAGCAGCGTGTTGTCCGCGTGCTGCCGGAAGTTCACGAGGCGAAGCCGGGAGAGCCTCATGCCGCGTCCGGTCCGTCCACGCCGCGCGTGGCCATGTCCTGCTCCGCCTCGCGGAGGAAGTGCTCGCCGAGCGCGACGAGGCGGTCGCGATCGATGTCGGAGGTCAGCACGCGGCTGCGCAACGCCTCGCGCAGGGTGTCAGCGAGCGACGGGCGCCGGCCCGGCGCGCCGCTCTCGGCCGCCGATGAGCGCACGACGGCCGGGCGCCGCGTATCGAGCACGAAGTGCAGCGCCCGCCGCTGGAACTCGCGCAGCCGCTGATGGTCGAGCTCGCGCACCACATGCCGCGGCACGTCCTTCACCACCAGGCGCACCACCTTGCCCTCGATGCCGCCGTCCGGGCAGCGCTCGACGGCGGCGGCGATGGCCGCGTCGAGGTCCACGGCCGACAGCCCGCGCCCGCTGATCGCGGGGAGATCCACAATCTTCCGCGTGACCGGCAGCCAGTGGAACGTCTGCTTGCCCGTGTCGAGATCCCGCTCGATTAGTCCCTTGCCGGGGAGTTTCGCGGCGCGCTCTTCCGCGTATTCTCCCCAGGCGTTCGTGCTCGTGTAGTCGAGGGAGCCGCAGTAATACGCGTTCGGCCCCACCTTGCGGTACACGTGGTAGTGCCCGAGCGCGACGTAGTCCCAGCGCTCGTGCGCCACGGCCGACGCCGGAATGGGCATGGAGGCGCGCTCGTCCTCGCGGGCGCCCTCCGGCAGCACGCCCTCCACTTCGCCGTGGAGGAGCAGCACGTTCCGGCGGAAGGCGAGATCGGGCGCGAGTTCCACGCTCCCCGGCGGTAGATCGGGGACCGCGAGGATCGCGAGGTCATGCTCGGGGAACGTGAACCGCCGCGGCGCGGCGTCGGCGATGTGGAAGCCCAGCGGCTCGAACAGGCGCAGGATGCACGTCGTCTCGCTCGAGCGCGGCATGTCGTGGTTGCCGGCGACGATCACGCAGATGGCGTTCGGCAGCGCGGTGCGCAGGCGCGAGAACTGATGGAACGCGTGCAGGATGGCCGGGTTCGTCGGCCGCACGGTGTGGAAGACGTCGCCGCCAATCACCACCAGGTCCGGCGCCAGCGCGATCACCTTGTCGATGGCGCGCGTGAACGACGCCGCCACGTCCGCCTCGCGCTGGTTCTTGCCCGCGGGCGTGACGCGCTGGTACTGGCGGAAGCCGAGGTGGAGGTCCGAGAGGTGGACGAGTCGCATGGGAGCGCCGAGTACAACAGAATGGCACAGAGTACCACGGAGGACAACCGAGCGCAGAGTTCGGCACAGGTCGTACACTGTGCCCTTCCGTGCCTCTCTGTGCGCCTCTGTGCTATTCGGTGTCGGTCTGCGCCACTCCCTACCCGCCGTACGGGTCGCTGAACTCGGATCCGGCGAGGGGCATCGCCGTCGGCCGGTCCGGGACCGCTTCCGGCGCGACGCGGGCGCGGAACTGCGCGCGGAAGTACGCCTTCACGTCGTCGGGTCGCACCTGCAGGGTGCGGTTGCGCGCCCGCAGCACATCCTCCTCCGGCGCGGCGACGGCCGCCTGCTTCACCCACTCGAGCGTGATGGTCGGATCCAGCGTGCGGAGCGAGCGCACCACCGCGGCTTCCAGCGTCGGCTCCGGCTCGGCGGGAAACCGCTCCACGCCGTCGCGACCGCCGAGCACCGCCGGGCGCGGGAATCGCACGAAGACGGGCTGCGCGAAGTGGGGATGCCTGACCATCAGCTGCCCTTTGTCCAGCGTGGACAGTTTCACGCGCGTCGCAGGGGCCAGTGTGGCGTAGCCCGGCGTAGCCAGCTCGTCCATGTCCATCCGGCCGAAGAGCGCGGTGCCGCAATTGCCGACGACGCGACGGTGGACCTGCGACCGGAACTGCTGCGCCGCAAAGAGCACAAGGCCGAGATAGCGGCCGCGCTCGGCGATGTCGAGCAGCATTTGCCGCACGTAGGTGTCCGGGCCGTCCGACGGGGCGTACTTGTTCAGCTCATCCACGAAGACGATGACGTGGTCCACGCCGAGCGTGCGACGCTCAAGCTGCTCGCGCAGCTGCGAGACGACGCGCGCAAAGATCAGGTCCTGTGCGTCCTCCTCGGACGCGGCGACGTCCACCACGTAGACCGCGCGATCGCGGAACGCGCCGAAGGGGAGGTCACTGGAGGTGCCGTCGTCAGTCACCAGCCCGCGGCAGCGGGTGGAGATGTTGGTCAGCCGGTTGCGGACCTTGCGGATGGTCGCGACATGGTGCGTGCGCCAGCTCTCCATGTCCCGCCCTTCCATGCCCCGCAACAGCTCGCTGAACCACGCCGCGAGGTCGGCGAACGAGCGCACCGTGTGGCCACGGGTGAGGATCGGGTCGGAAAACTCCTGGTTGACCACGCGTTCGCGGATGAAGTCGATGAGCGCGTCGGCCTTGGCGTCCACGTCGTCCTTGTTGAGGAGCACCTCGGCGTACTGGAGCACCTCGCGCAGGCCCCAGGAGAGCGGGCGGACGTTGTGGGCGAGTGCGGGATGCGAGCGCAGCGTGGCGAGCGTGTGGCCGCGCGCCGTCCACGGCGCGAAGTACTCGACGTCGCGGAACGGCTCCGCCGGCACGCCGGCCGCGGCGTAGAGCGCGCGGTCGGTGTCATCGAGTCGGTCCGAGGGCTGGTCGAGGAAGCAGAGGTCCGGCCCCTTCACGTTGAAGCAGACGGCGGCGACGCTCCCCTTCTGCTCAGGGAAATGGGCAAAGATGGACGAGAGGAGCCACTCGACGGCGCTCGTCTTCGTCGCGAGCCCCGAGACACCCGAGATGTTGAGGTGCGCCGCCTCGGGCCCGAGCAGGAAATCCGCGTCGAGATAGACCGGACTCTGCGTCGCGCCGGAGCGATAGACGCCGATGGGGATGGCCGTGCGCTGGCCATCACGCAGGTACCCGTCCATCCGCAGGGCGACGGCGATGTCCTCGTCGGTGGCGAGGTGCACGCGGCCCATCGGGACCGGCTGCAACGGTTCATCCGGCACATGCCGCAACGCGTGCGCCGTGTAGAGACGGATCTCGGTGCGGTCTGTCGGTGCGTGCACCGCGTTCGACGGATCGCCGTCGGCGCCGAGGACATCGTGCAGCGGCGACTGCAGGTCGGTGTACGAGAACCCCTCGACCACCACGCCGTAGACGCTGAGGGCGCCGCCGTCGGCAGTCGCGCCTCCCTCCACGCGCACGATCGTGCCGATCCCGACGGGCGCGTCGAGCGCAGTCCAGAAATGGAACTCGTGCGGCGTGTTGGGCTTGCGTTCGGTGGCGACGACTCGGCCGATGGACATCAGGGGAATGGCGAATGAGGAAGGTGGAACGGCTTATCGCGACACGGCGCGCAGGTACTCCTCGGTCAACCTAATGCCGTACGCCATCGCCCCCCAGCGCGGATCGGGGAGCGCCAGCGGCGCGCGCTCGGCGAGGATCCACCGCGACACCAGGTCGGCGCGCGCCCCGTCGGCGTCGTCGCGCGCGATCTCGACGCGCACGAGCCCCCACAGGGCGTCGTGCGCCGCGGGATCACGCAGGCGCAGGTACCAGCTCGCCACGGCCGCGCGGCGCGGCGAGGCAACGGTGAACATCGTCGTGCGCTCCCCCGCGCGCAGGCCCAACACAAGCGGCAGGGCGGCGCCGTCCACGTAGAGCGTGCGATGGGATTTCACCACGCCGACGGCCAGCGGCGAGTGCGCCGCGCCTCCCGCCGCCGCGATGCCGCCGTCCACGAACAGCGGGCCGTCGCCGGCCGCGCACCACCGTTCGGCGCAGGCCGTCTCGAGCGCCTCGCGCTGGCGTTGGACGGCGTGGAGCGCCCGCGCGACGAGATCCTGCGGATGCCAAGGGCCGCGCTCGTCCGGCGACAGCGTGTCGCGCACCGCGCAGGTCGTTGAGAGCGACGTCCAGACGGAATCGTCCAACGCGGCGCGCGGGGCATAGAGCGCGCGATCCACGCGATCCGCATCCGCGCGCCAGCGCACGAGCGTGCGGTCACGGCGCAGCCGCACCGCGGCGGCCACCGTGCCGTGCACGACAGGAATGCCGCCGCGCCAATACGCGAGCACGCGGCTCTGCTGGATGCCGTCGAGAAACGCCGCGATCCCCACGACCGGGGCGCCGTCCACGGCGCGCACCGCCATCGCGTCCCCCTCCAGCGGCTCCGCGCGCTGCAGCCGCGGCGGCTCGGATGCGTCGGGGCGCAGCAGCTCGAGCGCGGGTTCCGGCGCGGCCGGGAACGCCCCGACCCGCTGGAGCGCGCGCCGTGCGTCGCGAGCGCTTGCGGCCCCCTCCGTGGACGGGTACGTTGGCCCCATGCGCCGATCCGCATTCATGCTGAGCATCCTAGTCCTCGCGGCCGGATGCGACAAGGCGAAGCAGGAGTCGCCGGAAGATCTGCCGCCGCCGCCGTCTTTCGACGTGGCGACGCGCCCAACGCTGGTCTTCCAGGCGTTTGGCACCCTCGATTCCACCCGCCTCGTTCCCATCGCAGTCATCGTGGACGGCCAAGTCAAGGAGATCCAGCTGCCGGACGCCGATTGGCGGCGCCTCGACTCGCTCTACTTCCAGGCCGGCACCGAGTATCCGGTGTATCGCGATGGTCGGCCGGCGGGCGTGGTGACCGTCACCCGCCGGATGTTCGAGCCGGATAGCGAGCCCTTGTACGCGCTGCCGGGATGCCGCGAGGTGCGGCCGATGGCCGCGGTGTCGCTCAAGACCTCGCTCGCCCTCGACCCGGCCTTCGAGTTCATCTCCATGTCGGGGCCGGTGCGCACCGCACCCGACCGCGCGTCGGCGCCACGCGATCTGCTCGCCGCGACGCGCGCCGTGGCCCTGCTCGCGCTGCGCGACGAAGGGCTAGACAGCGCAGACATCGACACGGCGGCGTTCAGCGCGCGTGCGGTGCACATGAGCGGCAGCCCGCGGGCCACACTCGTCGCCAACCAGGTGGACCCCAACGCCGGCGATGCCGGTCCAGGCGCCGGGCACACGACGCACTTCCTGATCCTTGGCGATGACGCCGACGGCAAGGGCTATCAGGTCACCTACAAGCACCTCGAGAGCGGCGAGGCGCGCATGGTCGAGTTCCAGCGACTCCTCGACCACCTGGACCTCACGGGTGACGGAACGGATGAGATCTTCGTGGAGTCGTGGCGTTACGCGGGGACAAACGACCTCGTGGTGCTCTCACGGTCCAACGGCCGCTGGCACGAGTTGTTGCGGGTTGGACAGCAATGGTGCCTCAGGAACAGATAGACGACAGACAAACAACAGAGAGACAACAGAGAGACAACAGAGAAGCAACAGAAAACGGGCGCCCCGATGCGGAGCGCCCGTTTTACTTGGTCTGTTGTTTCTCTGTTGTTTCTCTGTTGTTTCTCTGTTGTTTCTCTGTTGTTTCTCTGTTGTTTCTCTGTTGTTTCTCTGTTGTTTTTCTGTTGTTTCTCTGTCTCACTCTGCCCCTATGTTGAATCCCTGCTCCAGCTCCGCCTTGGAGTAGGCTCGGAACGCCGTCAGCGTGGTCGTGCGCTGGAGGCCGGGGACCTTGGGGAACTCCTCGGTGACCACGTGGGCGATCTCGTCGTAGGCGGCGACCTTGATGATGCACACGAGATCCCACTCGCCCGACACGGAGTACACATCGGTGACGCCGTCAATGCCGGCGAGCGCGGTGGCACACTGGGGAATCAGCGCGGGTTCGGCTCTGACGAGTACGATCGTGGTGATCATGACGGCCCCAAGGATGGGAAACAGGCACGGATTGGTCCGCGCCTCAATTTATCACGGTCCCGCGAACGTCACACCTGCCAGAGGCGCACGATCGCGCGCATGCCCGCCTCGACATCGGCCCGGGCGGCCGCATACGACGCGCGCACCCACGCCGGCGTGCCGAAGGCCGCGCCCGGGACCACCGCGACGCCCGCGTCTTCCAGTAGCCGCGTGGCGAACGCCGTCCCGTCCCCGCGCGGCGCCTTGAAGAACAGGTAGAACGCGCCGTCGGGCTCGACAAGCTCGAGCCCGGGCACCGCCGACAGGATCGCGCGCGCCGCCTCGCGGCGCGCGGCGAACTCCCGCACCATCGCCTGGACCGCGTCGTCGGCCTCGGCCGTGCGCGTCAGCGCGGCGAGCGCGGCGTACTGCGACTCCGTCGCCGCGTTGGACGTCGTGTGCGATTGCAGCGCGGTCATCGCCTGCGAGACGGCCCGCGGCGCGACCGACCAGCCGATGCGGAACCCGGTCATCGCGTACGCCTTCGCCACGCCGTTGACCACCACTAGGTTGTCGCGGCGCGCGGCGACGTCCAGCACGGACGGGGCCTCGGGCACCCCGTACGTGATGCGCCCGTAGATCTCATCGCTGATCACCCACCAGCCCCGCGCGGCCGCCAAATCCGTGATGGCGCGCAGTTCCTCCGCGCTGTACACGGCCCCCGTCGGATTGACGGGTGAGTTGAGCATCACGCCGCGCGTGCGCGGTGTTGCATGCGCCTCGAGCAGAGCGGGCGTCACCTTGAGGCCGCGCGCCGGATCGCCGGGCACCTCGACGGCGTTGGCGCGCGCGAGGCCGACCATCTCGAAGTAGCTCACCCAGCTGGGCACCGGGAGCAGCACGTCGTCGCCCGGCCCAAAGAGCGCGAACGTGGCGTTGTGCAGCGATTGCTTGGAGCCGTTGGAAACCACCACCTCGCCCGCCGTCACCGCGCCTTCGCGGCCGGCGCGCCGGCGTGTGGCGTCGGCGGCCACGGCCTCGCGCAAGGGGAGGATCCCCTCGACCGCGGTGTAGCGCGTGGCGCCCGCGTCCAGCGCCGCCTTCGTCGCCTCGAGGATGAACGCCGGGGTGTCGAAGTCGGGCTCGCCCGCGCCGAGATCAATGATGGACCGCCCCGCGGCGCGCAGGGCCTTGGCGCGCTGTGAGACGGCGATCGTCGCCGATTCCTTGATCGACGCGACGTTGGGCGATGGCACGTAGGGATGCGACATAGTCAGACCGGACTCCCGATTGGAGGGCCGGGGGAGTGTGCAGTAGATTGTAGGTGTCCGACGAAGTTAGCATCGCCCTGACGCCGACGCCATTGACAATCGAGGTCGCAGTGAGCGCATCACCGAACGCCGGCGCCGCCGGCCGCAACACCCCCGTCGCCCATTTCCTCGCCCCGCACTGGGGGCGCATCGCCGAGCGCCTTGCGCCTGTCATCGACCGCGAGGGCGACGAGCCGGGCGCGTCGCCGGTGGCGCTGCTCTGCGTCCCCGATGCGGGTGCGGCCACCGAACTCGCCGCCGCGTTGCGCGCGGCGCGACCGTCCACCCCTCGCATCCTGCCGGTTACCGACGCGCTGCGCGCCGCGCGCGTGCTGAAGACCTACGGCGCACCGGTGGTGATCGCCACGCCCGCGGACGTCGAGCGGCTGCTCGCCGCGTCGGCGCTGCCGCTCGACGGCGTGCAGGTGATCGTGCTCGTCGCCGCCGAGGAGTTCGACGCCGACCAGCTCGCCACGGTCATGGCCGCGATGCCCAAGGAGGCGCGCCGCGTGCTCGTCGCCTCCGAGGCCACCCCGGTGGTGGAGGTGCTGCTCGAGCGGTACTTCCACAAGGCGCACCGCCTCGCCGACGACGCGTCGAGCGAGACGAAACCCGCCCCCGTGCAGTACCAGTGCGTGCGCGCGGCGCACGTGGCGGCCGCGGTCCCCGCGCTGCTCGACGAACTCGATCCGCCCTCAGCGGCGGTCGTGACGGCGGATCCGTCGGCCGTGCAGGCGGCGCTGGCCGCGCACGGCTATCCCGGCGGCGCGCCGCTCGTGCACGTGTCTGATGGGCCAGCGCCGGTGAACGTCGCGCTCGTCGTCTTCGCCGGCCTTCCTTCCCCAGCGGCGTTCGACGCGGCGATGTCCGCGCAGCCGGGACGCGCCGTCGCGCTCATCGCCCCGCGGCAACTCGGCGCCCTGCGCCGCCTGGCCGCCGGCGCGAGCGTGACACCGTTCACCACCCGGCGCGCGACGAGCGCGGCGCGGGCGCAGGAAGCCCGCGTGCGGGGCGAACTGCGCGCGGTGCTCGCCACGTCGTATCCGGCGCGTGAGATCGTCTCGCTCGAGCCGCTGCTCGCCGAGTATGATGCGGTCGAGCTGGCCGGCGCCGCGCTGCGCCTGCTCGAGGGAGCGCGCAGCGCTGCTGTCGTCGCGGCGCCGCCGGCGACGCCTGTGCAAAGCGATCGTCCGTCACGTCCTGCGGTTGGCACGGCGCGCCCCGCCGAGCGTCCGGCGCGGTCGCCGCGCCCGGCCGATGATTTCCCGCTGCGCGACCCGGCCGAGGGTCCGCGCGCGCGCTACGTGGATCGCACGGTGCGTCGCGACCGCGACGACGCGCGCCCGCGCCGCGGCGCTCCTGGCGAGCGCGGCGCGCGGAGCGGCTTCGGCGACAAGCGTGGCCCGCGCGCAGGGTTCGGTGACAAGCGAGGCGCTGGTGGCCCGCGCGGGAGCTTCGGCGACAAGCGCGGCCCACGCGCCGGTTTCGGCGACAAGCGCGGGGCGGGCGGCTCGCGTCCGGCGTTTGGTGACAAGCCGCGGGGCGGAGGCCCGCGCCGGCCGCGAGACGATCGATGAGCCAGCACTTCCAGCTGTCCGGCGGATGGGTGGAGGTGATCGCCGGCTCGATGTTCAGCGGCAAGAGCGAGGAACTCATTCGCCGCGTGCGTCGGGCGATGATCGCCAAGAAGCGCGTGCAGGTCTTCAAGTCCCACCTGGACAACCGCTACACGGGCGTGTTCACCGTCGGCTCACATGACGGACGCACGGTGGAGGCGGTTCCGGTGGACTCCGCCGCGCAGGTGGCGACGCGCCTCGATCCGCACGCGCAGGTCATCGCGATTGATGAGGTGCAGTTCCTTGACGAGGGGATCGTCGCGCTCGCCAGCGACCTCGCCGACCGCGGCCGACGCGTGATCCTCGCCGGCATCGACACCGATTTCCGCGGCGAGCCGTTCGGCCCGATGCCGCAGCTGATGTGTCTCGCCGAGGTCGTGGACAAGCTCCACGCCATCTGCGTGCTCTGCGGCGCCCCGGCGACGCGCAATCAGCGTCTCGTGGACGGCAAGCCGGCGCACTGGGACTCGCCGCTGATCATGGTGGGCGGCACGGAGAGCTACGAGGCGCGGTGCCGGCAGTGCCATCAGGTGCTGCGGGGGGATCAGCCGAGGCTGCTGTAGGGGCAGACGGTGGACTGTTGACGGTGGACGGTAGACAGCGGGTTTGTCCACCGTCCACCGTCTTCCGTCCACCGTCTGCGGTTACGGGGCCGCCCGACTCCCCCGCAGCCGGCTGAAATAGCTCGAGAGCAGCGCGGCGGACTTCACTTGCCGCGCATCCACCTCGAAGGACTTGACGGGTCGCACCCGGGTGCGCGCCAGCGGCAGGTACGGCGGTCGGCGGTTCGTGTTCTGGCAGGGGTCCAGTTCGCGCAGTGGACGCATTCCGGAGTTCGCCGTGCTCGTATACGGCGCGACGTACGTCCTCCCGATTGTGCCGCCGACGATGTGCATGCACCCACCGGACGCCGTGAATGTGGATCCAAGCGGGCACGTGTACGCGGGCGTCGTCGCCGTGGCGCCGCCGGGATTAGCCGCGAACACCGGTCCGCCGAGCGCCATCGCAATGCCGTCGAAGTGGAACTCGCGGTTTCCGCCCATCGTCATCACGTTTCCGGCCGTGGTGGTGGGCGTGTTGAAGATGCGCGGCCGGTTGAGCGCGTTGTCGGAGATGGCAATGGAGTCACGCGCGATCAGGCCAAAGAAGCTGCGGCACTGGTTGGTCGTGTCGGCGGGGTCATGGTAGTAGTTGAGGTCGTCCATCAGCTTGGCCACGCCGTTGACGTAGAGCGTCACGTAGCCAAGCACCGTTCCGTGCACAAACATGCTGCTGTTGACGTACACCACGCGCCGAGAGGCGGGGTTGTAGGTCTGGTGCAGCGGATACAGGTGAATGCGCTCGACGTCCTGTCGCACCGCCGCTGGCAGCGTGGGGAGGTTGCTCGTGCCCGAGTAGGTATCCCAGAATCCCTCGTAACTTGGCTCGGCCGTACATCGCCCTGTCGTCACAGTCTGGTCCACTGTGCATAGGAAGGAGTAGCGCGTGAACGTCGTGTCCTGACCGCCGTACTGCTGCGCGGCGGCGCAGGCCGGGCTGGACCCCCACGTGTACATCGTGACGCCGGTGAACCATTCTTGGGTGCAGGCCGTTCCGCGTGTGTGACGCTCGGTGTTGACGAGGAACGGGCTTCCCTGCGGATGGCAGCGCGCAGTCGGCTGCTGCAGGATGGTCATGATCGCGGCGCGGTCGAGCACGGCCATCGCCGTCGCCTGCGCGGCGCTCACCGTGGGGTAGGTGCTCGACTGGATGCGCGTGCGTACCCAGTTGACTTTGTGCATCACGATGGGGAAGAACTCCTGCCGCCCGCCGATCGTGTAGTGGGCTCCGCACTGGTTGAGAAGGACGTTATTCGAGAGGGCCACCGGCGAGCCGCTGAAGTACAGGGCGAGCTGCAAGGTGTCGGTCGCCGAGTTGAGGCGGAAATAGCGGAAGAAGCCCTCGGTGGAATCGATCATGCCGTTCGCGTTCACGTCAATCGTCAGGAACTCGACGCGCCCGCGGCTGCCGCTCGACACGGCCTCGTATAGGCCGCCGGCGACTGCGACGTTGTAGAAGTAGGTCGCGAGGCTGCTCGCCCCCCAGTAGGCCGCGGACGCCGCCGGATACGGGACGATGATGGCGCCGCCCGTCGCCGACACGGTGTCGGACCACTGCCCGCTGCCGCTGATCGTGCCGGCCGCGCTCACCGTGTCCGAGAACGCCGGCGCCGGCGATCCGGACAGCGATCCGATGAAGCGGTTGTTGGCGTGCGCCCGGCCGCCGACGTTTTCGCCGGCACCGATGGACGCGCCCGACGGGAAGTCGTTGACGAACAGGCTGTATCGCGAGAACGACTGCGCCTGCAGGTCCATGCGTCGCGCCAGCCGCACGCCCATGGCGTCGCTCACCGTCGCCAGCAGCGTGATGTACGGCACATAGGTGCCGGCTGTGTCGCCGGTGTACGCGCCGTACAGATTGACCGAGAGCCCGGGCAGGGTGCCCCCGGAAGCGCTGTACACCGGTTGATTGGTCAGCAACTGCGTGTAGCCGGTGGGTGACAACCAGACCGAGGTGTCGCGCTGCAGGCGCGCGCGCCCCAGCTCGAGCGCCGTCTCCACCGCGAACTCGAGATCGCGATCCTTGTCGTGGTAGCGGGCCAGCAGGCCGGAACTGCCGGTCATGTAGATGGCCGACGAGGCGAGTGCGGCCAGCGACAGCGTCATGATCAGCACGAGAATCAGCGCCGATCCGCGGCGGAGGCGCGTGCTCATGGCAGCGTCACCGTCGTGGTGCCCGTGCGCACTGAGGAAAGCCCGCCGCAGTCGCGCGCCGCCACGCCGTACTGGTACGTGCCCGCCGTGACCGAGAGGTCGAAGTCCTGGTATCGGTAGGCGGTCGCTCGGCGCGCGGGACGGCTGGCGATCGCGGTCCACGCCGACGCGCCGGACAGGCGCCGAAAGACGACGTAGGCGCGCACGTCCCGTGGTGCGGTCGAGTCGCCGGCGACGCCGGGCCAGTCGAGTCGCACGTCGAGCTTCTGCCCCGCCGGGGCCGTCTCGACCGTGACCCCCAGCGAATCCGGCGCCGGCGGCGCCGCCCCACACCGCGCGGTGAGCAGCTACAGCGCGTTGCGCAGCTGCACCGTCACGTGCAGGTCCCGATAGACGTTCTGCTGCGTCCGCGCATCCCAGTACCGCCCCGTGGCGCGCACCTGCACCGCCGTGATCGAGTCGGCGCGCCCGAGCGAATCATCCCAGTAGATGGGGAGGTCGGCGTTGGCCACCGCCGTGGTCGTCCCCGCCGCCGACGTCGCGTAGTAGCGGAAGAAGAAGTTCGAATCGCTCGGCACGCGCAGGTTGCGCGTCACGAGCGTGCTGTCACGATTGTTCACCCGTCGGTACAGCACGTACAGGTTGGTGTTGCCGCCGGCCGTGTCGGCGTGCAGGAAGTACTGGATCGTCTCCGCCTGGCTGCGGGTCCCGTTCGGGCTGCTGTAGGTGGCCGTCGGGTACGTCTTGCTCGACTTGCGAAGGTAGGCGGCATTCGACGTCATCCAGGATGCCGTCGTCGTCGAATCGAGCGACGCGTCCCACCAGGAGGCGTTCGGGTCGCTGGTCGTGGTGATCCCCTGCCGGTTGACGTTGAAGGCGATGGCGAGCGGCGCCGCCTGCACGATGACGGGCTGGCCGACGTCGCCGCCAGCGAGCCGGAGGTCGTCCTCGATCCGCTGCACCGCATAGCGCGCGCTCTGGAAGGCGTCGAGGCGCCCCGCCCCGGCGTCCATCGCGCGCGTCTGGGCGCGGAAGAACGGCACCGCGATGGAGAAGACGAGCACCGTGATCGAGACCGCGAAGATCATCTCGACCATGGAGAAGCCGCGCCGCCGCCGCGCCGAGGATCGCATCAGAACGCCGAAATGACGAGGGACTTGCGGACGGTGGTGGCCGTCGCCGCGTGCGCCACGGTCACCGTCACGGTCACGTACTGCGCCCGGTACGCGGAGTCCACCGAAGCGACGGCCGTGGTGCGGGTGTAGCCGGTGTACGCGCTCATCGGCGGATTCGCCGTGGACGTCGCGCTGGTCTCCGTCGTGCCGTTGAACGTGGAGCTGATGGTCGAGTACGGGCGGTGCATCTTGACCACTTCGAGCCGCGCCGTCGCCAACTCGCTCGCCACGGTCAGGGCGTCGTGGTTGTTGGGGTACAGACCGGGTAGATGGGTAACACTGCTGTCCGGGAACATGGGTAACACTCTCCCTAAACTGCACGACGTGACTCGACTCAGCGAGGACCGTCGATGCC
>VHBQ01000011.1 GCA_016871855.1 Gemmatimonadota bacterium
ACCATCGCAAGGAGGCGCTGCGCGAGGCGGATCTGGTGGTGCTCTGCGGCGTGCCGATGGACTTCCGGCTCGATTACGGGCGGCACATCGGTGGCCGGGCGCGGATCGTCGCCGTGAATCGCGATGCGGGCGAGCTGCACAAGAACCGGCGTGTGGCGTTGGCGGTGGATGCCGACGCCGATCTGTTCGTGCGGGCGCTCGCTGCGGCAGGGGTCCGCGCGCGGTGCGAGGCGTGGATCGCGCGCCTGCGCGAACGCGACGCCACGCGCGACGCGGCGATCGCTGCGGAAGCGGGTGCGGCCATCGCGCCGGTGAATCCGCTGGCCGTCTGCCAGAGCGTGAACGCGCTGCTTACGGAGCGTTCAACGGTCGTGGCGGACGGCGGCGATTTCGTCGGCACCGCGTCGTACGTCGTGCGGCCGCGCGCGCCGCTGCGCTGGCTGGATCCCGGGGCTTTCGGAACGCTAGGCGTCGGCGCCGGGTTCGCGCTGGCCGCCAAGCTCGCGCGCCCCGATGACGACGTCTGGCTGCTCTGGGGCGACGGGGCGGCGGGCTATGGCATCGTCGAGCTCGACACGTTCGTGCGGCACGGCCTGCCCGTGGTGGCCGTGATCGGCAACGACGGCGCGTGGACGCAGATCGCCCGCGGCCAGGTGGAGATGCTCGGCGACGACGTGGGCACCCAACTTGGCCGCACCGCCTTCCACGAGGCCGCCGAGGCGCTCGGCGCCCGTGGCTTCTTGCTCGACGATCCCTCGAAGATTGAGACCACGCTGCGCGCGGCGCGTGATACGGCGCGCGAGGGGCGCGTCGCGCTTGTCAACGCGATGATTGGCGCGGGGGAGTTTCGGAAGGGGAGTATGAGTATGTAGAGGACGACAGAGAAAGACAGAGAAAGACAGAGAAAGACAGAAACGACAGAAACGACAGAGAACGACAGAGAACGACAGAGAACGACAGAGAACGACAGTCACAACAACACCGAGGGGCGCCGCGAATGACCGCAGCGCCCCTCTGTGTACCTGCCGATTCCCGCCCTTTACTGTCGTTCTCTGTCGTTCTCTTTACTTCAACGGTTCAAACCTCGCCTGGAAGAAGCGCAGGTACTTGGGCTCGTAGACCATCTTCAGCCCCTTCACCGTTTCGCGCTGCTCGTAGACGGCCTTCACCGACTCGGCGACGACGTCCATGTGAGCCTGCGTGTAGACGCGGCGCGGGATGGTGAGGCGGGTGAGTTCGAGCTTGGGCCGGTAATGGTCGCCAGTCTTCGCGTTACGTCCGGCGCTCACGATGCCGCGTTCCATCGCGCGGATGCCGCTGTCAAGATAGAGCTGCGCGGCCAGCGTCTGCGCCGGGAACTCGTCCTGCTTCAGCTGCGGATAGAAGCGCTTGGCGTCGAGGAAGATGGCGTGGCCGCCGATGGGTTCCATCATCGGCACGCCCCACTCCTCGAGCAGATCGCCCAAGTAGCGCACCTGGCCGATGCGGGCACGGATGTGGTCGTCCTTCACCGATTCGGCGGTGCCGATGGCCATCGCCTCCATGTCGCGGCCGGCGAGTCCGCCGTACGTGTGCAGCCCCTCGAACACGACGACGAGATTGCGCAGCTCCTCGAAGACGTTCCAGTCGTTCACCGCCACCCAGCCGCCGATGTTGACCAGCGAGTCTTTCTTGGCGCTCATCCAGGCGCCGTCGGTGTAGCCGCAGAACTCCTTGAGGATTTCAGCGACGGACTTGTTGGCGTACCCCGTCTCCCGTTCCTGGATGAAGAAGGCGTTCTCCACGGCGCGCGTCGCGTCGAGGTAGATCTTGATGCCGTGCTTATCGCCCCAGGCGCGCAGCGCCTTCACGTTGGCCATCGAAACCGGCTGGCCGCCGGCCATGTTCACGGTGGCCGCCAGCGAGACGTAGGCGATCTTGTCGGCGCCATGCTCCTTCACGAGCGCGTCAAGCTTCCCGATGTCCACATTGCCCTTGAACGCGCCGCGGTGCAGCGAGTCGTGGGCCTCGTCGCAGATGACGTCCACAAAGATGCCGCCGGCCATTTCCTGATGAAGGCGCGTCGTCGTGAAGTACATGTTGCCCGGCACGTACTGGCCCGCCTTGATCTCCGTGCGGCTAATCAAGTTCTCGGCGCCCCGCCCCTGGTGCGTGGGGACCAGGTATTTGTAGCCGTAGTACGTCTGGATGGCGTGCTCGAGATGGTAGAAGTTCTCCGACCCCGCGTACGCCTCGTCGCCGACCATCATCCCCGCCCACTGGCGGTCGCTCATCGCGCTTGTGCCGCTGTCGGTCAGGAGGTCGATGTAGACGTCGGCGGAGCGCAGGAGAAACGTGTTGTAGCCCGCCTCAGCCATGGCACGCTCGCGCGCGGGGCGGTCGGTCATGGTCAGCGGCTCGACCATCTTGATCTTCCACGGTTCGGCCCAGGAGCGGCGGCCGAACTGCTGGCCCATTGTGCGGGGCACTTCGTGCTTGTCGGTCATATGAGGGGCGCAGCAGCGCCGGTGGGAGGAACATCGCGTCACGCGCCCGCAAATTCGCCATTCGCCTCCCCCGCAACGAATCAGAGTTTTCACGACACCGCGTCAGGAAACACCTGTCTCCGAGTCCCATGCATTGTCGGAACCGCCGCAGGCTGGCGCGTCGCGGTCAGACGAGCGATGCTTGACCGATTGGCGGCGGAACCGCCGCCGTGTCGCACGCACCCTCTCGATTCAGACGCCCATGCGCCGAACCCTTCTGCTCGCCGTCGCCGCGTTCCTCGCCCCCGTCACGGCGGCGAATGCCCAGGCGGACCCCGCCCTCGCGGCCAAGATCCGCAATGACTACCGCAAGCTTGAAGTGCGAATTCCGGTGCGCGACGGCGTGAAGCTGTTCACGTCGATCTACGTGCCGAAGGACACTTCGAAGCGGTACCCGGTGCTGATGTCGCGCACGCCGTATTCCGTCGCTCCGTACGGCGACACGGCGTATCGCGCGGCGATGGGGCCGTCGGGCAATCCAAGGTATGTCGAGGATGGCCACATCTTCGTGTATCAGGACGCGCGCGGCCGGAACTACTCGGAGGGGAAGTTCCGGGAGATGACGCCGATTCTCGAGAAGCACGAGAAGCCAACGGATGTCGATGAAGGAACGGACACCTACGACACCATCGAGTGGCTGCTCAAGAACCTGCCGACCAACGGCCGGATGGGCATCTACGGCACCTCATGGCCCGGGTTCTACGCGAGCGCGAGCTGCCTGTCGCGGCATCCGGCGCTCGTCGCCTGCTCACCGCAGGCGCCGATGACCGACATCTGGATGGGCGATGACGACTTCCACGGCGGCGCGTTCCTGCTGGCACACAACTTCGGCTTCTACGCGAACTTCGGGCGCGGACCGCGCACCGAGCCCGGGCCGGACAAGCGGTATCCGTTCACCCGTGTGCCGCAGGACGCCTACCAGTTCTACCTGAACATGGGCCCGGTGGGGCCCGGATCGCAGAAGTACATCGCTCCCGGCACGAGCGAGTGGTGGGAGGCCGTCCTCGCCCACCCGACCTACGACGACTATTGGCAGGCGCGCGATGTCCGACGCCACCTGCGCGACGTGAAGGCGGCGGTGCTCACGGTCGGCGGCTTCTACGACACGGAGGACCTGCACGGCCCGTGGTGGGTCTACGAGAACATCGCCAAGCGCAGCCCGGCCACGGTCAACACGCTCATCGTCGGCCCGTGGTCGCACGGCGGCTGGAGCCGCGGCGACGGCACGGTTCTCGGCAACCTTCGGTGGAACTACAAGACAGGACCGTTCTACCGCGACACCGTGGAGTACGTCTTCTTCAGCCAGCACCTGCGCGGCGGCGAGCAGAAGATCGACCCCGGCGTGATTGTCTTCCGCACCGGCGGCGACCGTTGGGACAAGTACCCGACGTGGCCCGCTCCCGGCGCGCAGCGGAAGGCGCTCTACCTGCACCCTGACGGCAAGCTCGGCTTCACCGCGCCCGCGGCGAGCGGCGGTTTCGACGAGTACGTCTCCGACCCCGCCAAGCCCGTGCCGGTGGTGGGGCGCATCGAGTCGAACGGCATGCCGCGCGACTACATCACCGATGACCAGCGGTTCGCCGCGCGCCGTCCGGACGTGCTCGTCTACCAGACGGAGCCGCTGGCGGAAGACCTCACGGTGAGCGGCCCGCTGACGCCGGTGCTGCACGTGAGCACCTCAGGCACCGACGCCGATTTCATCGTCAAGCTGATCGACGTCTTCCCGGACGACGCCCCTAATTGGGTGGGTGACCAGAGCGGGTTCCTTGTGGGCGGCTATCAGCAGCTGGTGCGCGGCGAGCCGTTCCGCGCGCGGTATCGCCAGTCATTCGAGAAGCCGGTGCCGATGGTGGCGAACCAGCCCGACTCGATCCGCTTCGAGATGCCGTCGGTGCACCACACCTTCAAGAAGGGGCACCGCATCATGGTGCAGGTGCAGAGCACGTGGTTCCCGCATATCGAGCGCAATCCGCAGACCTACGTGCCGAACATCTTCTTCGCCAAGCCCGAGGACTACCAGAAGGCAACCATGCGCGTCTACCACGCGGCGGCGAAGGCGACACGGATCGAGTTGTTGACGCTACCGTAGGCTGATCGCTCGAGTCGAGACGAACGGCAACAGCATACCACAGAGTCACCAAGAGCACGAAGGGCCACGAAGACGAACTGGAGGTAGAAACCGCGCGCCACGCAGATCTCTGCGTGGCGCGCGGTCATTCCCCCATGGAGTGCTTCGTGTTCCTTTGTGCCCTTCGTGGCTCTGTGGTGACGCAGTCTGCGTTCCCTATTCTCGCCGAGTGCTATCGCCGCCCCAGCCAGGACAGCAGGTAGAGCACGTTGACCGCGCCATCCATGATCGGCTCGTTGGTCGAGTAGTCGCCCCAATCGTCGTGGTAGACGATGTGTCCCGTGTTCCACTTGGCGTACTGGTCGGGCTTGGTGAGCGAGATGCCGGCGAGGTTCTTGTAGATGGACGCGTACACCGGGCCATCCAACAGTCCGCCGTCGAGTTGGTACTTGAGCTTCACCGAGATCACCGCGTGTGGATCGCGCGAGAAGTTCCCATCGGCGGGTATGCCGATCACCTGCGACACGCCCCACGGGTTGGTGCCGAAGAGCCAGTCAATGGCCGCCTGCTCCATCTCGCGATACTGGGTGTCGCCGGTCATGCGCCGGTACCATAGCGCCTGAATGGCCGTCGACGTCATCAGGTTGCTCGAGCACCAGATGAAGGGAATGCCCACGCGGAAGCCGTTGTCGGCCTTCTTCGCCAGCGCGGCAAGACCGTCGCCGTACCACCCCGTGAGCTTGAGCCGCTCGTTCAGCGTGCCGCGGCGCGCCGCCTCGTAGTGGCCGATGTTGTGCCACGGAAACCACTGGTAGTGGTTCGCCGTGTCGGCGCCCTGCCACGGCTTCACTTTGGCCTTCGCCGCGTACCGCATCGCCTTCGTCTGCCAGCGCGCGTCGCCGGTGAGGGCGTAGAGCGCGGCGGCGCCGAGCTCCATGTCGTCCTCCCAGTCATCCTCCTCGTAGTAGTAGGCGCCGCGCCCCGGCGCCGTCTGGCAGGCGCCGGGGTACTTCTCGCCAAGGGCGAAGGCGGCAAACGCCTTGCGCCGCAGCGTGTCGGCAAGCGCCGGCTCGCGCTCCTTGTACAGCTGTGCGCCAAGGGCGAACGCCGCCGCGAACTTCCCGGCCGTCGACGCGTAGCCCGTCGCCCGGTTCTGGTAGCGCAGCAGCCCCTGCGGAATGCCCGTGCACGGATACAGCGGCCGCGCCCCGCCCTTGCCCCAGCCGTAGTCGGCCGAGTCATTGGGCATGAGGTCGAAGAACATGTGGTCGCGGTCGTCGCCAAGCTGGTTGAGCATCAGCGAGTCGTCGGGGAACATGCGCAGCAGCCAGACAAGCCCGTGGCGCGCCTCGTCCAGCACGTCGGGAATGCCATTCACCCCCGGGCGTCCGTCCGCGAGGTGTGCGTCGCCGAAGGCCCGGGGATTGTCGCGATATGCTTGCAGCAGCTGGAAGGCGGCCGTTGCGCTCGTCGTCACGTACTGCAGGTAGTCCGAGGCGTCGGCCCATCCCCCCGTGGCCGGCAGGTACTCACCCGCACGCGTGGGGTGGTCCACGATGATGCCGTCCTTCGTGTGGATCATCGTGTTGAAGACGGGATTGTATCCCTTCCGCTGCTGGCGCATGTAGCGCAGCGGCACATCGGCGAGTCCGTTCCACACATCGGGGCCGATGCGCACTTTGCCCGATTCGAGGCCGGCGGCGCGCACGCGGTACGTGCCCGTAGTCCGATGCGCCGTGAAGTCGAGGCGGAACGTCTGCGCGCACGGCCCGAACTTGCCGGCGGGGGTGGCCGCCTTGGGGCCGAAGACGCGCTTGCCCACCTCATTCACGAGTTCGAACTCGGTGACGGTGCGCGGCGCGAGGGCGCAGATGACGGCGACCTTCGGCGCATCCGGCAGGTAGCCGACCTGGTTGATGCGAATGGCGTCGTCGGGCGTGCCCGCATCTTGGGCGCGGGCTGGGACGCCGGACGCGAGGGCAAGCGTCAGGGCGAGGTGAAGCGATGGCCGGAACATGCGTCGAAGCTACGTGAACCCCCGGGGACCCGCGAGGCGTCCATCTAGCCAACGTTCGTCCCGTTCGTAGAGTATTCCGTGTGCCTCCACTCGCAGGCGCCGACGGCGCGTCGGCCGTCGGCGCGTCCCACCCGAGGAAATCCGCATGCGCGCTCGCTCAATCCTTCCGTTGGTCCTGACCGTGGCGTCCTTCGCCACCGCCGCGTCGCCCCTGCACGCCCAGCGCACGCAGAAGCCCCCGCTGCATGGCCGCCATTGGATGGCCGTGACCGGCAAGCCGTTGGCCGCCACGGCCGGCGCGCTGATGTTCGCCAAGGGGGGCAACGCCATCGATGCCGCCTGCGCCATGCTCGGCGCGGTCGCCACGATGTGGGACGTGCTCAGCTGGGGCGGCGAGACGCAGGCGCTCATCTACCACCCGGGACTCAAGAAGGTCATCGGCATCAATGCCCTTGGCGTGGCCCCGACGGGGGCCACGGCGGAGTTCTACCGCGGCAAGGGCCATCGGTATCCGCCGGAGTTCGGCCCGCTGGCCGCGGTGACGCCCGGCACGCCGGGCGGCCTGCTGACCATGCTCGCGGAGTACGGGAAGCTGTCGCTCAAGGACGTGCTCGCGCCGGCTATCCAGATGGCCGACGGTTACGCCATTGAGGCGCAGGCGGCGAACTCGATGGAAGCCAACAAGGCGCGCATCAAGCAGTGGAAGTACGCCAAGGCCGTCTACCTGCCGCACCTCGGCGAGCGCCGCGAGGCGCCGGAGGCGGGCGAGATCTTCGTGCAGAAGGACCTCGCGGCCACGCTGCGGAAGCTCGTGGACGCCGAGCAGGCCGCGCTGAAGGCCGGCAAGAGCCGCAAGGACGCCATCTATGCGGCCTACGACCGGTTCTACAAGGGTGACATCGCGCAGGAGATCGTGCGCGGCATGCAGGAGGAAGGCGGGCTGTTCACGATGCAGGATCTCGGCAACTGGAAGGTCAAGATCGAGGAGCCGCTGTCGGCGAACTACAAGGGCGTCGAGGTCTACAAACTGCAGGCGTGGCAGCAGGGGCCGGCGCTGCTGCAGGCGCTGAATATCCTCGAAAACGCCGACCTCAAGGGCATGGGCTACAACAGCGCGCGCTACCTGCACACGGTGTACCAGGCGATGTCGATGGCGTTCGCGGACCGCGACTTCTACTACGGCGACCCGGCCTTCGCGAAGGACCAACCGATGCAGGGGCTGCTGAGCAAGGAGTACGCGAAGGCGCGCTTCGGCCAGATCAACTGGGCTCGCACCGATTCGAACGTGAAGCCGGGCGACCCGTATCCGTTCGAGGGCAAGACGAATCCGTACAAGGCGCTGCTGGACAAGTGGACGGTGGTGCCGGCGCCGACGAGCATGCCGCGGAGTGGGCAGCAGGATCGGCCGCCTGCGGCGGAGACGGTGGACGGTGGACGTTGGACGGTGGATGGGGGGCGGCAGGTGGCGGACGTTGCCGCGATTGACTCCGCATTCAAGGCCGCGTTCTACGCGGGAACCACCTCCATTCAGGCGGCGGACGAGGAAGGGTGGGTCATTTCCGTCACGCCGTCGGGCGGGTGGATCCCGGCTGTGATCGCCGGGAACACGGGCGTGGGGCTTTCCCAGCGCGCGCAGGCCTTTGGGACCGACTCACTGGACGGCCCATTCAACGTGGTCGAGCCGGGGAAGCGGCCGCGCGTAACGCTCACGCCATCGTTGGCGCTCAAGGATGGCGCGCCCTACCTCGCCTTCTCCGTGCAGGGGGGCGACTCACAGGACCAGAACCTCCTGCAGTTCCTCCTCAACGTCGTCGAGTTCGGGATGACGCCGCAGGAGGCAGTGGAGGCGCCGAACATCAACAGCTTCCAGCTGCGCTCGTCCTTCGGCCAGCATGAAAGCCGCCCCGGGCGGATGCTCGCCGCCGAATCGCTGCCGTTCTACGTGCGCAACGAGCTCCGGCGGATGGGCTACACGATGGAGTACGAGGAGCGCACCTCCGGGCCGATCACCGCCATCCTGTTCGATCGCAAGCACAAGACCATGTGGGGGGCGGCATCAAACCATGGTGAAGACTACGGGATCGCCTGGTAGTCAACCGTCCACCGTCCTCCGTCCACCGTCTGTTGTTTATGTACAGCTTGATACTAATTCGATACCGCGCCCCTCTCGACGTCATCGAGGCCCACACCGAGGCCCATCGCGGCTGGCTGCGGGAGCTCAAGGCGCGCGGCACGCTCCTCGCCTCGGGGCCGTTCGTGCCGCGCACGGGGGGCGCGCTGCTCGTGCGCGTCCCCGACGAAGGGGCCGCCGCCGCTCTCGATGCCGTGCGCGACGGCGACCCGTTCTTCCGGCTCGGCCTCGCCAATTACGAACTCCTGGCGTGGAATCCGGTGCTCGGTCGGGAGGGGCTCGACACGCTCTAGCGGGGGGCGGCCGCTCGCGGCACCCGGCCTAAGGCGCGTCGGCGCTCCGTCCCTTAGTTTAGGAGGGCCATGAGCGATCCTGCATCCGCGCGCACGACGGCACCGGCGAGAGCCCAGAAGATCGTCCTCGACATCGTCGTCCCGTGCTTCAACGAAGAGGCGGTCATCGCGCAGACGCACCAGCGCCTGCGCGAGATGGCGCGCGGCATCAACGGCGCGCGCGTCACCATCATCTACGTGGACGACGGCAGCCGCGACGCCACCATGACGCGCTTGCGCGCCATCGCCGCCGGGGATCCGGACGCCCGGGTCGTCGCCCTCTCGCGGAACTTCGGCCACCAGTATGCGCTGACCGCCGGACTTGACGCGACGCGCGGCGATGCGGTGGTCGTCATCGACGCCGACTTGCAGGACCCGCCTGAGGTCATTCCACGGATGGTCGAGCGCTGGCGCGACGGTGCCGATGTGGTGTACGGCGTGCGATCCAGTCGGCAGGGCGAGTCGGCCTTCAAGCGCGGCACGGCGCACCTCTTCTATCGCCTCCTCCAGCGGCTGGGCGACGCGAGCATCCCTGCCGACGTCGGCGATTTCCGCCTGCTGGACCGGCGCGTGGTGGAGACGCTCCACGACATGCCCGAGCGCGACCGCTTCCTGCGTGGCCTCGTAGTCTGGGCCGGCTTCCGGCACGAAGGCGTCGCGTATGAGCGGCACGCACGGGCTGCCGGCGAGACGAGGTTCCCCTTCCGGCGGATGTTCAGCTTCGCGCTCGACGGCATCTTCTCGTTTTCGACGGTCCCGCTGCGCTTGGCGTCGTACCTGGGGTTCACGGCCTCGGTGCTGGCGCTCACCGGCATCATGTACGCCCTCTACATCAAGCTGTTCACCGTCGGTGTCGTGCCGGGATGGGCGGCGCAGTGGATCGGCACGCTGTTCCTTGGCGGCGTGCAGCTGCTCTCGCTGGGCGTGATCGGCGAGTACGTGGGGCGCATCTACGGCGAGGTGAAGCGGCGGCCGCTCTACGTGGTGGGGGAGCGCATCGGCTTCGACCGCGACGCCTGATGTTTTCGCTCCGGACCAAGCTGCGGCTGGCGCGGGGCATCCTCGCGCGGGGACGGCACCCGTTGTACGTGCAGTTCTACGTGACCGCCCGCTGCAATCTCACCTGCAAGCAGTGCAACATCAGCTACGCCAACGCCGACGTGGGCGAGGTGTCGGTGGCGCAGGTGGAGGCGATGGCCGACAACCTTGCCGCCATCGGGACGGGCGTCGTCCTCCTGACGGGCGGAGAGCCCTTCGTCCGGCGCGACCTGCCGGCGATCATCCGCGCCTTCACGCGGCACGGCATCCACGTCCGCACGCAGACCAACGGCCTGGCGACGGACGACCAGCTGCGACAGGCCGCCGAGGCGGGAGCGCGCGACATCTCCATCTCGCTCGACTCTCTGCTCGCCGAGAAGCAGGACTTCCTCAACGGATCACACACGCGCAGCTGGCGGCGCGCAATTGACGCGATCAGCCGCGTGACGCATGCCTATCCGGCGCGCCGATCGTTCGCGGCGTTCGGCACGGTGCTCTCGCCGCAGAACCTGCTGGAGATCCCGAATGTCATCCGGTTCGCGACGCGCGTTGGCTGGCATGTCTCGCTGGTGCCCGCGCACGTAGCCGACCCGGCCGAGCCGCACAACTTCCGCAGTTACGACCGGGAGATGCTCTTTCCGCCGTCGATGTATCCGCTGGTGGACGAAGTGCTCGCGGAGTGCATCGCCCTGCGGCGGCGCGGGCACTTGCTCTACGATTCGCCCGAATACCTCGACAACGTCCGTCGGTTCATCCGCCGCGAGCCCGTTACGTGGCGGCGGCGCAATAACGACGTCTGCGACTCGCCCGGGCTCTACTTCGCGATTCGCCCGAACGGCGACTTGCAGCCGTGCTGCGACCACGTTCTGCGCGAGAGCTACCCGGTCTGGCATCCTGACTTCCCGCGCTGGTATCGAGAGACCGAACTGCGCGGCGCCGTGCACGCGATCACGCGCGAGTGCGGCGGGTGCATGTACGGCAGCTTCCCCGAGATGACCATCGCCGCGCGCTTCCCGCTCACCACGCTGCGGCGTTCCTTGCTCTTCCTCGGCGGCACGGCGGCGCGGAAACCGTGGCCGCTGACCCCCGATCAGCTGCTCGCGATCATCGACGACATCAACCAGGCGCACCCGGTGGACCATTCACGGGCCGGCGCGCTCCTTGAGTCCGTGCCCCGCCATGCGGACGTCACCCGTGTCCTGCCGGTGCTCTCGTGACGGATTCCGAACAGACGCTGCATCGCGAGGAGGCGTTCCACGACGCCTGGGCCAGCGCCGTGGACCCGGCGTCGGTGCCCGTGCGCGAGTCGTTCACCCTGCCGACCTGCCCGGAGAACCGCTGGCTGCACAGCCAGCTCGGTGACGTGCGCGGCAAGACGGTGCTCGAACTGGGCACTGGGCTCGGCGAGGCGGCGACTTGGTTCGCGATGCACGGCGCGCAGGTAATCGCGACCGACCTGAGCGGCGGCATGCTCGCCCTCGCCGGGCGGGTCGCCGCGCGGCACGGCGCCGCCCTGCTCCCGGCGCAGATGGACGGGGCCTGTCTCGCGCTTGCCAACGCGTCCGTGGATGTCGTCTACGCCGCTAACACCCTGCACCACGTGGATCAGGCGCGGTGCATCGCCGAGGTGCATCGCGTACTCCGTCCCGGTGGCGTCGCGGTCTTCTGGGATCCGTTGCGTTACAACCCCGCCATCAACGTCTACCGGCGGATGGCGACGGCGGTGCGCACCGAGGACGAACATCCGCTGGGCGTGGACGACCTGCGTCTCCTCCGGCGCACCTTCCACCGCGTGGACGCGCGCTTCTTCTGGCTGGCCACGCTCGGCGTCTTCGTCTGGTTCTACGCGGGACTCCGCATCCATCCAAACGCCGAGCGGTACTGGAAGAAGATCATCACGGACTACGCGGCCATCGCGCCGCTCTACCGCGCGCT
Organism: Gemmatimonadota bacterium; assembly: GCA_016871855.1. Taxonomy (GTDB): domain Bacteria; phylum Gemmatimonadota; class Gemmatimonadetes; order Gemmatimonadales; family Gemmatimonadaceae; genus PNKL01. The sequence continues at coordinate 12,047 of VHBQ01000011.1, forward strand.
GGCCGCGCTCGACGCCGTGCTGCTTCGGATTCCCGGGCTCCGCTGGTGGGCCTGGAACATCGCCGTCGTCTGCCGGAAGTAGTCGGATGCTCTACGAACCCCGCGAGTCCATCAATCCGCGCACGTTCGCGCTGCGCCACGCGCTGCTGGAGGAACTCAAGTTCCGCCAGCGGTCGGCTGGCGACACTGCGGCGCGGGCCGCCCTGACGGCGCTCGCGCGGGCTCTCGATGTGTCCTATGACGCGACGGCACGCGAGTTCGTGGTGCGCGGCGCTGGTCCGTCAGCGCATCGCGTGCCCCTGGATGCACTGCAGCTGTACGAGCCACGCCGCGATGCGAAGGTCCCGTCGTGGGATCGGCAGGACGAGGTGCTCGCCGCCAATCGTGCGTTCGCCGGGCGCCTCGTGGATACGCTCCTCGCCGACGCGCGCCGCGGCACGGCATGATCCGCCCGCCTTCGCTGCCGGCCGCCGCGTCGGCGCTCGGCGCCACGGCCTTTCTCCTCCTGTATCGCGGAGCGCCCACTGCGTTTGACGAGTGGCTTGCGTTGCCGATCGCGCTGGAGACAGCGCGCCCGGGCACGTATCCGCTCAGTGATGTGCTGGTGCAGGAAAGCTTGAGCGGTCCGTTCCATCTCTACAAAGCGGCCAGCCTGATCTGGAGCCTTGGGTGGAATGTGGACGTCGTGTGGTACGTCCTGCTCGCCATGTCGCTGGTCGTCTTCTTTCTCGCCGTCTGGCGCCTCGGCGAGGCGATGGGGCTCGACGTCGGGGAGCGCGCGGTGCTGGTATGCGCCATCGCTGTCACGCCGGTCTATCGCGGCACCCTGCACTGGTCGGCCCAACCGAACCTCTCGTTTATCACCGCCTCGGTGGCGGTGCCGATCGCGCTTTGGGCGCTGACCGGCGCGCTTGAAGGCCGCCTGCGGCGCGCGCTTGTCCTGTCGGCGGTTACGTTCGCCCTTCATCCATCGCTGGGTCTCTGCGCCGGCGTCACGACGCTCAGCATCGTGCCCGGCAGTTTCTCCCCGCAGGCGATGCGTTTGGCGTGGCTTCCGGCCTTTGTCGTCGCCGCGCCCAACGTCGTGTATCTCGCCATGCACCTGCCGGCACCCACGGCCGGTGATGGCGCGGCGCTCTGGGACGTGCACCGCGTTTTCGGCTATCACACGTTCGTGCGCGACCATGCCGATGGATATCCGTGGTATGCTCTGACGCTGGCCGTCGCGCTCGTTGGGCTCAGCCATGGCGAGGTCGCGCGCCGCGTGCGTCGCGCCGTTCTCGTGCTTTCCGTCCTCGCGATCGGATGGATTGCGCTGATGAACCTCGCGCCGGTCCCCGCGCTGCTGCCGCTCTATCTGGTGCGTGCCACCTGGCTCGTGAAGCCGCTGGTGATGGGACTCGCCGTCGTGGTGGTGGTGCGCGGCCAATACAGCGGCCGCTACGGAAGGTGGGCGCCGCTCGTGGGTGCAGTGGCCGTCGCGCACCCTGATCGAATGGTGGCCGAGGGCGCGCTGGCGATCCTCCTTGGCATCATACTGCGTCCGTCTACGAACCGGGCGCGCGCGACGCTCGGGCTCGCGGCGTGGACCGCCGGCATCGTGTTGTTGTTGACGATCCTCGCGCGGGAAGCGCAGGCCCTCGACCCGCTCACTGAGGCCGCCATACCGATGCGATGGGTCGCGATGACCGTTGGATTGCTTGCGGTGCTCGTCGCGCTGGCGCCAACCCCGAGTCCGCTGGCAACCCCGCGCATACCACCTGCTCCGCGCACGCTCGGGCTCGCGGCGGTCGGGCTCGTTGGGCTTGCGATTGTCCTCGGCAAGCCGTTTGGACGCGGGTGGCTTCCTGATACGCTGTCGCGGATCAGCACGCAGCTACACCTGACGCGCCCCTTGCCCGCGGAGGCCGGCGTGATGCGCTGGGCGCGGGAGCAGTCGCCCAAGGCCAGCCTCTTCGCGGTACCGCCCGTGGACCAGCGGTGGGTGCGATTCCGCTTAGCCGCCGAACGTGGCGTGTACGCCAGTGTTCATGACATCAACCAGCTGATGTACGTGCGGCACGATGTGCTCACCGCCGTGGCCCGCTTGAGGGTGCTTGGGGTCCGGGTGCGCGGCCCGCACCGGTTCGACCCGCGGCCATACCTCCGGCCGACCTGTCAGCGCCTCGATCGGATGGCGCGCGACGGCGTGGACTACTACATCTTGCCGACGGAGGGCACGATCCCTGCGGGGAGCGTGCTGCCGTATCAGGATGGCGAATACGCCGTGCTCGATGTGCGGGCCACGGCGCGTACGTGCGGTTCGGGGGTTGGATGAGCAGAGCAGAGGAGACGGTCCAGACGACAGTCACCGTCGTGGTGCCGGCCGCGGGGCAACCGCTCGCGCAGGCCTGGCGCGATGGCACCGTCGGGTGCGACACCCCGTTCGTCGCGTGGTGCGCGCAATCGGACGGCCTGCGAACGCACGCCGTGGCAATGCTGCTCGAGGCGGCGCGCAACGCCGACGCCGTGCTGGGGACGGCGACTTCGGGGCCCGTTGCGCTGCTAGTCCGGACGAGTGACGTCGCGGCCGCGGCGTTGCTGCGCATCCGTGGCGATTCTGACGAGGCGGTGCGTGAGGTCGAGGCGAACCTGTTGGCCTCCGGACTCCGGGTGCGGCGCGTCGCGCTGGCGGACCTGTATCCGCGGCCTGCCGCGGCGTCTAACGGCCCAGTGCGGCTTGTCGCGCGCTCCGTGGCCGTCCGGCTCGTCGACGCCGGTCACGCGGTGGGCCTCTGCTCGCGAAGCACGCGGAACCTCGAGATCTGGCGCGCGCGAGCCACGGGCTCCAGTAACGAGATGGTGCCACCCTGCCCCGCGTGCGGCGCGCCGGCGACCGCCCAGACGCCGCTGCCGCTCTGGACCAGCGCCGACATGCGCGACCGTGGTGATGCGCAGGCCCTGCTGTGCGAGCAGTGCGAGGTGGCGCGGACCTTCCCGCTTCCCGTCGAGTCGGCCCGCGTGATCACGCCGGATATCGAGCGTGAAACGATGAGCACTGGCCAGCGCCTGTTGCTGCGCTGGTTCATTCGCGAACGCGTGGCGCGCGTGCGCGCGCTGCTGCCGACGGAGCGCCGAGCGCGTGTCGCCGACATCGGCGGCGGCGCGTGCGCCTTCGCCAACGCGCTGGCCGCCCGCGGGTGCGATGTGACCGTGTTCGAGCCCAATGCGGCAAACCGTGAGTTCGCCGACGAAGGCGCGGGCGTGCGCTTCGTGGCGGCGCCGTTCCACGAAGGCGCCGTACGTGACGCGGACATCGCCGCTGCCTCGCTCGACGCCATCACGATGTGGCACGCGCTCGAACACGTCCCTAACCCGATGGAGACTCTTAAGCTGGCGCGTCGCCTCCTGCGCCCTGGCGGCGTGCTCTACGTCTGCGTGCCGAACCTCGACTCGCTGCAGGCCGATGTGGCGGGCACCCTCTGGGCCTATGCCGACATTCCCCGCCACGTGTCGCAGTTCACCCCGGAAGGGCTTGATCGGCAGATGCGGCGGGCCGGCTTCGGCGCCATCGCCCCCAGGTGGTGGTCCGCGGAGTACGAGATCTTCGGCTGGTACCAGAGCCTGCTCAACCTCATGACCGGCAGTCACAACTACTTCTACAACCGGGCGAAGAAGGGGCGGTCTGCTGACGCGGGTCCGCGTCCGTGGTGGACTCGCGCGGCGGCGACGGCTGGTCCGCTCCTGCTCCCCGTCGCCTTGGCGCTGTCCTGGCTCGGCAGCGCGTCGTCGAAGCCGTCGTGCGTCGAGATGCATGGAGTTGCGCAATGACCCGCGTCGTTGTCACCGGCGCCACCGGATTCATCGGACGCCATCTGATCAATCGTCTCGTGCGCGTCGGGATGAACGGCTCGCCCGCGCAGGTGGTGGCGATCGCGCGGCGGCCGGAAGCGCTCCCGGCGTCGACGACCGCCGTCGAGGTGCACGCGCTGGATCTCGCTGAGGCGTCTCCCGAGTCCATCGCCGCCGCGTGCGGTCGCGACGCGGTCGTCTTCCATCTCGCGGCGAGCGCCGCGGTCGGTGGCGGCGAGGCGGCCTATCGCAACAACGTGCAGGCCACCGAGCGGCTGATCGAAGCGCTGCGCTCGAGCGCGCCGCGCCGGGTGGTGTATGCCAGTTCGATCGGCGCCGTCGATCGCCTCCCCAGCGATCCATGCACGGCGCCGCTGGATGAGAACTCTCCGCCACACCCGCTCACCCGCTATGGCGCCAGCAAGCTGGCCGGCGAGCGTCTGCTCGCCGCGTCCGGACTTCCGTTCAGCATCATCCGGCCCACGTGGGTCTACGGCCCGGGGATGCGCGAGGACAGCCATCTGCGCGTCTTCCTGCAGATGGTTCGTCAGGGCAAACCGATCGCGCGCTTCCGGTTCCCGGGGCGCGTAAGCGTCATCCACGTTGATGATCTCTGCTCCGCGCTGCTGCTCGCCGCGCAACAACCGGCCGCTCTTGGCCAGACGTACTTCGCCGCCGACGGCGAGCCGGCGGCCATCGGAACGCTCTTCGGGGAGTTCGGCGAGATCACCGGGCGCGCCGCGGGCGATATCGCCATCCCGTCGGCGATTGCCGGCATCGCGCGCGCGGCGCGGCGCTGGCTCCCGCTCGCCGCGCAGGGTCTGCATTCCGACGTGTTGCTCGCTGGCGTCGAGCGCCTGCGCGCACTGGGGTTCACGCCGTCCGTCCCACGGCGCCGCGGGCTGATTGAGCTTGCGCGGTCCTCGGAGTCCGGCGGCGGACGTTGGATCGTGACCGGGGCGGCCAGCGGAATCGGACGCGCCTTCACGGTGCAGCTCTACGCCGCCGGGCACCGCGTGGTCGCTGTGGACCGGGATGCGACCGGACTCGACGCCCTTCACGCTGATTGCCCCGAGATCTCGACGCACGCCGCCGATCTGTCGACCGACGACGGGCAGCGCGCGTTGGTGTCCCTCATCGAGTCGGTGCCCTGTGACGGCTTGGTCAACTGCGCGGGGATTGGGACGCGAGGCGACGTGCGAGAGGTGTCGTCGGAGGCGCAGTCCCGCCTGCTCGAGGTGAACACAGCGGCGCTTGCCCGCGCCTGCACGCACGCCGCGCGCCAGATGTCAGCGCAGGCCGCCGGCGGGACCATCGTGAATGTCGCGTCGTCGGCCGCAGTGCAGCCGCTTCCTGGAATGGCCGCGTATGCGGCATCCAAGGCATTCGTCCTGAGCTACAGCGAGGCGCTGGCCGAGGAGTTGGCCCAGACGCCGGTGCAGGTGATCACGATCTGCCCCGGCGGCACCGACACGGGCTTCCAAGCGGCGAGCGGCGTGCGGCGCGTCGAGGGTGAACGGCTGATGCCGGCGCACCAGGTGGCGGCAGTAATGCTGCGCGCTGCGGCGCGCCGCGAATCGGCAACGGTCTTCGTCGGGGCGCGCACGCAGGCGATGGCCTTGCTCGCGCGCTTCCTCCCCCGCCGTGTCATGGTGCGCCTCTGGGGGCGCCTGATGCGTCAGATGCGCTGACGCGCTAGCAGAGGTGCACGGCCATCGCCTTGAACGAGGCCGTGACGTCGGTGCCAACCTTCAGCGCCAACTCCTTGGCCGACCGCGTAGTGAGCGACGCCACGAGCGGCACGCCGGCCACATCCACGGTCACGCGCGTGAGTGCGCCCAGCGTGGCCAACTCGGCCACGACGCCGCGGAACCGGTTGCGGGCTGATCCGGCGGGCGGCTCGAGCGACAGCACGATCTCCTCCGCGCGGATCACGGCATAGCCGGTCCCCAGTGGGTAATCACCGACGGTGTAGAGAACCAGCGCACCGGTCGTGAACTCAATCGCGCGATAGCCATGCGCGATGGGAGCCGGTTCGCCCTCCAGCCAATCCGGCGCCTCCTCCGCCAGCACACGCACCGTTCCGGCGAGCACGTTCTCCGCGCCCAAGAACTCGGCGATATAGGGCGACGCCGGCCGGCGGAACACCTCCTCCGGGGCGCCCCACTGGAGCGCACGTCCTTCATCAAGCAGCACCGCCACGTCACCGAGCAGGCCAGCTTCGGTGAAATCGTGCGTGACATGCAGGGTCGTGAGCCCCCATTCACGATGCAGGTTGCGGACCTCACGCCGCACGATCGTGCGGCGACGCGGATCGAGCGCGCTGAACGGCTCGTCCAGGAGCACCACGGCGGGCCGCCGGGCGAAGGCGCGGGCCAGCGCCACAAGTTGGCGCTCGCCGCCGGAGAGGGCGCGCACCGGCCGGCCGGTGAGCGCATCTGCGCCGAACCGGCGCGCCACGGCTTCCGCCTGCTCTGATGAAGCGGCGCCGTAGGCGATGTTGTGCGCCACGGACAAGTGCGGAAAGAGGAAAGCGTGCTGGTAGACGAGGGACAGTCCGCGCGCCTCCGGCTCCGTCGCCGTGCAGTCGCGTCCGTTGAGCCGCAGCGTGCCGGCCGTGGCTGGGACCACGCCGGCGATCGTCTCGAGCAACGTGGTCTTCCCCGATCCGGCCGGTCCGATGACAACGCCATACTGGCCGGTCGGCACCGTGAACGTCACCTCGGCGAGGCGGAAGGTCCCGTGCCGCGCGCTGAGTCCTTGGCACTCGATCATCGCGCCGCGCCGTCGTCCGCCCCGCGAAGCGTGCGGAGCGCGGTGAGGGGAATGAGGGCAAGCAGCGCCAGCACGGCCGCCACCGGAAGCGCTTCCTCCAAGCCGAATCCGGTGAAGCGATCGTAACTCAGGACACTCGCCACCTTTGGGTTGTACGTGAGCACGACAATCGCCCCGAACTCGCTCACCGCGCGCGCCCACATCACCACCGAAGAGGCGATGAGCCCACGCCGCGAGAGCGGCAGGGTCACGCGCAGGAACGCGCGCAGCGGCGAGTCGCCGAGCGTGCGCGCCACGGCCTCGTAGCGCGGATCCACTTTCGCGAACGCCTCGCGCGCCCCGGAGATAAACAGCGGAGCGGCCACGAAGAGCATCGCCGCCACAATGCCCAGCGGCGTCCCCACCACGCGGAGCCCCGCGCTGATCAAGGTGCCGCCGAGTACGGAATCGCGACCGAGCAGCAGCAGGAGGGCGATGCCGGCCACGGGATGCGGAATGAGCAGTGGCAGGTCGAGCACCGCTGACAGCACGGCGCGCCCGCGGAATTCACGCCGCGCCAGCAGGTACGCGAGCGGCGTGCCGCCGAGCACACCAAGCACGGTCGCGGCAGTGGCCGTGGTCGCTGTCAACGCGAGGGCCTGCCTCAGCTCGGCGTCGGTGCCGAGGCGGCGAATACCCTCGGCGCCGCCAGCGCCGATCAACTGGCCGATAGGGGCGGCCAGGAAGAGGAGCAGGATCGAACTCGCCACCGCGGCGAGCACGGCGATGATGCGCTGGGGCTCACGCGATGGCGCGCCCGAAGCTCGACCGTTCACGGCACGATCCCGGCGGGCACGCCCGAGCCCACAAAAACCGGCGCGTCCAGCGCATCAAGCCCTTCAGCCCGCAGCACGCGCCTGCCGTCGGCGGAGAGGAGGTACTTCACGAACGCCTCGGCGACATCGCGGTGCGGCGCCGCGGTCGGAATGGACAGCGCGTAGACGATGGGGCGCCCGCGAAACGTCACCGAGTCCGCGCCCTTGCCGCGCACACGCACCACGGCCGCGTCATAGAATGCCGAGTCGGCAGGCGATGACAGGTCAATGCGATCCGGCAGGCGAACGAACGGGAGCCGAATACTCCGCGCCATGGATTCGTATGACCAGATGAAGTCGAGTTCGCCGGCTTGCAGCAGCCCCACGAGGTCGGCTTCCTTGGGCCGCACATTGCGCGGCGGCATGGCGTCCAGCAGGCGCTGGGCGAGCCCCGCCTCGCCGTAGTGCCGCTCTGCGAGCTGCAGCACCAGCAGCGTACGATAGCCGTTCGGATCGAGTTGCGGGTCGCTTCTGCCGGTCTCGACGCCCGGCGTGAGCAGGATCTGCCACCACGTGGCGTCGTTCACGCGGTCGGCGCCGCGGGAGGCCGACGTGTAGGCAAGCACCATGCGATTGCGGGCAAACTGGACGTACCAGGTGGTCTGCGCCGGCATCAGGAACTGCGGGAAGACCTCGTCGTCGGCGAGCGCAATCACATCGGGGATGCTGCCGAGTTCGGTAAGCTTCCGCGCTGTCTCGAGCGAGCCCGCGCTCTCCTGTTGCACCCTCACGCCCTCGCGCACGGCAAAGGAATCGAGGGCCGCCCGGAAGGGGCGGGCCAGCGACCCCGCGTTGAAGGCCACGAGCGTGCGCGCCGGTGCACGATCCCCCGCCGAGCCGCCGCAGGCGCACACGAAGGACAGCACAAGAAGCCCGTAGCGCGTCATGGTCGTAGTGTCACCCAATTGCCGCCCCGCCTCAAGGCTTCTCGCCCCTTCCCCTGCACCCCACCGTGCCCGTGCCTTTGCAACGGGAAGCGTATATTCGTTTCGACCCCAACCCCTGAACCATGCCAACGCTCGCCCTCGAACTCCGAGGGATCACGAAACGGTTCGCCGAACACGTCGCGGTGCGGGACCTCTCGCTGGACGTGCCGCGCGGCGCGGTCTACGGCCTGCTGGGCCCGAACGGCGCCGGCAAGACGACCACCATTCGCATGATCCTCAACGTGATCGCCCCGGACAGCGGGACGATCACCCTGCTCGGCGCGCCCAGCACCTCGCCTGGCCTGCTCGACCGGCTCGGCTACCTCCCCGAGGAGCGTGGCCTCTACAAGAAGATGCAAGTGCGCCGCCTGCTGCGGTTCCTCGCTGAACTGAAGGGCGTGGACGGGAAGACGGCCGACCGGCGCATTAACGACTGGCTCGACCGCCTGTCGTTGCGCAGCCCGGAGAAGGACTGGGGCAATGCGAAGGTGGACGAACTCTCCCGCGGCATGCAGCAGAAGGTGCAGTTCATCGGCACGCTGCTGCACGACCCCGAAGTGGTCATCCTCGACGAGCCGTTCAGCGGACTCGACCCCATCAATGCCCAGGCGCTCAAGGACACCGTCGTGGAACTGAAGCGTCGCGGCAGGACCGTGGTCTTCTCCACGCACCTGATGGACAACGCCGAGCGGCTTTGTGATTCCGTCTGCATCATCGCCCGCGGCGACAAGGTGCTCGACGGCACCGTGTCGGGTGTGAAGTCCGCCCACGAAAAGCGCAACATCGCGCTCTCGCTGGAGGGCGCGCCGACTGATGCGGTGACCGCTGTCCTGGCCGATGGCGCGCTCGTGGCGAGGATGGACGACAACAATCGGTATTTCGAGATCGAGATGGCGGCGGGCGGGAATCCGCAGCTGCTCCTCCAGCGCCTGGTCGGCGCCGGCGCGCAGGTGCAGCGCTTCGAGTTGATCCAGCCGTCGCTCCACCAGATCTTCCTCGACCGCGTCGGCGCGGCGGGCGTGGAGGAGGGGATGTCAGGCCATGGCTAAGCTCTGGGCGGTCATCAAGCGCGAGTTCCTCGAGCGCGTGCGCAACAAGTGGTTCATCATCGTCACCGTCTTTGGCCCGATCTTCTTCGGCGTGGTGATGATCCTCCCCGCCTACCTCTCGGTCCGCGGGATGCGGGACGTCAAGGTGAGCGATATCCGCATCATCGACGCCACGGGCGCCGGACTCGGCGATCGGGTGGCGACGCGCCTTGTTGGCGGTCCGATGGGCGATGCCAGCGCGACGCAGGTGCAGGTCGTCGCACCGAGCGAGGTGGCCGCCGCCGAGTCGGCAGCCACGAAAGACGTGATGGCGAAGGTCCGGCGCGGCTACCTGGTGCTCGATTCACTCACCCTTCAGGAGCAGAAGGCGTCGTATGCCGGGCGCAATGCGTCCTCGCTGGGCGAGATGGAGTCCATCCAGAACGCGCTGCGTTCGGCGCTGCTCGGCCAGCGGCTGGAACGCGAAGGGCTGGATCCCAAGCGCGTCGAGGCGCTGACGCGCCTCAAGGTGCAGATGAAGGCCGAGCGTATCACGGACAAGGGACGCGGCGGCTCGGGGCTTGGCAGCGCGATCTTCGGGTTCATTATCGCCTTCCTGTTGTACATGATGATCGTCCTGTACGGCCAGGCGATCCTGCGCGGCGTGCTCGAGGAGAAGACCACGCGCGTGGCCGAGGTGATCGTCTCGTCGGTCTCCCCGGATGTGCTGCTGGCCGGCAAGGTGATCGGCGTCGGGGCGGTGGGCCTGCTGCAGGTGGCCATCTGGCTGGGGAGCGCCGTGGCGCTGTACCAGTTCCGGGAGCCGATCTTCCTGAAGCTGGGGATACCCGCCGCACCCGCGCTCACTTTGCCAAACGTCCCTCCCTCGCTCATCGCGGCGCTGGTGCTGTTTTTCGTCCTCGGCTATGGTCTCTACGCCGCGCTGTTCGCCGCGGTGGGTGCGATGGTCTCCAGCCAAGAGGACGCCAACCAGGCGGCGCAGCCGGTGGTGATGCTGCTCGTCTTCAGCATCATCTTCGCCCAGCCGGTGATGCTGAACCCGACGAGCCGGCTGTCGGAGATCGTGAGCTGGATTCCGTTCTCCGCGCCCGTCATCATGCCGATCCGGATGAGTTCAATCTCGGTTCCGTGGTACGAGCTCACGGCGACGATTGCCGGGGTCGCCGTCACGATGGCGCTGTGCGTCTGGCTCTCGGCACGCATCTATCGCGTGGGCCTGCTGATGTACGGCAAGCGGCCGAGCATGCGGGAGTTGGCGCGGTGGGTACGGCAGGCGTAAGAACAGAGAGACAACAGAGAGACAACAGACAAACAACAGAGAGACAACAGTGGAACGGCGTTTGGCGAGCGTGACTATCGCCACCCGTTCTGTTGTCTCTCTGTTGTCTCTCTGTTGTCTCTCTGTTGTCTCTCTGTTGTTTCTCTGTCTTACTACCGTCCTTTTGTTGCCTCGATCAGCGCCTCCATATGCCCGAGGTAGCGCTCGAGCGCGCGCTTGCCGACCGCCGTCAGCCGGAACTCGCTCTTCGGCACCCGGCCGTCAAAGCCTTTTTGCACAGTGACGTAGCCGCCTTCTTCCAGCTTACGGGCGTGCACGCTGAGGTTGCCGTCCGTGAGGGCGAGCAGGTCGCGCAGGTCGGTGAAGCTCAATCGTTCATTCACGGCGAGCGCGCTGATGATGCCGAGCCGGACGCGATCGTGGATCAGCTTGTCGAGCGCCGCGGGGACGGGTTCGCCGCCCAGCACGGGCACCAGCGACGGGCCGGCGGCGGACGCCTTGCGATCGCCGCGGCGGGCGGCGGAGGAGGAAGACTTAGCCACCGTGGTACCTCGCGATGATGTAACCGAAGAGAAGATGCACGCCGCCGAAGCCCGCGCCGAGCAGCCACGGGTGCGCGCCGACCGGCGCAAAGAGCGTAATCGCGCCGAGCGCCACCAAGACGGTGCCCATCACGGGCACGGCGCGCACGGAAAACGCGCCGCCCGACACTACGGCGGCGCCGTAACAGACCAGCCACATGCCCGGCAGGTACTGCCAAGCGCCGCCCAGCGCGAGCGCTGCGGTAAGCAGCGCTCCCGCGGCCAGCGGCGGGGCGAACGCGAGCGCAAAGGTGCGCGCCGGCCCCGCGCTCAGTGACTGGCCGGACCGTGCCGCCTTGCGCGTGATGAAAACGAGCGTGACGGCGATAGCGACGACCGCGGCTACAAGCCAGACAACGAGCCATGCCTCCGGCGTGGTCATGCGCGCGGCGAGCAGCGCGGCAGCGCTCCCCACGACGCCGGTCGCCATCACCCCCGCGCCCGAGACTGCCGTGAACCGCCCCGCCCGCGTCATCGTCTCGCGGATGAACGCGAGCTGGTCGGCCGCGTGGTCCGCGAGCGCGGCCGGTGGACGGAGTTCGGAGCGCGACATGCTTTGAAACATAAAGAGAGCAACAGAGAGACAACAGGGCGCATGTTTGCGGCCGCCCACTGTTGTCTCTCTGTTGTTTGTCTGTTGTCTCTCTGCCCTTAAGCAAGCCGGACCGGCTCCCGGAAGCCGGTCCGCTTGTCCGCTGGCGGTCGAGCCGCCGCGAGAACCAATGCCACGTTCGCATTGGTAACACTCAAACTACAATCGCTTTGTCAATTCGCGCCAGAGTCCGCGCGTGATTTTTTTCAGCGCGTCGCCGGGGTCGCACAGTGCCGGTCGAACGCCTGCACAAGATCCTGCGCGATGTCCGCGGCCGTGCGGCTCTCGATCTGGTGCCGCTCGAGCATCGCCACGAGCCGGCCGTCCTTCAGCAGCGCGATCGACGGCGACGACGGCGGATACCCGGTGAAGTACGCGCGCGCCGCCTTCGTCGCGTCCACGTCCTGTCCCGCGAACACCGTGTACAGGTGGTCGGGCGTCACCGCGTGCTGCAGCGCCGCTGCCACCGCCGGGCGCGCGTTGCGCGCCGAGCAGCCGCACACCGAGTTCACGACCACCAGCGCCGAGCCCTTCGCGTTGCCCAGCGCCTCGGCCACCGCCGCCGCCGTGCGCAGTTCCTGCATGCCAAGGCGCGTGAGTTCCTCACGCATCGGCGCTACCATCGGTTCCGGATACATCATGTCGCCTGAATCCTGGTTGGGGGGTCCTTCGCCGCGCCGCGCGATACGCCGCGGCGCGCCGTGCAAGTACTGAATGATCGGCGGACGGTCGAGGTTCCGGCAGTCCCGTCAGCGGGCCAGTGTGAGGATCGCCGCCTGTGGCACCACTAGGTAACGCTCGTCGTCGAATGTGATCTCCACGGCCGCCTTGCGGAAGAACAGCGCGTAGTCGCCGACCTGGGCCTGCATCGGCACGTGCTTCATCTGCGGCCCGGCGGTGATGCGCCACGGTTCATCGAGATGATCTTCCACCGCCGGCAGCGGCTGGCCAGGTCCGGTCGCCACGATGGTGCCTCCCTGTACCTGCTGGCCTTCCACCGCCGTCGCCGGTAGGTACAGTCCCACCTTGGTGCGCTCCTCGCCGTCCTCAACGCGAATCAGCACGCGGTCACCGACCACGATCAGTTCTTTCTTGCCCTTCTTCATCGCCTATTTCACCAGCCAGAGCTTCTTCTGCTGCCCCTTCACCCAGCGCGGCGTCCCGTCGGTGCCGATCATCATGTCCTCCTCCAGCGCCATGCGCACCGGCTGGCCGTTCCACTCCGGCACCGGCGTGGTCGCCTGCAGTTCGATGGAGAACCACATGTTGGCGATCACCTTGGAGTTGCCGCGGTCGGGCACGCCGTCCTGGTAGTCCCAGAGTCCGACGAGCGGCCCCGCGCCGTGTCCGTGCATCCCGATGGGATGCGAGTACACGGTGCCGTTGATCCCCTGCGCCTTCATCCGCTCGCGTGAGGCGCGCAGGATCTCGTTCCCGGAGCGCCCGGGGCGAATCTCACTCATCACGATGTCCTGCAGGGCGTTCGCGTTGGCGAGCGCGGTACGCAGCCCGGCCGGTGCGTCCTTCTCCCCCGCGCGCAGCACGTAGGCCATGTGCTGGGTGTCCGAGTTGAGCCCGAGGGCGGTGATGCCCACGTCACAGTGGAGGACGTCGCCGCGCTGGATCACCGGGTCGGGACCGAGCGATTCCTCGGTGGCCCCCGCACGCTGTACTTCGATGCTCGGCTGGAACCACGTCCCCAAACCGAGGTCGTTTACGCGCTGGCGCCACCACCAAACCAAGTCACTCGTCTTCGTCTTCCCCGGCACGATCACCTTGGACGAGTACATCTCCCCGATCAACTCCCACACGAGCTGCATGAGCTCGCCGTAGAAGGCCTCCTCGTCGGCCACCCGCGAGGCAATGAACTGGAGCGGCAGCTCCTCGGCGGGCTTCAGGCGCGCCGTCCAGCCCGCGCCCAGCGCCTCGGTCATCCCCAGGTACTCGCCGTGCGTCAGGCCGTCGGAGAAGGCGAACGTGCGCGAGTAGTCAATGCCAATCACCCGCGGGCTGCGCTCATCCACCACCTTTTTGAGCAGCTTCCATTGCTCGTCGCCCCATAGTTCTGCCTGCTGGCCGCCAACCGGCGCGTCCACGGCGAGCGTGGAGCGCATCGCCTGCCACACTCCGCCCTGCGAAGAGCCGCCGAGCGCCAGCCGCTCGATGCAGGAGCCGTCACCCGGGTCCGTGCGCCCCGACGCCGAGCAGCGGTCGAACATCACGTAGATGGTGCGGCGCCGCGCGGCGAATGTCGTCGGCGAAACCAGCGAGCTGAACACCGGGTCCTCCACGTACTCGCGCATCGGCACGATCCACATGTCGATGCCGTGCGCGCGCATCAGCGCGGGGAGGACCGTCTTCATGCGCGTTTCGAGCCAGCGCTGCTGCCGCACCGCCTGGTCGCGCAGGGTGCCGAAGGGATGGCGGCGGTCGGCGAGGCGCGAAGCGGGGCGCTGCGCGACCAGCGGCAAGGCGGCACCAAGCAGGGTGGCCGCAACGAGGACGCGGGCGAATCGTGTCATGGGAACGGACGCTCGAGGAATGTTCGACCGGCAGGGCCGGCGGTCCATCGGGAATCAGGTCGTACGGAAAAAGAGGGCGTCGATGCTCAGGCGGGCGGAGCCGGCGGAGCCGGCGGCTCCTCGGCGGTCGCACGGCGGGCCTCGGCAACCCGCTGCACGGTGGACGAGCGGCGTTCGCGCGACATCAGGATGCGGCGCACGATCGTCACAACGATCGCGAGCAGCAGCGTGAACGGCAGGATGAGCAGCACGCGCCAGGCCAGGACCTGCGTGGCGCTGGGGAGCCAGTCGCTCAGGGCCGCGGCGCTGCTGCCGATCTTCTCCAGCCCGACGGCGGTGAGCGCGAGCGACATCATGATCTCGGTGCCGGCCTCGAGCGCCGCGAACATCGGTGCGCGCCACCACCAGTGCCGCAGGGTGTAGTTGGAGAGGTGCACCGTGAGCATCACGAGCAGCAGCACCGCGCCAATGATCAGCGTCGAACCCACCCAGAGGCCGCTCTCCGGCGATCCGTGCGAGAGCACGTAGGCGCGGTAGAGCCGGAGGGTGACGCCGGTGACCAGCGCCATCTCCGGCAGCGACGCCGAGAACCGCCGAAGCGCCGTCGGGTCTTCGATCGCCTCCCAGGCGATGGTCTTCCGGGGAAAGAAATCAGCCACGGCCGAAGCTTATGGGGTGGCGAGGCGCGCCGCGAGCCACTGCAGGCTCCCGCGCACCTGGGTGCGCCAGTAGTTCCAGTCGTGGCGCCCGGAGTGCTCTTCGTACGCAATCGGCACGCCACGGGCGATCACACCGTCGCGGAAGGCGCGGTTGCCGGGCAGGTACAGGTCGGCATCGCCGCAGTCGGCCCGGAGCGCGGGCAGCGGCACGCCGCGCGCGCGCGCGCGGTCGAGCATGCGCAACGGGTCACGCGCGTACCACGCCGTGGTGTCGCGGCCGAAGACGAGCTGGCGGCTCTTCCAGACGGCCCCCGAGCGGGTAGCGGTCCAGACGGAGTCTGGCGTCCCAGCGACGCGCGCGTAGACGCCGTCTGGTGCCCATTCCAGCGGCCAGAGCACGCCGGAGTGCGACGCCGCCGCCGAGAAGAGCTCCGGGTACTGCAGCGACAGCAGGAACGCGCCGAATCCGCCCATGCTGAGCCCGGCGATGCCCCGGTGCGCACGATCCGCCTTGGTGCGGAACGTCCGGTCCACCCAACGGACCAAATCGTACGCCACGTAGTCGTCGTAATGCGGCCACGGCACGCAGAACGTGGCCGGATCTCCAGCGTACGACGGCAGGGTCCGCACGCACGCCGGTACATCGGGGAGGCCTGCCGCCGTGGTCCACCACGAATCGTCGCCGTCCGGCATCACCACGATCATCTCAGGCATGCCGCGGGCGACGAGGGTATCCATGGACGCGTCGAGCCGCCCGGCCTTCACCCAGTTGGTTTCGTTGCCGCTCCACCCGTGCAGGTAGTACGCCACCGGGTAGCGCGCCGTCGACTGCTCGTACGACGGCGGGAGGTAGACGACCACCTGCTTGTAGGTGCCCAGCGCGTAGGACCAGAGCGAATCAGTGACCACGCGACCCGGCCGCACCGTCTGCGCCTCGACGGCAACCGGGGCGAGCATCACCAGTATCGCTGCGAGCCGGGACAGCCTCCGCAGCCTGTTCGCCTGCCTCGTCCCACGCCAGAGGTTCATTGCGCGGCCGCGATGCACTCGATCTCGACCCGCGCGTTGAGCGCGAGTCCGTTGACGCCCAGCGCCGAACGCGCCGGGTAGTTCGGGGCTGAGAAGTAGGTGCGGTAGACGGCGTTCATCGCGTCCCACTCTTTCATGTCGGCCATGAAGACCGTGCACTTCACGACGCGGTCCATTGAGAGTCCGATGGCGGCAAGGACGCGCTTGGTGTTCTCGAGCGTCTGGCGCGTCTCGGCCTCGATGCCGCCGCTTACCACTGCGCCGGTCGCCGACGGGTCGGTGCCGATCTGCCCGGCCAGAAAGACGAGGTTGCCGACACGCACGGCCGGCGAGAACGGTCGCACCGGGGCGCCGAACGGATGCAGGAAGGCAACGTCAGGCGTCGGAGCGGGTGCCGGCGTCGGACGCAGATGGCAGCCTCCCAGGGCCGCCGCCGTCACGAGGAGCGAAAGTCGGAGCAGGCGCATGATTCGAGGGAAGAATGGTCCCAGAAAGAGTGCGCGCCCGCTCCTCGCGGGCGCAACTGTCCACCGTCTACGGTCCACCGTCCACCGTCTATCGGATGATGTGCCCAATCCGTCCCCACCGAATGTCCGTGATAAACGACAGCACCCGATCCGACTCGTCGCTCGGCACGAACGTGTAGTAGATGAAGATCGGGCGACCACGCATGTTCTGCCGCGGCACGAGGCCCCAGTAGCGCGAGTCCTTCGAGAAGTAGCGGTTGTCGCCCATCATGAAGTAGTGCCCCTCCGGCACCACCAGCGGCCCCCAGTGATCGTGGGTCGGCTGGGCCGGGGCGGGACCGAACCGTGACTGCGCGAGCCCCACCTTCTTCTGCCAGTCGAAGAGCGGATGCACCTCATTCGGGTCGCCCTTGGGGTTCTGCTCCGCGCCGTACCCCTGCCGCTGGGGGATGCCGTTGATGTGCAGCAGGCCGTCGCGCATGTAGATCGTGTCGCCGGGCATGCCGACGAGCCGCTTGACGAGCGTCGGCGTCGGATCGTTGCCGATGGCCTCCTCGTCCGGCTGGTACGGCGACTTGAAGACCACGACCTCGCCTCGCTTGGGATCGGCGTATCCGGGGAGGTTCGTGTTGGTGAACGGAATGTTCGGCCCGTAGACGAGCTTGTTCACGAAGAGCCAGTCGCCGATGAGCAGCGCCGGGATCATCGAGCCCGACGGAATGCGGTACGCCTCGAGGAAGAAGGCCCGAATGAACAGGAAGATCGCGAGCGTGGCCGCGATGGACTTGAAGTTCTCCCAGGCGCGGCGCGCGAGCGGCTGGCCGCCGCCGCGGGCGGCGGCGACGACGTTCTTCGGCTTGTCAGCGGTCTTCTTGGCCACGGGGCGACACTCGACAGATCCAAGGCAATTGGTATACCCCGCAATCTAACAAAAAGGGGCGCCCGAACGGGCGCCCCTGATTGCGGAAACGGCGTCGCTTACTTGGCGTTCTTGAAGATGTACTTGGTCATCTCGAACATCGTGACCGACGCCTTGCCGCCGAACAGCGCCTTCATCTTGTCGTCACCGTTGATCTGGCGCTTGTTCTTCTTGTCCTGCAGGCCATTCTTCTTGATGTAGACCCACACCTTCTTCATGATCTCGGTGCGCGGCTGCGCCTTGTCGCCGACGATCGCGGCGAGCACGGCATTCGGCTGCACCGGCTTCATGAACGCGGCGTTCGGCTTGCGCGCCGACTTCTTCTTCGCGGGCTTCTTGGCGGCCTTCTTCGCGACCTTCTTCGCCGGCTTCTTAGCCTTCTTCTTCGCGGCCATTCGGATATCTCCTGGAAAGGATGTTGGCGGTCGGCGCTCTCCCGGTCGAACGGCGCCCCCGACGTCTCGAAAGTAAATTGTTTCCCTCTGAGCGCAATAGCGTTTCCCTCTGAAAACGACACGAATTTTCGGGCGCCCCACCCCGCCCTCCAGAGGGAAACCGCCGTTCGGACGCCGTCGCGCGGGCGGCTGCCGGGCGATCCGCCGCTCCGAGCGGAGCGACCGCTAGGGCGCGTCCGCGCCAGTCCAGGCGCGGAGGAGGTGCATCATCCGCTCGTCGGCGGGATCGGCGCCGGCATCGTCCTCCCCGACCTCCCCGTAGTCGTGCGGCGTCTCGAGGATGCAGGGAACCCCGTGCGAGCGGGGATCGGCGAGCAGCCACTCGAAGGGGGCGGTGCCGATTTCCCCGTGCCCCAGCAGGGCGTGGCGGTCCTTGTTCGAGCCGAAGGGGTGCTGGCTGTCGTTCAGGTGGAAGAACGCCGGCGGCTCCCCGATGACCTGCTCGAAGCGGTCGAGGACGGCCGCGAGGGCAGCCGCGCTCGAGGCGATATCGTGCCCCGCGGCGAACAGATGGCAGGTGTCCAGCCCGTACCCCGTGCGAACCCGCAGGGCGGGCGGCACCTGCGCCAGCATCAAGGCGATTTCCTCCGGCGCGC
The DNA here is from genome assembly GCA_016871855.1 of Gemmatimonadota bacterium. Taxonomy (GTDB): domain Bacteria; phylum Gemmatimonadota; class Gemmatimonadetes; order Gemmatimonadales; family Gemmatimonadaceae; genus PNKL01. The sequence goes on from VHBQ01000011.1 coordinate 30,581, forward strand.
GCCCCATCGTCTTCCCCGCCCCGGCCGTGTTCTCAATCAGGACGCGCGCCGTCCCCGGCACCTGCTCCACCGCGTGCCGGATGGTCTCCCCCACCTGAACGGCCGCCCGCTCCGGGTCACCGTGTCCGGCGGAGCCGGGGTGGAAGCAGCAGCCCAGGGCGCCGATCGCCTGCGTGCGCTCGAGCTCCTTCGTCAGCCCAGCGCGGGCCCGCAGGGCCTTCTCCTCCTCCGGTGACGCGGTGTTCAGCACGTACGCGGCGTGCACGAGCACGTCGCCGGGGCGGATCCCCCCCTCGGCGAGCGCCGCGTGGAACTTCGCCGCCTTGTCGGGCTTCATGCCCGCCTTGTCCCCGTAATAGGTGGGCGGCGCCGTGAAGATCTGCAGGGTGGTCATCCCGGCGGAGGCGGCCCGGCGCGCGGCCATCGCGATGCCCCCGGTGTCGTTGGGATGCGACCCGAGGAGCCGCCTCACTTCGGGGGCCCCGCAATCGGCGTCTCGGCGGAGGTGCGCAGGTCGAGCATGCGCGCCGCATTGGCATACTCGATGGACGCGGCGCGCCGCTCCCGTTCGACCTCGCCCAGACGCTTCACGACGTCGGCGATGCGGCGGGCCTGCTCGGCGATGACCGCCAGTGTCTCGCGGGCCTCGCGCTGGCCCAGTATGCCCTGCTCGATCAGCGCGGCATTCGTCAGGAGCGCCGCGAGCGGGTTGTTGATCTCGTGGTGCAGGGCGAGGGTCGTCTCGCCGATGCCCTCGAGATACCGCGCGCGCCTTAGCTGCTCCTCGGCGGCCTTCTTGGCACGTGACACCTGGATGCGGCGTTCGGCGATCCGCAGGCGCGCCTTCAGGGTGTCGGGCGTCACCGGCTTCGACATGTAGTCGTCCGCCCCCGCGTCGAGCACCGCCGTCAGGTCGTCAAAGGTGTCACGGACGGTGACAACCAGCACGAAGGTGGTCTCGCTCTCGGGATGGCCGCGGATGCGGCGGCACACCTCGAGGCCGTCGAGACCCGGCATCTGCCAGTCGAGAATGACCATCGCCGGCGGGTCGGTCTGGAAGGCCGTCCACGCCTCGAGGCCGTCTGAGGCGACGACCGGGTCGTGCCCGCAGGACCGCAGCACCTCTTCGTGCAGCAGCCGCATCAGGGGATCGTCGTCAGCGATGAGGACGCGCACAGGTCCGTGGCGAAAGTGGTGTCGGCAATTTGGCCGGTCGCCCTGCGACTGGGGAGGGGGAAGCCATCCGGTCCAGTGCCAAGCGTGGCCTCGTCCCCGAGCGGCCTCCGTTATCTTTCCACAGCCCTCCATTCACAATTGCTTGAGGCCTGCTCCCATATGAACATCCCCGCCGCTCCCCTGAACGGCATTCGCCGCGTCCCTCCCCCGGTCAACGAACCGGTCAAGTCCTACGCCCCTGGCTCGCCCGAGAAGGCAGAGCTCAAGCGCCGCCTGGCGGCGATGGCGGCGGACTGCGCCGACATCCCCGTGGTCGTCGGAGGCAAGGAAATCCGGACCGGCGACACGGTGGACGTGCGGTCCCCGCACAACCACCAGCACCTCCTCGGCCGCTTCCACCGGGCCAAGCCGGAACACGTACAGGCGGCCATCGCCGCCGCTGCCGAGGCCCAGAAGGAGTGGGGGTCGTGGAGGTGGGAGGACCGCGCCGCGGTGATGCTCCGCGCCGCCGAGCTGCTCGCCACCACCTGGCGCAGCACGCTCAACGCCGCCACGATGCTCGGCCAGTCCAAGACCGTCTTCCAGTCGGAGATCGACGCCGCCTGCGAGATGACCGACTTCTTCCGCTTCAACGTCCATTTCGCGCAGGAGCTCTACACCGAGCAGCCGTTTTCCTCGCCGGGAATGTGGAACCAGACCGACTATCGGCATCTCGAGGGGTTCGTCTACGCGGTGACGCCGTTCAACTTCACGGCGATCGGCGGCAACCTGCCGACCTCGGCCGCGCTGATGGGCAACTCGGTGCTGTGGAAGCCGGCCAGCACGTCGATGCTGTCGTCGTGGTACATGTACCAGCTCCTCGTCGAGGCGGGCCTGCCGCCGGGCGTCATCAACTTCATGCCCGGTGAGGCGTCGGCGGTCTCCGGCATCGCGCTCGCGCATCCCGACCTCGCCGGCGTGCACTTCACCGGCTCGACCGGCGTCTTCAACTCGATGTGGGAGACGATCGGCAAGAACATGAACCGCTACCGCTCGTACCCGCGCATCGTCGGCGAGACGGGGGGCAAGGACTTCATCATCGCGCATCCCAGCGCCGACGCGAAGGCGCTCGCCGTGGCGATCGTCCGCGGCGCGTACGAGTACCAGGGGCAGAAGTGTTCGGCGGCGAGCCGCGCCTACATCCCCAAGTCGCTGGCGAAGGAGGTGCTCGAGTCGTGCCAGGCGATGATCGCCGACATCAAGATGGGCGACGTCGCCGACTTCCGGAATTTCATGGGCGCCGTGATCGACAAGAAGGCGTTCGCGAGCATCAAGGAGTACGTCGACGAGGCGCACAAGTCGGCGAAGGTGCTGGCCGGCGGCAAGACGAACAGCGAGGTCGGCTGGTTCATCGAGCCGACGCTCGTGCAGACCGACAACCCGTCGTACCGCCTCCTGTGCGAGGAGATCTTCGGCCCGGTGATGACGGTCTACGTGTACGACGATGCCAAGTGGGCGGAGACGCTCCAGGTCGTGGACCAGACGTCGCCGTACGCCCTGACGGGCGCAGTCTTCGCCCGCGAGCGGCGCGCGATCCTCGAGGCGCACACGGCGCTGCGCAACGCCGCCGGCAACTTCTACGTGAACGACAAGCCCACCGGCGCGGTGGTCGGCCAGCAGCCGTTCGGCGGCGCCCGCGGGAGCGGAACCAACGACAAGGCCGGGTCCAAGATGAACCTGATGCGCTGGGTGAGCGCGCGCACCATCAAGGAGACCTTCGTGCCGCCGACGGACTACAAGTATCCGTTCATGGCCGAGGAATAGGCGCGCGTGCCGACCATTCGCTACCTCACCACCGACGTCTTCACCGGCGTCCGGTTCGGCGGCAACTAGCTGGCCGTCATTCCGGACGCCCGTGGCATCCCCGAGGAGCAGTTGCTCCTGATCGCGCGGGAGTTCAACTACTCGGAGACGACGTTCGTGTACCCGCCCGACCAGGAGGGGCACACGCGGCGCGTGCGCATCTTCACGCCGGGTGGTGAAGTGCCGTTCGCCGGGCATCCGACGATTGGCACGGCCGTCGTCCTCGCGGCGACGGGCGAGATCCCCTTGCAGGATGGCGAGGCCCGCATCGTGTTCGGGGAGAATGTCGGGCCGGTGCCCGTGGTGATCCGCGGCGTGCATGCCGGCGGCGGCTGGGCGCAACTCTCCGCCGCGAAGATGCCCGAGATCGGGCCCCCGGTCCCCTCGCGCAGCATGCTGGCCAAGATGCTCGGGCTCAGCACCGACGACATCATGGCGACGTCTGAGCGTCCGCAGGCGGTCTCGTGCGGCCTGCCGTTCCTCATCGTGCCGCTGACGAGCGTGAAGGCCGTCAGCCGCGCGCGCGTGAGCGTGGAACGGTGGGAGGAGACGCTGGCCAACGCGTGGGCGTCCATGATCTGGGTCTACGCGGCCGATCCCGAGGGGGGCGAGCGGCACTACCGTGCCCGGATGTTCGCGCCCGGGATCTTCGTTCCCGAGGATCCGGCGACCGGTTCCGCCGCGGTCACCTTCGCCGGGTATCTGGCGGCGCGCTCCCGCGTGCGCAGCGGCACGCTCGCCTGGACGGTGGATCAGGGCATCGAGATGGGCCGCCCCAGCCGCCTCGCCATCGAGGCCGACAAGGTTGACGGCGCCATCACCGCGCTGCGCGTGGGTGGGGAGGCGGTGTTGGTGGCGGAAGGACAAATGAGCATCTAGAGAGACAACAGAGAGACAACAGAGAGACAACAGAGGCGCGAGCCATCTCCTGTTGTCTCTCTGTTGTTTCTCTGTTGTCTCTCTGTTGTTTGTCTGTCTCTAGGGCAGCCGCTCGATTTCCCTCGATAGCCGCCGCTCCACGGCGCTCATCTCCACGGACCTGCGGCCACTCACCGGGTCAAAGACGCGCATGCCGGTGAACCACAGCACTGCCTGATCGCGGCCATTGCGTTTCGCCACGTACAGGGCTTCATCGGCGCGCGCCGTCAGCACGCGTACCACGTCGTCCGCGGCGGCACCGTCGGCCGCCACGCCGATGCTGATCGTGATCGGCATTTGGCCGCGCACGCTGTGGAACTTGCGCGAACGGAACGCGGCGAGGATGCGATCCGCCAAGTGCATCGCGCCAGCTTCGTCGGTGTCGGGGGCGAGAATGCTGAACTCCTCCCCGCCGAGCCGCGCCACGACGTCGCCCGCGCGCGCCGTCTCGCGAATGAGCGCGCCGACTTCCTTGATGGCCTCGTCCCCGGTCAGGTGGCCGAAGTCATCGTTGATCCGCTTGAAATGATCCACGTCGAGGGCCAGCACCGCCACCCGCCACTTGGCGCGAATGCCGCGCGAGACTTCACGCGCGCTCAGTTGCTGGAAGCCGCGCCGGTTGAAGCAGCCGGAGAGCGGGTCGGTCAGGATGATCGTCTCGAGATGGACCCGGAGCTCGTTGTAGGCACGCCCGATCTGCGTGATGTAGTCGGGGAACTTGTCGCGCCCGTCGTCATACGGTTCGTCGAACTCCCCTTCGCGGGCCTTGTCGAAGAGATGGGTCAGGCGGCGCATGCGCACCCCCTGATGTCCCAACATCCACGCGTAGGTGAGGGCGCCGATCGCGAAGAGCGCGAAGGTCCAGAGCTCTTCCATCGGCGAGAGAATCATCACGGCGGAGTTTGCCGCGGCCACAATGGTGCCGTAGCAGATGGCGATGCTCGCCAGCTGGAACAGCGTGGTTCGCCACCCAAAGTACAGCTGCGTGAACTGCACGAGCAGCATCGAGATGAGCAGCGTGCGGTCGTACTAATCGGGAGGGGTCAGCAGCAGCGCGCAGCCGTGCACCACCAGCGTGTCGGCGGCAAGCTGCGTGCGCACGACAAACCGCGAAGCCTTCCGTTCCCGTTTCGCACGATGCTGGATGTACCCCGTCAGCGCGATGTAGAGCGCGGTGAGCATCGCGAACAGGAATGCGGCGACCTGCGTCCCCATCCTGTACGCCGCATACCAGTCGGCGGAGACGACCCCGAGCGTGCGCAGGAGCAGCGCCCCACCGGCGATCGCGGCGGCGATGCCCATGCGAAACGTGCCCTGCCAGTGCAGGACTTCCGCACGGGACAAATCGTCGCCGACAGTGTGGGTGGGGGAGGTCACAGGTGTTTGCGCGCGATGGGTGTCCAGAACTGACACCCTGTCGCGAATTTGGCAACCTAGCCCGCCCTTGGCTACCTCAGAAACGCGCCTCCACGCTGAGGTCGATCCGGAACGCCTTTTGCGGATAGAGGCCGCGGGCAACGTCGAACCGGATCATCCCATCCAGCACCGAGGCACCAACCCCGACGCCGCTCATCGGGCGACCAGGGGACGAGAACTGCCGACGGTCGCCGGCCCATCCCACATCTCCGAAGAGGACGGGCTTCACCGCGCGACGTGACATTGCCAGCTCCGCGCGTCCCATCCAGAACGCCGACCCGCTCATCGTCCCCGGCTTGATGCCGCGCACGGTATGGAGCCCGCCGAGCTGGAATGCGCGTTGCGCCGGCGCCGAGCCGGCGATTCCGCCGCCCGCGGCGGTGAGCGCCATTTCCGTGCCGAACGGAGTGCCGTGCGACACGGTGACGTCGAGCAGGCCACGCCCGTAGCGGAAGTCGCCGGTGGCCGCCTCAAGCCGCAGGTCGGCGTGCGCCCGGAATCCGCGCGGATCGAGCCCCCACCCGTTCTGCGTGCGCACGGCGCCCCCAAACTGCACCGCCTTGTCGGCGGCGACGTTCGGCAGGACACGGTCGTCCTTGGCGCCCCGGAAGAGGGTGAATCGCGTCTGCATCGGCGCGTTCCACTGCTGCTCGGCGAAGAGGCGCCAGGCCGTCTGTCCCAGGCGTGGCGTCGTTCCGGACAGCTCCGCTCCCCAGGCCCGATGGTAGAAGCCCTCGTCGCCGGCATAGAGCAGCGAGGCCAACCCGGCGCCGAAGGACAGCGGATTCCCGAAGTCGGAGGCGACGGCGAGGCGGCGGAAAACCGTGCCGCGCACGGTCGAACGCCCATTCGTGCGCTCGAGCGCCAGATCGCCATTCAGCTGGCGGTCGGCCCACGAGCCGCGAAGACCTCCGATCGCCGTGTAGCCGCGTCCCAGCGTCATGGTCGCTTGCGCACCAGTGCTGAGCCCCTCGACGCGGTTGAAGCGCGTCTGACCAAGGCCCCAATCCACCGTGGGCTTCTGCGGCATCCAGGCGGCCTGCAGGTCGAAATTCAGGGCCTTCTTGAGGTCCTCGATATCGTCGGTGCCAAACACCGACTCGCCGGCCCCCATCAGCGAGCCGACGAATTCGGACGACCGCGCCAGCCGCGTGCTGTCGCACGGCATCTGTACCGCCATCTGCAGCGCGCCGTTGTAGCGCGTCTGCATGCGCGTGTACGTCTCGCCGCGCGCGCACTCCTGCTCCCGCAACGCACGCGCCGAGGAATCCCGCTGCTTACGGAAATCGCGCATGAGCGAGTCGCGCGTCACCGAGTCCACCCCCGCCTTGCGCAACGAGTCCCGCACCGCCGCGTATCGCGCGGCGGGACGCGGGAAAGCCGGCAGCGAATCGAGGCCGTTCACCGACGCGTAGCGGAACTTCTGCTCCACCTGCACCGGCACGCGCATCATCCCCACCTGCGCGCCCGCCTCGAGCACCTGCAGCTTGGGCATCCAGAAGCGCCCGTTGTACAGCCCGTACTCGATGCTGATCGCGTCCACGCCCACCTTCAGCGGCGAGATGATCGGCCGCACCAGCAGGGGCACTTCCTTCATGTCCTGCTTGGTCTCGTCCATCGTCCACACGTCGATCGGGACGCTCAGCCGATAGACGGCGCGCACCAGGTGCGCGGTGGACTGGTCGAACCAGAACGATCCGACCGTGAGATTCCACTTGGGGGCGCGCGCCTCGACGCGGATCTCGCGCAGCGTCAGGCGGCTCTGGTCGGGGAGCGTCATGATGACGGAATCACCGGTCGCGTACGTGTAGTACGCCTCCGAACCCTCGGCGATCGGGTGCACCATCTCGCGCTCATCCACCTCGGCCTTCGCCATCCCACTGCCAATCCAGAGCTGCTCGCGTCCGGGGTAGTAGGGAATCGGCGGGTCGTTTCCCATGCTGACGTTCTCACTGGCCTCGTCACTCGGCGCGACCGGCAGCGCGGTGCGAGAGCCTTTCACGTTCGCCCAGACGCCGCGCGTGCGATGCCACCGCACATGGGCGATGTCCTCGTGGCGCATGATCACGCGCTCGCGTCCGAGGGCGCGGAGGCCCATCCCCACCGAGAAGCGCTGGTACGTGCGCGCCTCGTAGCTGACAAGCAGCGAGTCCTGTCGCAGCCTGGCCACCCGGGCGCGCAACAGCAGGTCACGGGCCGTGGCGTCCCGGAACGCCGTGCGCCGATGCTCGTCGGTCACGGGCACTCGACGTGGCGCGGCGCGCTCCTCGTCGTCGTCCCCGCCACCGCTGCCGCCGATCTGGATGCCAAAGCTCACGTCACGTTCATACTTCTTGATCGTGTCGGCCGCGGCCTTGGCCTTGGCGCTGTCCGCGACGGGGCGCTTCTGCACCTGGGTTTTGACCTGCACCTGGAGGGCGGTGAGCAGGGCGAATGGCAGGACGTGCAGCAACATGCAGAAACTCCCGGGGTTGGCCGGTCAGGGGACGTCTTCTGATACGCCCCGGGCGCGTCGCGAGTTTCGCGACGCGCCGCGCACCGCCGCCGTGCCGCTCGACGCTACGGCCGTTTCGCTGCCGGCGCGGCGGACGTATCCGCCGGCGCGGGCTGCGCATTCTCCTGGCGGCGTTCGCCGTCCAGTTTCCGGTTCCGCGACGCAGCGTTTCGGGCCCGCATGTGACTGCGCCGGTCGGCCGCTGCCTCACGATCCACGCGTGCGGCGTCGTTCATCAGGAGCATGCCGAGCAGCGCCGGCGCGAGCAGCGCCGCCACGCCGCCCGGGAACCTCGCGGGTTGCGAGGGGTCGCCACCCACGCGCCGAATTACCTCAGGGAACCGTTTCTGCACCCAAACGGTCAGGACGATGATCGCCACGCCGATGAGCGCGAGGACCAGCGGAAACGCCGTGGTCACCTTGAACACATCGAACGCCAACCAGGCCAGGAACCCGAACACGCCGAACAGCCCGACGACCAGCAGGGCACGACGCCGCAGGATCACTGACGCCGTGATCACCAGGAGTGACGCCGGCGCAAGGTACCAGCGCAGCGAGTGATCCATCTGGAACAGCATCAAGCCGCCGAACCACGCGGCCGCCGCCACCGCCATCCAGAGCCAGAACGCGTAGTCCTCTTCCCCGCGTCGGCGGCGGTCGGTCAGGTACGCCGCGGCACTGAGGAGGCTGGCAATGATGATCCACCGCCACCCCATCGCCGCCCCGTCAATGGCCGGCCCCGCCGCGAGTTCGCGCATCACCCGCTCCGGCAGGGTGATGCTCACCACGGCAATGGGAATCATGAACGGCGAGAAAGCCATCTGGCGCATCGCCACAAGCGCCGCCACCACCGCGGCGAGTTCCACCGCCATCGGCTGCCCTTGGCATGCCGCGAACGGATGGTCCGGCTTGACGCACATCGCGTCGTACTCGGGCGTCCACACGCCAATCCACCTGAGAAGCGCCCACATCGCGATGGGCGCCATCCCGACCGCCAGCAGCGTCGCCACGCCGCGCGCGACGTGGAATCCCTCACGCTTCATCACGAAGCCGACGCCGAGGAAGATCGCCGCGTACGCCGCGGCCAACCCGAACAGCCCGCCGTCGCCCAGCACCTTCCAGCGGTCCACCATGAACCACCCGAAGGCGAACAGCACGACGATGGCGCCGATCAGGTAGGCGATGGCCACGCCGTTGAAACCGCGCTCCGCCTCGCGCACGGGCGCCCCGGCGTCCTCCCGGCCAAGCAACACCTGCAGCTGCGTCCGCTGGTCATCGGTGATGATGCCGCGCTCGACGCCGAGGTTCAGGAGTTCACGGTTGTCCATGTATGGCTCGCAGAGAAACAACAGAGAGACAACAGAGATACAACAGACATACTGTGTTCCGGCCTGGTTCGCCAACGACAGCGTGCAATCAGGACAGGATTCGGCTAATTCTCTTCTGTTGTCTCTCTGTTGTTTTTCTGTTGTCTCTCTGTTGTCTCTCTGCTTCTTATGGATCTCTCGCCCGACGAATACGCCCGCCACGCCCACCGGCTCGCCGACTGGATCGCGACCTACTTGCGCGACGTCGAGACGTATGACGTGCTCCCCGCGGTGAAGCCGGGGGCAATTCGCGCCCAGCTCCCCGCCTCGCCCCCTGCCGCCGCCGAGTCGCTCGAGACGATCCTCGCCGACCTGGACCGCGTCGTGCTCCCCGGCGCCACGCACTGGAACCACCCGGGCTTCCTCGCCTACTTCGCCAACACGGCCTCGGTGCCGGGCATCCTCGGCGAGATGGTCACCGCCGCGCTCAATCTGAACGGGATGCTCTGGCGCACGTCACCGGTCGCGACGGAACTCGAGCAGGTCGTCACCGACTGGCTGCGCCAGCTCTTCGGGATGGGTGACGGCTGGTTCGGAATGATCACCGACACGGCGTCGATTTCGACGATGTACGCGCTGGCCGCGGCGCGGGAACGCGACCCGGCGCTCGGCATACGCCAGCGCGGAATGGCCGGGCGCTCCGACCTCCCGCGTCTGCGCGTCTACGGCAGCGAGCACGCGCATTCGTCGGTGGACAAGGCGGCGATGACGCTGGGGCTGGGACTCGAGAACGTGGTGCGCGTGGCCAGCGATGCCGAGTTCCGGCTGAAGCCCGAGATGCTCGCGCGCGCCATTCAGGCGGACCGCGCGCAGGGGTTCCGTCCGCTCGCCGTCGTGGCCACCGCCGGCACGACGAGCATGACGAGCGTCGATCCCATCGCCGAGATGGCCACTATCTGCCAGCGCGAGAGCCTGTGGCTGCACGTGGATGGCGCCTACGGCGGCTCAGCATTGGCCGTTCCCGAGATGCGCCCGCTCTTTGACGGCCTTGAGCACGCCGATTCCGTCGTCATTAACCCCCACAAGTGGCTGTTTACGCCGATGGACTGCTCGGTGCTGTTCACCAAGCAGCCCAAGGTGCTGCGCCGCGCTTTCTCGCTCGTGCCGGAGTACCTGACCACGGCCGAGGGGGACGAGGCGCTCAACTACATGGATTACGGACTCCAGCTCGGCCGGCGTTTTCGCGCACTCAAGCTTTGGATGGTGGTGCGGGCGTTCGGCGCCGACGGGATCGCGGAGCGGATCCGCTACCACTGCCAGCTGGCCCAACGCTTCGCCGAACTCGTACGGGCGGCGGGGGACGGATGGAAGGTCTGCGCGCCCGTGCCGTTCTCCACGGTTTGCTTCCGTCACGTGCCCGAGGGCGAGACCGACGAGGCGGAGATCGCCGCGCACAACGCCACGATCATGGCCCGGGTGAACGAGAGCGGCGAGGTGTTCATCTCGCACACCAAGCTCGGCGACCAGTACGTCCTGCGGGTGGCGGTTGGGAACCTGCGGACGAGCGAGGCCACCATAGAGCGGGCGTGGGAGTTGATGCGCAAAGCAGTCGGCTGAGGTGCAGGGAGCAGGGAACAGAGTGGGGTGCAGGGTGAAGGGAGCAGAGTGGGGTGCAGCGGGTGGGGCGGAAGGGGGCCCCTAGCCGATCCCCGTCCCATTCCCCAACACCCCACTCTGTACGCCGTTCTCTGCACCCCACTCTGTTCCCTGCTCCCTGCACCCCACTCTGTTCCCTGTTCCCTGCCCCCCCTTGTGGTTAACGTTTGCCTGACCGCCTCGTCTCACCCCGTGCAGGCTCCCCCACCCGACAGCTGCCTGCAACCGTCCCCGGGGTCGGCCGGGATAACAGGAGAACCTTGGTATGAAGCTCAGGATCGTCTCGCTCCTCGCCGCGGCGGCCTTCGTCGCCGCCTGCGACAACTCCGCCACGGCGCCGAACGCCGAGGAGGCCTCCCTCCTTCGGTTTGACGCCCAGAGCACCCTCGACTCGGCCTCGCTGGTCCCGCGCGGTCCCGCCTATGACAACAACGGGCCGCCCGACGCCCTGAAGCTGACGGACGCCCAGAAGGCGGCTATCAAGGCGCTGCATGACGCCTTCCAGGCGGCCCACAAGACCCAGTTCGACCAGCTCAAGGCCATCCATGAGCAGGCCGCGGCCGCCATCAAGGCCGGGAAGACTCGCGAGGAAGTGCGCGCAATCCTCGAGAAGGCGCGCCCCATCATGGAGTCGATGAAGGCCGATTTCGAGGCGCTGCGCGCCGCGATCGGCAACATCCTGACCGCCGAGCAGAAGGCGTGGGCGGCTGAGCACCGCCGCGCAGGCGGTGGCCCGATGGGTGGCCCGCCGTTCGGCGCCCCCGGCGGCATCATGGGTCGCCGGCCGTAATCGAGCCTGTGGGGGAAAACAGAAGGGCCGGGAGCGATCCCGGCCCTTCCTAATTCCCCCGCACCCTGCACCCCACTCTGCTCCCTTCACCCCGCACCCCACTCTGCTCCCTGTTCCCTGCACCTCAGTGTTTGGGTATCGCGTACTCGTCCGTCGCTGGCCGTTTGGGGATGTTGAACCACCCGACCACGCGCAGCCGGATATCATCGAGGATCTCGTACATCGTCGGGATGACGAGCAGGGTCAGCAGGGTCGAGGTGATCGTGCCGCCGATGATCGCACGCCCCAGCGGGGCGCGGAAATCCGCCCCTTCGCCGGCGCCGATCGCCACCGGGATCATGCCCGCGATGAGCGCCATCGTCGTCATCATGATGGGACGCAGGCGCACCCGCCCCGCCTCGATGATCGCCGCGCGCCGCTCCATCCCCTGCTCCTGCCCCCATTTGGCGAAGTCGATGAGCAGGATGGCGTTCTTGGCCACGATCCCCATCAAGAGGATCACCCCGATCATTGACATGATGTTCAGCGTGTCCCCCGTGATCAGCAGCGCCAGCACGACGCCGATGAGCGAGAGCGGGAGCGACATCATGATTGCGATGGGATCGAGGAACGACCCGAACTGCATCACGAGGATCAGGTACATCAGCAGCACGGCCAATCCCAGCGCGGCCATCACGCGGCCGAAGACTTCTTGCTGCTGCTCCACCTCGCCGCCCGACGAGATGCGCACCCCCGGTGGCATCGAGTAGTTCGCCAGCACCTTGGTGAGGTCGGCGTTCACCTCGCCCACGCTCCGCCCCTCGGCGTTGGCCTGCACGATGACGACCTTGTCGCGGTCGAGATGCGAAATGAGCGCCGGTCCCAGCCCCTGCGTGACCGTCGCGATCTGCCCGAGGGGCATCGTCACCTGGCGCCCCATCTCACCCACAGAGATGGGGAGCTGCTCGATGTCCGCCGCGCGGCGGCGTGACTCGGGGGAGAGGCGCACGCGCACCTTCCGGTTCTCGCCGCTCGGATCCACCCAGTCGCCAGCGTCGATGCCCGCGAACGCCGGGCGCATCGCCTGGGCCACCTGCCCCACCGTGACGCCCAGCGAGCCGGCGAGCCCGCGATTGAGCTGCACCTCGAGCTCCGGCTTCTGTCCCTTGGTGCTCAGGTCCACGTCCACCGCGCCGGGCACCGTCTCCACGATCTTCCGCACGGTGTCGGCCACCGACGCGAGGAGCCGCGAGTCGTCGCCCTGCAACTGCAGCTGGATCTGCTTGCGCGCGCCACCCATGCCACCGGTGAACACGGCAACCTTCGCGCCGCCAATCGTCCTCACCTGCTGGCGCAGCATCTCCCCGAACTCCTCCTGCGAGATCTCGCGGTCCGCCTTGTCCGTCATCCGCACATAGATCGTCGCCGCGTCCACCGCTCCGCCCGCCGAGCCCGGGTCCATGGAGGCCATCGACCTGCCGACCGTGGCAAAGGTGTAGCGCACGAGTTCCGGGTGGCCGCGAGCCAGCCGCGCCGCTTCCTCGGTCTTCATCTTCGTGTACTCGAGGTTCGAACCCGGCGGCGTCTGGATCGTCAGCTGCAACTCCGACCGGTCGGACTTCGGCGAGAACTCGAAGCCGCCGAACGCGCCCTGCAGGAACATCGCGCCGAAGAACGACGCCGTGGCGATCATCACCATGCCCAGCCGGTGGTCGAGCGCCCAGCCGATCACCTTCGTGTAGCGCTCCGCCTGGCGGTCGAACCACCGGTTGAACTTCTCCAAGGCGCGGGCGATCGGGTTGCGGCGCTCGTGCGCCTCGGTCTGCGGGTCGGGCCAGTACGCGCTCAGCATCGGGTCGAGCGAGAACGACACGAACAGCGAGACCAGCACCGCGCAGGCGATGGTCAGCGCGAACGGCTTGAACCACTGCCCCGAGATCCCATACATAAACGCGATCGGCACGAACACGGCCACGATGGAGAACGTCGTCGCCGCCACGGCGAGTCCGATCTCATCGGTCCCCTCATGCGATGCTCGGAAGTGGTCTTTCCCCATTTCGATGTGGCGCACGATGTTCTCGCGCACCACGATGGCGTCGTCTATGAGAATGCCGATGGCCAGCGAGAGGCCGAGCAGCGACATCGTGTTCAGCGTGAAGCCGAACGCCCAGACGGCGATGAATGAGGCCAGCACCGACACGGGGAGCGCGAGGCCCGTGATCACTGTCGAGCGCCACGAGTTCAGGAAGAGGAAGACCACCAGCACGGTGAGTGCCGCCCCTTCGATGAGCGCGGCCTGCACGTTGGCCACGCTGCGCTCCACCCGCTCGCCGCTGTTCTGCACGACGTCAATCTTCGCGCCGGTCGGCAGGGTTGGCCGAATGCGCTCCACGGCGGCGAGCACCTTTTCGCTTACCTCGGTCGTGCTGTACCCCTTGGCCTTCTTCACGAGGATGCCGACGGCATCCTTGCCGTTGTACATCGCCGCCGTCGAGGGCTCGGCGGTGCCGTCGCGCGCCGTGGCCACTTCGGCCAGTCGCACGGGACGCCCGTTCCGTTGGGCGACGACGATGTTCATGAAGTCCTCGGGCGTCTCCAGCTTCCCCTTGAGGCGGATGGAGCGGTCCTCGAGCGACCCGCGCACCGAACCCACCGGCACGGCGAGGTTCTGCTGCTGCAGCGCGGCCACCAGCTGGCCGACGCTGATGTTCGCCTGCTTCATCGCGTCGGGCCGGATCTCCACGGTCAGCTCGCGCTGTACCCCGCCCAGCACCGTCGCCTCGGCGACGCCACTGATCCCGCGGAGCTCGCGCGTGATGCCGGGGTCGGCAATGCGCGTGAGTTCCGGTGCGCTGAGCACCGAGGAGTTGAGCGAGAGCTGCACGATGGGGAGGTCCTGCGGGTCGAACCGGCTCAGCACCGGCTCCTTCATCTCGGCCGGCAGCTCGCTGCGGATGGTCGAGATCTTGTCGCGGATGTCCTGCGACGCCTGCTGGATGTCCTTCTCAAAGACGAACTGCACCGTGATGTTGGCGAAGCCGTCCTGCGCGGTGCCGTTGATCCTGTCCACGCCGCTGATGCCGCTGACCGCCTCTTCCACGCGGTCCAGCACTTCACGCTCCACCACATCGGGCGAGGCGCCCGGGTACGCGATGGCGACATTCACAATCGGCTGGGCGATGTCGGGGAACTCGTCGGTCTCGAGCTGCCAGAGCGCGAAGAGCCCGAACACCACCAGGGCCACCATCGAGACGATGGTGACAATGGGGCGCTTGATGGCGAAATCAGAGATGAGCACGGGGCGTCTCCCTTAGCGCTTGGTGGTGTCCGACGGCGCGCTCACCTTGAGCGCGGTCCCCTCGGTGATGCCGAGCGCCGCGCCCACGAGCAGCGTGTCGCCCTTGGCGATCCCCGATGTGATCTCCACGCGCTCGGTGGCGTCATCGCGCGCGCCGAGCGTCACCACGACGTGCTCCACGCGCCCGCCCTTGAGGCGAGAGACCTCGGGGCGAAGGCCGCGCAGGTCCACGGCGTTGAGCGGCACGGCCAGCACGTCGCGCACCGAGCTGGCCACGCGGCCCTCGGCGAACAGCCCGGCGACCAGCCCGCTCCCCGGATTTGGAATGCGCGCGATCACTTTCACCTGGCGCGTTGCGGCATCAGCCGACGGCGCGATGTGGGTGAGTGTCCCGCGGAAACGACGGTCGGGGTAGCCCGTCACGCTGAACGTCACTGGCGCGCCGATCCGCAGCGCTCCGAGCTGTGACGCCGGGATGGACGCCTCGAGTCGCATCGTCGCCGGATCCACCACCGTGAACAGCGCCGCTCCCGGCGACACGACGTCGCCGGCGTTGACCGTGCGCTCGGCGACAACCCCCGCATAGGGGGCCTTCACCACCGTGGCGTCCTTCTGCTTCTGCGCCTGCGCGAGACGCGCCTTGGCGTCCTCGAACTGCGCCTGCGCGGCGAGGTTCGCGCGGCGGGCGTTCTCAAGGTCGCGGTCGGCGATCGCACCGGCGGCGCTGAGCCGCGTGGCGCGCTCGAGTTCGCGCTTGGCGATGTCGGCGGCGAGCTCGGCCTGCGTGACGCCGCTGCGCGCGCTGAGCCACGCGTCGGCGATGGCCCGGTCGTCAATGCGCGCCAAGGGTGCGCCGGCCGCGACACGATCGCCCGGTTCCTGCAGGATGGCCATCACCTGTCCGTTCACCTCGGCGCGGATGGACGCGGTACGCTCGGCGACGAGCGAGCCGCTGATGGCCGGGCCGGTGGAGAGCGTCGCGATGTCGGCGACGATCACGGCCTCCGGGCCGACGAGCACGGCGCTCGGCGCGCCGTTGGAGGGGGAGGATTTGCGGCCGCAGGCGGAGAGGGCGACGGCGGCGATGAGGAGGAGCGTGTTCCGAGTAGTCATTGGTGCAGAGAGGCAGGGAGCAGAGCGAGGTGCAGGGTGGAAGGGAGCAGAGTGTAGTGCAGGGTGCAGGGGAGGCATTAGCGCATTCCTCCCGGCGCACCCGCTGGCGGGGCGCCACCTAGGGGCAGGTCACGCAGCAGGGCGAGTCTCAAGCGCGCCAGCTCGAAGTCGCGCGCGGCGAGCACGCGGTTGATGCGCGCCTGCTGGAGCTGTGTGCGCGACTGGTCGAGCTCAAGCTGGGTGCTGATGCCTTCCTTGTAGCGCACCTCGGCGATCGCGTACGCCTTGGCCGCCTGCTCGTCGGTGCCGACGCTCGCCGCGTACGCGGCCTGCGCCTGCTCGTACTGGTTGATGGCGACGCGCGCATCGAGCTCCGCGGCCTCGCGCGCCTGCGCGAGGCGCTGCTCCGCTTCGGCATAGTTCGCTTGCGCCACCAGCTTCTCGCCGTGCAGGCGTCCGCTGCTCCAGATGGGGAAGCTGAACCCCATCGTCGCCGTCCAGTTGGGATAGAACTGCGCGAACGAGTTCGGCAGGAAGGTGCCGTCGCGCGGATAGCCGAAGCGCTGGTACGTGCTGCTGAGCTGGATGCTCGGCAGCCGCTGCCACTGCGCGGCGCGCAGCGCGTAGCGCTGGGCCTCGAGCGCGTCGGCGGCCTGCTTCACCGCGGCGCGGTGCGCCACGCTCGTGTCGGGCGTGGCGCTCGCGTTCTCACGCGGCAGCGCGACCGGCGCCGACAGCAGCGTCTCCGCCGACTGCGCCATCGCCTGCTCGACGGTGAGGTTGTCGCCCACGGCGGTGGTGAGCGTGAGCGGACTACTGAGCGGGAGCCCGAGCAGCTGGCGCAGGTGGAGCAGCGCGACGTCGCGGTTGGCGCGCGCCGCGATCGCCTGCGGACGCGCGTTGTCGCGCGTCACACGCGCGCGCAGCAGGTCGAACTCGGCGCTCGTTCCCACCTGCCGGGCGAGCGTCGTCTGGGCGAGCGCGCGCTCCGCCTGGGCCAGCGCGCTGTCGGCGATAGCCGCCATACGCTCCATCGCGACGGCGTTGTAGTAAGACTGCGCCACGTCCACAACGAGCTGGGCGCGCGCCGTGGCCACGCCGGCCATCGCCGCGCGCTCCACGGCGTCGGCTGCCTTGTTCGCGGCGGTCACCTTGCCGGCGGTGAACAGGTTCTGGCTGAAGAGCAGGCCAAGCGTCACGGTGTTCGGCGCGGCGAAGATCTTGGCGATCGGCGAGCTGGCGAGGTCGCTTCCGCCGTTGCTCGACGAATCGGATCCGCTGCCGCCGCTGCTCCCGCCGTTCGAACTTGAGCTGCCCGCGCTCTTACTGATCGCCTGGAACTGGCTCTGCAGCGTGCGCTGGTAGCCGGCGGTGCCGTTGAGCTGAGGGAAGAACTGCGCGCGCGATTGATAGCGCTGGCCCTGCGCGCGTTTCAGCCCGGCTTCGGCGATCTTCAGCGCCTCGCTGCGCTGCTCGGCGAGCTTGACGGCATCGGCAAGCGAGAGTTGGCCGCTGGCGCCCTGCGCGGCCGCGGTCGCGGGGAGCGCGACGGCGGCAAGCGTCAGGGCGAGTGTCGTGAGTCGTGTGAGATTCATGGTGGCGTTGTGCATATGAAGGTCCGTCGTTCAGGCGCTGCGCTTGGCGCGCGCGCTGGCGGACCGGCGACGCACGGCCGCGGGCCGTGCGGAATAGCCGATGCCGGCGAGCATCAGGTCCACGTAGGCGTGGGGCACGTGCTTTGCCGGGGGGAGCACTTCGGGCATCATGTCGCGCCCCATCGCGTCGGCGAAGAGCGCGCCGAGGAGCATCGCTGCGGCGTTGACTGCGTCGGCGTCGCCGGCACAACGGCCAGCGGCCATCAGTGCGTTGATGTACCGCTGTAGCCGCGCATATCCGCCCAGTGGCCCCTGCGCCATGCAACGACGCAGTTCGGGCCGCTCGTTCAGCTCGCTCATTCCCTGCCGGATGGACGCCCGGTGCGCGACGATCTGCTTGTACTCGGCGGCCGCCCAGGCGATGAGCTCGGCGCGGGCATCACCCGGAGTCTCGGGAAGTGGCGACACCTCGCGCTCGTACACGCGCGTGCGGATCGCCTCGCCGAGGAGGACGTCCTTGGAGCCAAAGAGGCGGAAGAGCGTCACCTCGTTGACGTCGGCCGCCTCGGCGATCAGCCGCGTGGTCGCGCCGCGGAAGCCGTGCTCGGCGAAGACCTTCGCCGCGGCGTCGAGGATATGGTCACGCGTGGGATGGGACATGGGGCCTCGGTGGATGCAAGTAAGCACTTGCTTGAAAGCAAGCAATTACTTGCATCAAACGCAAGTGCCCCGGTCGTGGTTCCCGCGGCCGGCCGGATGCGCGGCGGGGCGCCGCGCATCGTGCGCAGCGCCCCGCATCCGCTCGCCGTGGCAGGCGGCCTACCCCAGCGCCGGCCGCTTCAGGTGCAGCGCGTTCTTCTCCTGCACTTGGTGCGCCACGGAGAGGATCAGGTCGTCGTTGAACAGCGCGCCGACGATCACCCCGCAGATGGGCTGCGGCTTGAGCTCCGGCGGTGGCGGCGCATTGGCCGCGCGCTGGCCGCCCTGCGGCTGCGCCGGCACGTCGAACTTGTACGGCACCACCGCGCAGGGATGCCCGGTCTGCGCGTTCGGACCCACGTCGGCCTGCGGGTTCCCGACGAACATGTCGAGTTCCTTCATGAACTCGCCCCACTTGCTGATCAGCATGTAGCGGCGCCGCTGCTGCTGCAGGAAGTCGAACGCCCGCGTGGTGCGCCCGTTCACGAACCGGGGATTCCAGTCCGCCGGCGCCATTGGGTTCCGCGCGGCGGCCTCTGCGGCCGCGCGCATCGCGGCGGTGTCAGGCGGCGAACCTGGGGCGCGCGGTTCGGGAAGCTTGGTGAGATCGAGCCCAATCTCCTTGGCCTTCCGCTGGACGTACTCGTCGAATGCCGCCGCATACTCGACGTTGAGCCCGCTTCCTGACCCGGGCACCGTCGGGCGTGCACCGATTTCCTTGGGCTTGATGCCGATCGCCTTGAGCTGTTCCACGAACTCCTTGGGTGCGTTGGGGTCCACTCCCACGCGCAAGGCGTTCACTTTGAGCGCGCGGTCGAACCGGAACGGCGCCATCACCGTGGACGGATCCTTCTCGTCCACGCCGTGGATGACGTTGAACACCATCGCGCAGTCCTCAATGGTGCGGCACATCGGGCCCACCCGGTCCATGCTCCAGGCCAGCGTCATCCCGCCGTAGCGGCTCACCCGCCCGAAGGTCGGGCGCAGCGCGCTCACGCCGCAGCGGATGGACGGCGAGACGATTGATCCCTGCGTCTCGGTGCCAATGCTGAACGCCACGCACCCGCCCATCGTCGCCGACGCCGGGCCGGCCGACGACCCGCTCGACCCCTGTACGAGGTTCCACGGGTTGTTGGTGCGTCCCCCAAACCACTGGTCGTTCTGCGCGAAGAGCCCGGTCGCCAGCTTCACCAGCAGCACGGCCCCCGCTTCCCGCAGGCGCACGACGATCTCCGCGTCCTCGTCGATGATGCGACTCTCGAAGTCCTTCGCCCCCCACGTCGTGCGCACGCCCTTCGTCGAGAAGAGATCCTTGAGCCCGTACGGCAGGCCGTGCAGCGGCCCGCGGTACTTCCCCGCCTTCAACTCGGCGTCCGCCTTGATGGCCTCGGCGCGCGCCGAATCCTCCATGATTGTGACGGCGCAGTTGAGCGTCGGATTCAGTCGCTTGAGGCGCTCGAGGTAGATCTCGGTGAGCTTGAGCGACGTGATCTTGCGCGCCTTGATGAGCGCGGAGAGGCGATGCGCCGGCAGGAAGGCAATGTCCTCCGAGTTGGTGGGCACCGTGCCAACCCACGGCTGCACGGTGAAGACGGACCGATCGAACGCCGCGCGCCCGCGCGCCTTGGCCAGCCGCTCCATCACGGCGCCCGTGCCGCCCGGATACGGCTGGAACTGCAGCGCCGGCGCCTCGCCGTTTCCTAGCGGTACGGGAGGCAGCACCTGTCCCTGCTGCGGGCTGGCCACTCCCGTGCCCGTTCCCTGTGCCCGCGCCGCTTCGGCGCCGAAGGTCGTCGCCGCCGCCGCGACAATGGACATCCACATGAACTGGCGACGGTCCATGCCAAGCGCCTCTTCGTCCACGTCGATGGTGCGCAGGTCTGATTCGAGCTGCTCGAGGAGCTCTTCGGGATGCATGGCGTCTTCCTTGTGTGGAGAGCGATCGTCGCGCGCCGCAGGCGCGCGGTGCCTAAAGCGAATTCTCAGGGGCGGTTTCTGCAACCGGCGTCATTGCGTGGCGCCACCAGCGATCGAGCGCCACCGCGGCGAGCGCCACGCCCCACGCCAGCGCGATCCACAGCGCCTCCCACCATCCTGGCATGCGGAAGCCCGCGACGAAGGCGACCACCTCGAGCATCGCGAAGTACCCCGCCGGCACGTACCACGCGGAAGCGGCGATCAGCAGCGAGGTGAGCACGATGAACAGCAGCGCGCCCGCCGCCACCTGCACCATCGGCTGATACGCCGTGAACGGCCAGACGGGCCACGTCCACACGCTCGCGCGCGTCGGCGTCCACGCCCCTGTGCGTTCGTGCTCGAGGCGCGGACCGATGTTCAGGGCCATCTCTAGCTCGCTCGTGTCGGCCACGCCGCAGGCCGCGGCCAGCGGCGGGCGCAGCTTGAGGCGCGCGCCGATCGTGGACTCGAACATCATGATGACGCAGTCGCGGCGGGCAACGCGCCGACCGTGCGCGTCGCTCTGCACGCGAGCAAAAGTGGCCTCGCTCGGGCCCACCACGCGCACGTACTTGCTGCCGCCCTGCGCGACGTTCGGCACGACGACGCAGATGGCGTGGTCGCGCAGTTCGTCTGGGCAGGCCACGCGTGACACGGTCTGCCAGACCCCCGCTCCGTCGGCACGGTCAGCGATGTCGGGCCACGTGGTGTTGAGTTGGTGGAGGCCGAGCAGCACCGCGAGTGTCGCGAACGCTATCGCCAGGCGCGCGCGCGGCCGCCGCACCGGACTGGCCATCCACCAGCCGAGGGCGGCACCCGCGGTATTGCACAGGATGTCCGACGCCTGTGTCGTGCGCCCCGGCACCCAGAGTTGGGCGAACTCGATGGCACCGCTGACGAAGAGGCCGGCCAACAGGGCGCGTCGCCACGACCAGTCGGCACGCGCTACGATCCAGCCGAGCGGGAGGAAGAGGACCACGTTTTGCGCGTAGTCCACACCGGCCATCACTTCAGTGAAGAAGCCCCAGAAGGGGACGGGTCTGGCCGGCCCAACGGAGCGCATGGTCAGCCAGCCGGTGGCGGCGAGCCACGCCACGGCAGCGACCGCCGTGAGGATGCGAGCGAGGCGACGCGAGGAGGTCACCCGGAGAAGATCGGCGCCGGTGTGGCGCGACGCAACGCGGGGGCGGTCGAGCGCCGGAGCGACGCCTACCGCAGGAACACCAGCCAGTACACGATCGGCAGGAACCCGGCGGCGGTGAGCCACCCCCCGCGCTGCGTGATCCCGTTCTTCCCCTTCAACACGAACAGCCCCGTGATCGCGAGCAGCAGGAGCGCCAAGGCGTACACGTCGGCGATCCACGTCCAGGCGCGCTTGGAGTGGTTCAGGTGCAGTTGGTTCATCTCATACAGCACCGGACGCGCGCGCGTCGCTTCCATCATCACCTTGCCCGTGGGAAGGTCCACGTGGTACGTGGTTCCCTTGTAGAACAACTGCAGCGTGTTGGAGTCGGGCTGGAACGAGCTTCGCGGTTGCTCCGTGAGCTTGAGATGCTGCATCGCCACCGGCACCAGATCGTTGGGCGCAACGGCCGCGATGGGCTCCACCGTCGTGAACGTCTTCGTCACGCGGTAGTTGGGATTCCAGTCCGCGATATGGTTGACGGCGATCCCCGAGATGGCGTACGCGATCGTCAGCGCGACGGCCAGATACCCGACGTCGCGGTGGAGCACGATGCTCCACCGCCGCCAGGGAATGCCGTGCGACCGATGGCCGTCGTCGGGGGTGCCGCCTTCAGCGCTCGCGCCGCTCACTCCACGACCCGCGCGCCTTCACCCTTGATCTGGATGTCCGTGACGCCCTTCAGGTACTTGGTCGAGTCGAACTTGGCCATCGTGCCGCGCTCCTTGTGCATCTCGAGCGCCTGCTTCATCGCCTGCTCCTTCGTCAGGTGCGTCACGCTCAGCACGCCCTCGGCGATCGCCTTCTTTCCCTTGGCGTCGAGCGGGAAGACGATCACGCCATCGTCCACCTTGAAGCGGATCTTCTCGAAGGGCTTGTCGCTGGCGATGTTGATCCAGCAGCCGCGCTCCTCGCAGACCTCGACGATCGTTCCCTCCACCTGCACCCGCTTGCCGGCGAAGGCGTGCGGATCGGCGAGGATCTTCGAGATCGGCGTCTTCTCCTTCAGCGTCAGCGGCTTGCCATAGGCCTTGCCCTGCGCCGCGGCGGTGGCGGCGG